>NZ_AEVT01000057.1 GCF_000189275.1 Vibrio sinaloensis DSM 21326 | reverse complement strand
ATGAATGTCACTCCATCTTTCAATACCATCTTAATTGACTATTTGCCTCACCGAGTTTCCATTTTTGAATTCATTCCATACCTAGAAAAAATAGTGACGGAATCTTTACTCCATTTACCTGAACAGCCGCAAACGAACACGATTAAATTACCTGTGTATTACCACGTAGAAGTTGGTCCAGATCTGATTGAGTATGAAAAGCAAGGTGTAAGCTTAGAAGATGTGATAAAGCTGCATAGCGAACCAGAATACAGTGTTGGGGCAATTGGTTTTACCGCTGGGTTTGCCTTTTTGACCGACGTTTCGCCCTCCCTGCAATTACCGCGAAAAACGTCGCCAAGGCTCAAAGTGGCGAAAGGAAGTGTCGCAATAGCGAATAACCAAACCGCTATTTACCCAAGTGAATCTCCTGGTGGCTGGAATATTATCGGCAATTGTCCTCTCGATCTTTATGACCCCACAAGTGCTTCGGTACTGCCTTTCTCAATTGGCGACAAGATCAAATTCGAGTCTATTAGCCGCAGTGAGTTCGAAGAATTAGGTGGAAAATTTGACAAGGAGTGGCAATGAACTTGAACGAATCCATTTCCGTTGTGAAACCCGGTCAACAAACCCTGATTCAAGACTTTGGTCGCTTCGGTTTAGCTCATTTTGGTATTACGCAAGGCGGCCCGGTAGATGACTACGCATACAGTTGGGCCAACCATTTGTTAGGCAATCACGTCAATTGCCCGACCCTTGAAATTACTCTTGGTCAGGCTGAGTTTCAGATAAACCATCATTGCCAGCTCGCAATTGCAGGTGGTGACCTTAATGCCAAACTCGATAACGAGCCAATTAAAAATTGGAGCTCTTTTGCCGCCAAACCGGGACAGCGCCTCACGTTTGGATTACCAAAGAATGGCTTACGCGCGTACCTAGCGATTAAGCATGGATTTCAAGTGCCCAAGCAACTTGGAAGTAGCTCTGCTGTCGCACGTGACCAACTCGGAGGTATCGAGCGTGGCCTGCCTTTAGCTCAGGGAGATAGATTGCCCATCAAACCTCATTTGGTCGACAATAAGCCGCTACAAATGACCTTCAGGTACAAGCCTGATTATGACCTCACTTTAGAGCTAAGGGTGATAGAAGGCTATCAAATCGGTGATTTTCAACAAGATCAGATCAACGCTTTTTACGCACAGGAATTTGAAGTGAGCCAGTTTATCGATCGAATGGGCTATCGGCTTACTGGCGGTCGAGTGTTACCTCCGAATCAAGAATACCTTAGCGAAGGCATCGCTTTGGGCGCCATTCAGATCCCCCCAAACGGAGAACCGATCATTTTGCTTAATGATCGACAAACCATCGGTGGTTACCCTAAGTTTGGTTGTGTAGCACGTATCGATTTACCGCGATTGGCTCAAGCTAAGCCCGGCCAAAAGGTCCGTTTTGTGAAGGGTGACTTGTTGGGGTTGCAGGATGTTTGGGGCCAATGGGCTCGATTCTTTGGCTATTAGAATAAGCCGAATCTAAAAGTGAACCTGAACCAATAAAAAACGGGCTGTTGTTTAGCCCGTTTACCCTTTACCTTTTCGATTTACATACCATAGTACTCAGCCAACTCTTGCGGATAAGCCCTGTCTTCGGCAATTTGTTTTGCTTTTCTTTCTACCGCTTGCGCGTCTAAAGACATAGTCACTGGATGCAACGCCTCAACCGACTGCGATTCATAACGATACAAATTCCAATGCTCAACCATTTTAATCGCAGCTTCTAATGCAGAAGAGCCTTTGACCACTTCCATGCGAGCATAGTTCTTGCCTGAAAACGTAACGTCTGCAGCACGTAACGTTTCATCATTGCCCGGAATTTGTTGAGCACCAAACAACGGCGTACCGAACTCGTGTGCTTGTTTATAATCAGGAACGAAACGAGCCATGTGCTCAATCGCTCTGCGTGAACGTGCAAGCACTGTCGCCTCATCCCAACCGGTAATGATCTTCTTTTCCAACTTGTTTGGCAGTTTAGGTTGTGAAGAGCCCGAGCAAGAAGCGACTAAGCCTTCATCGAACAAGGTGATGTCCTTTGTCATGCCATGCAGTTGGAAAACACCGTTGGGATAAGGGGTTAACTGGGCCATGCCGTTAGGCGTCCCTCTTGGACCGTGGAAAATAACTTCAGGCCACAGGTCTTGGCATTCTGGCCATTTAGTCACGTACGCCGCTTTGAACTCAACCAATCTATCTCGTGGCTTGTCCGCAAGATCGTCAATATGGCCAGTTTCGTAACCACAAGCATTAATTAGGAAATCAGCTTTTACTGAGGTACGTTCCCCAGCTTCGGTTTGGCATTCAATTAACCAGCCGTCTTGCTCTTTGAGATCAACAACTTTTGTGCCGAGCATAAGCTGACAGTTACTACGCTGCTCAAGAGTCAACATTGCAGATGCGGCAATACGAAATACGCTCCAACCCGGCTCCTGTACAACGACAACCGGAAAACGCAGACTGTTTAAATCTGCATGTTTTGCGAATGGGATCATCCAGTCATCAAACGTTTTTGGCTCTGCTGGCTGCTGCTTTTCTGCTAACGCTTCAATCTCGTTGCGCGAATAGAAGCGATAGTAGTCTTCTGGCTCTCCCAATACTTTATTGCGCTCATCTTCAACCACAAGTTGCTTGTAGGCACTTTGAATTGAAATCAAGCGTTCATACAACTCTTCAGGCGTTCCGCCATCCGCATATGGTACAGCAATGACAGTCGGACGATTGTTGATGGTTTGCGGATACAAGCGAGCGGTATCGATCGACTGCTTGAGAAGCTCTAAACATTGCTCAGTAGAAATTTCTCTGTACAAATTTCCACCAGCATGAAGATGACAAATGGGCGGCCCCGAAACAAGGCTAGGTTTCTTTTCAATTAAAGTAACATTAAGTCCAAGTTCAGCGAAGTGAACCGCTGCGGTCGCACCTGCGATACCACCACCAATAATGGCAACGGAAGATGCACTGAGTTGTGAGTATTGAGACTGCATTTATATGGGTAATCCATTCATTCTAAGTGCATTTTACTGCTAACGAAGGGAGAAGAAAAACACAATTTTTGCAAGGAAAATCGATTGCATTTTCATGGCAAAAAAATGAAAAAACCGCTTGACTTAAATTTTAAGAAATCTGCATTTATTGTCGGTGTGAATAACAAATCTCCCTGATACGTTACCCACACAAGGGCTGTGACAATATTCGAGTTATCTACAGGCTGACTTATCCCAAACTTTATCCACCGTTTTTGTGGATAAGTGGACAAGCCAACCTGAACAACATCAGCTAAATGCTTTATTTATAGGGGTTAGTAGACGTTTAATCATACTGTTAACAACTAACGCTAACGTGATAAACGTAAGTACAGGCAACGCTAACCAGAGGTTCAGATGTAAGCTAGGTTCAAGCTCAAATCCAAACGTCATCAGTGCTCCAACGACAATTTCAGCCCCTATCGCTGCAATGAGACCAGCAATCAGTGACATGATTCCATACTCTGCCCAAATGGTTCTCGTAACGCGTCTTTTACTCGCCCCTAAAGTTCGATAAAGCTGGATTTCCGATTGTCGTTGACCAAGGCTTAACCGTAATAATGTAAAGATAAGCAAAACCCCAGCAACAACACCAAGCGCAGCCAATACCGTAATAGACCAGACGATCTGGGTAAGCAGTTCTTGAATTTTTGCCCCCATGCTCCGAATGTCCATAAGACTGACCGTTGGATGATTACGTGAAAGCTCGCCAATTAGATCATTATGTTTATCTTCTAAACGGAAACTCACCAAATACGTTGCAGGGATCGCCTCTAACACATCAGGTGTGAAGATAAAATAGAAATTCGGTTTCATGTCACGCCACTCAACATGGCGAATCGAGTTGACGTTGGCGCTTACCGTTTGGCTGTTGATCACAAACTCAAGCTTGTCGCCGATGCTTAAACCAAGCTCGCTTGCCACTTCCTCTTCCACCGAGACACCATTGCTTGGTGTCCATTGACCTTCGAGCAGTTCATTGTGGGCTGGAATCCCTTGCGCAAAGGTAAAGTTAATCTCTCGACTTAACGCATCCGTTTCGCTCCCTTCCCCAGCATACTCTTTGGCATCAGCATCATTAATTTTTGCTAATCGACCGCGAATAATTGGGTAGTCTTCTGAACGGTCAATAGCATTACCATCAAGGACCTCTAAGTACGCATCTTTCTCATAAGGGGCGATGTTCAACGCAAAAGCATTCGGTGCATCAGCAGGCAAAGTTCTTTGCCAATCTGTCAGCAGATCGGTTCTCACCAGCCACATGACCGCAAGAAGCATTAGAGAGAGCGCTAACGCCCCAAACTGAATACCGGTCGCAAGAGAAGAGCGGTTGATACGGCTGAGTGCCAATTTGACTGACGTAGAAAGTGGAACTCTTGCTAAGCCCTTAGTCAATAACAAGCTACAAAGTGCCAAAACAAAAAACAGCACCACAATGCCACCTAACACTATCCAAACCAGTGTATTTTGATGGTAAGCAATGATCATAGGTAATAGAGGAACCAACACCAGCCATTGGTATGATCTCCCGTTGTTAAAGCTTGCGTCTTCCTGCATCACGTTAGCCGCATTTACGTTTAATAGCCCTAATAACGGGATGCCTAGGGCTGGTACTGCAATCAATACGCTGGTAGCGACAGCAATAACCGCAGGGGTAACACCATAACTCGGTAATGGGTCTGGCAATAGATCGACCAACGGGACTCGGAGCAACACCTCTAAGCCGACCCCAATTGCAACACCCAGCACAGTTGCCGTTACCATTAAGATAACAACCTGTATTGATAGCCAACGAGCAATCCAGTTCCGGCTCGCACCTAAGCTTTTCAGCATAGCAATCGTTTTACGACGCGTTGATACATAGTGCTGACACGTTAATACCAAGGTCGTTGCTGCCATGATAACGACGATCGCAACAGTGAGTGATAGATACTGCTCGGTACGCTGGAAGACTTCATTTGTGCGGCTGGCACTATTTTGGTCTCTCCAACGATCGCTCGGCGTTAACGTCACCGCTTGCTTAGTTTGTTCGATCTGTGCTTCTTCACCATTGATGAATAAGTTGAATCGTACTCGGCTACCCAATTGAACCGCGCCAGTTTTGTCTAAGTCGTCTGAGTGAATGAAAGCGGTTGGCATTTGCTGGAACGGGTTGAAGCTCAACCCTGGTTCTTCAACAATTCGACCCGTTACGGTGAAGTCAGCATCACCTACGGTGACAGCGTCACCTACTTCAACATTCAACTGAGAAAATAAACGTTCATCCAGCCATAACTCTCCCGGAGAAACCTGGCTAAACTCTTGATTGTCGTCCGACAAGCGCATTTGACCGCGCAATGGGTATTGACTATCCACCGACTTTACCGTGATGAGCTTCATGCCATTATCACTGAACGCCATGGTTGCAAAGCGAGTTTGAAGGGAGTGAGTCAACCCTTGAGCATTCACAGCTGAGAGCAATGTTTCAGGAACCGGGTTCGATGAGACAAACACTGTATCTGCCGTTAAAGCATCTTTACCTTGTTTGACTACAACCTGCTCCATCCGTTCTGCTAGTGCTGTCAGGGCAAAAATACAGGCAATAATCAGAGTTAACGCGATAGAAACCGGCCAAAGTTGCCCATGACGGATCTCACTCAAACTCCAACTAAACAATCGACGGTTGAGCGTTTTTGCTTGTTGTTCCATTTACGCTTCCTCCAAATGCCCTGCTTGCATTCGAATACGTCGTTGGCACAGTTCCGCCAGCTTCATATCGTGGGTTACCAATACTAGCGTTGTGCCATGCTGTTTGTTTAGCTCAAACAGCAGCTCAATCACTTTTTCCGCCGTTTGTTGGTCGAGGTTGCCAGTTGGTTCATCTGCGAACAGAACCTTAGGCTGAATCATAAAAGCACGGGCGAGCGCAACACGCTGTTGTTCACCACCGGACAGTTGTGCTGGTGAGTGATCCATACGATGTTCTAGTCCCACCGATGACAACAAGGCCTTTGCGCGCTCTATATCCTCATCTTCACCTTTAAGTAGGCAAGGTAACGTGACGTTCTCAAGCGCACTCAGGCTGGGAATTAATAGGAAGCTTTGAAATACGAAACCGACGGACTCACTTCGAATAGCAGCACGAGCCTCATCATCAAGTTGTGACAACTCTTTACCCATTAGCTCAATCGTTCCAGTGGTCGGTACATCTAGCCCGGCCATTAAAGTCATTAGCGTGGATTTACCCGCCCCCGAGCTTCCGACAATAGCGACGCTTTCACCCTCTTTGATATCAAGATTTACATTCTCGAGGATTGTTAATTGTTCTTGATTAGTAGAGACTACTTTAGATACAGAGTTAGCTTTGATTACGGATGTTTGCATGTTTCGATTACTTTCCCTTGTTTTAGTTCTTGTTTTCACTCTTCCAGCCAGTGCAAGCA
This sequence comes from Vibrio sinaloensis DSM 21326, assembly GCF_000189275.1. Classification (GTDB taxonomy): domain Bacteria; phylum Pseudomonadota; class Gammaproteobacteria; order Enterobacterales; family Vibrionaceae; genus Vibrio; species Vibrio sinaloensis. The sequence continues at coordinate 61,951 of NZ_AEVT01000057.1, read as the reverse complement.
AATTATTGATTTTAGGTGATAGCCTTAGTGCAGGCTATCAAATGCCAATCGAAAAAGCATGGCCTTCTTTATTGCCAAATGTGTTGGCATCAAAAGGCAAGTCAGTCGAAGTAGTGAATGCCAGTATTTCTGGAGACACTACTGGCAACGGCCTATCCCGTTTGCCTCAGTTACTCACCCAACATCAACCTGACTATGTGCTTATCGAGCTTGGTGCCAATGATGGATTAAGAGGCTTTCCACCGAAACTTATCCAAGCGAACCTAACGCAACTCATCAACATGATTCGTCAGTCGGATTCCACACCGCTATTGATGCAAATCCATGTACTACCAAACTATGGAAAGCGCTACACTCAAGCGTTTTCCGATTTATACCCTGCGACCGCTCAGCAATCAGGCGTCGCATTGTTACCCTTCTTTTTGGAAGGTGTCATCATCAACCCTGAGTGGATGATGGATGACGGCTTACATCCGAAGCCCGAAGCACAACCTTGGATTGCCGATTTTGTCGCCAATGAACTAATTAATCACCTCTAGTTGGTCTAGCTCAATAAAATTTACCTAGCTTTACGTTAATCTGGTCCAATCCCCGTTGGTAAAGGACTAAACTATGATTATTGAACCAGTTATCAAAGGCGTGGTGGCCAAAACGGCGCATCCTTACGGCTGTGAACAAGCGGTTCTTCAACAAATTCAATACGTAAAGCAAGCCAAGCAGATCAGCCAAGGCCCTAAACGAGTTCTGATTATTGGCGGGTCGTCTGGGTTTGGTCTGGCAGCACGAACAGCACTGACGTTCGGTGGGGCCAAAGCGGATACCATCAGTGTCTCTTTCGAGCGGGGCCCTTCAAACAAAGGTGTCGGCTCTGCAGGCTTCTACAACAACATCGCCTTTAAGAAGAACGCAGAAAAAGAAGGTCGATTGGCGATCAATATCCAAGGTGATGCCTTCTCTAAATCGGTCAAAGATGAGGTAGTCGAAGCAATCGAGACTTACTTTGAAGGAGAAGTGGATCTCATCATATACAGCGTTGCTAGCGGGGTTAGGCCTAACCCTGAAACAGGAGAAATGTGGCGCTCCGCGATTAAGCCCATCGACCAAGATGTCTCGGGTGCAACGATCATGCTAGAAGATGATAGTTGGCATACTAGCAAGCTTAAAGCGGCAAGCAATGAAGAGGCCGAACAAACCATCAAAGTAATGGGTGGTGAAGATTGGGAAGCTTGGGTCGATCGTCTCATCAATTCAGAATCCATTGCTCATGGCTGTAGGACAATCGCCTTTTCTTACATGGGGCCAGCGCTCACCCACCCTATTTATCTTGACGGCACTCTGGGTAGAGCCAAGATAGATTTGCATCAAACCAGCCACTCTTTGAACCTAAAGCTGGCAAACTTTGAGGGTGGCGCCTACGCCACGGTGTGTAAAGCGCTTGTGACCAAAGCCAGTGTCTTTATCCCTGGGCTTAGCCCTTACATCATTGCTTTGTACAAAGTAATGAAAGAGAAAGGAACACATGAAGGCTGTATAGAGCAAATGCAGCGTTTGTTTAGCGATAAGCTGTATGCAGGGAACAAAGTACCCGTTGACTGCGAACGCTTGATTCGCATGGATGAGTGGGAGCTCGATGCTGATACTCAGTCAAAAGTGAACACGTTAGTTGACCAGCTCAACGCTGAAAACTTTACTTCACTGGCAGATTATCACGGTTTTAAACAAGAATTCCTCAACCTGAATGGATTTGGCTTTAGTAATGTCAATTACTCCGAAGCGGTAGATATTGAGTCATTCATAAATAGAACGAATTGATATTGAAGGTTTCTTATTTTTGTAGACTTATATTAAGCTTTTCGCCTTCGTTGATACGAAGGCTTTTTTTTATCGGTTCTATCAGGCATTCTTATTTTTAGGACAAATAGGGGCGTTCGCCCGTTGCGTTTACAAAATAGCGTCTATCATTAAAAGTAGAGCAAGGAAGGCTCGTATCAAAAGCTACAGCCCACAGGGACTAAGTATGTCAAAAATCATCACTGCCAACATCAGCATCCCAGATGATATGCTCGAGAGTTGGCAGAAAATAGTTAATTTGCTTGCTGAGATTATTTCTGTACCCGCAGCCCTCGTTATGCGCATCGATGACAAGCAAATTGAAGTTTTTGCTGCCAACAACAATGCCGAACACCCTTACTCTCCCGGAGACGCAGAACCACTAAATCAAGGCCTTTACTGTGAAGCTGTAGTGAACTCGCGCCAAAAGCTGCATGTTCCGAATGCGCTGGTGGACCCTGAATGGCAAAACAATCCCGATATGAAGTTCGGCCTAGTGGCTTATTGTGGCCTGCCCGTTTCTTGGCCTAACGGCGAAGTATTTGGCACGATCTGCATTCTTGACTCGAAAGAAAATCATCTCAACCAGACCTATCAAGATTTACTCGAGTCGTTTCGAGATTCAATTGATGCGCACCTAAAAACACTGTATCAAAACCACAAGCTTAAGCAGCTTAACGATGAGTTAAAATCGCGTGTTCACACTCGGACGAAAGATCTTGTCGACCTCAACTACGAATTAAATGTCGAAATAGACAAACGACGAGCCGCTGAACAAAAAGTGCATTATCAGCAAAGACACGACCTAGGTACTGGCTTTTTGAATCGCGCGGCTCTTGAACACGAGACTGACTCGTTACTTAACACGGTTTCAGAGCATACTTCGAAGCAGGTCGCGGTTGTCCATGTTGGGTTTGCCAATGGCCGCCGAGTACAATCTAAGTATGGCTATGGGGCATGGGAAAATATACTGGTCCAATTCCACAAAAAGCTCGGAGATTTATCGAGCTATGACGTCGTGACCGCTCGTCCAACCTCTACCGATCTGGCCTTTATCTTTACCTCGTCGCAGATAGACGTCGATATCCATACACTTTGTGGACAACTCATTGAGGTAAGCCAGTCTGAGTTTGATATCGAAGGTGAAAAGCTTCATCTACACAGCTACATTGGTATCGCCACTTCAAAAGACACCTTGAACGGACAAAGTATTCTCAAGTACGCCGTTGAAGCTATGCAATCGTGTAAAGATTCCGGACACAAGTTTAGCTTCTACTCGCAAGACATCTCAGACATTCAAAAACACATTAATCAGCTAGAAAGCTACTTGCTACAAGCGGTCAGAAATGATGACTTGCTGCTTTACTTTCAACCCAAAGTCACACCAACCACGCACAAGTGGCTGGGTGCGGAAGCTCTCTTAAGGTGGCGTCACCCTGTACTTGGCGACATTTCTAACGAGACGCTGATTCACCTAGCCGAGCAGAACGGGTTAATTTTTGAAGTGGGCAGTTTTGTGCTCCGCTCCGCCATACAGAAAGCCGCCGAATGGGTCGACCACGTTGCTGATTTTAAATTAGGTGTGAATGTATCAGCCGTGCAATTGCAAAACCCGCAGTTCGTAAGCCAAGTCAGCGATTTGTTAACCACTTACCAGCTCCCAGCTCATTATCTTGAGTTAGAGGTAACCGAGAGCGGTTTAATCGCGGATGAAGTGGTGGCACGCAATACCTTAACAGCATTGAGTGAGATTGGAGTGACATTGTCACTAGATGATTTCGGAACTGGCTATGCCTCCTTCAATTACCTGAAGAAGTTCCCTTTTGATGCCATTAAAGTGGACAAAAGTTTTATTCACCAGTTGGATGACAGCGTCGAAGACCGAGAAATTGTCCGCTCTATTATCAACATCGCTAAAAAATTAGAGCTGCAAGTCACGGTCGAGGGCATAGAAAAAGAGAGCCACGAAGCCTTTATTATCGAAGAAGGATGCGATGTTGCTCAAGGATACCTTTACGGTAAACCTATGCCTTGCGACGTATTTGAGTCTAGCTTTCTCCAGCAGAACGTGATTTCTCTTGGCGATTACAATCAAAAAGCATTGTGATGGAAATGGGTGGCTCATAGCGAGCCACTGCCATCGCGACTTTCCCCTTTCCTACCCCCGAGTTTACTCGCATTTGTCTCCTTAATAGGTATATAATTCCGGCCTTTATTCTTAGCTTGTGAACGTTTTATGGACCAGTTAACTGCGACCCTAAAAAAAATTGAAAAACAGAACTATCGTGCCTACCAACAAATCAAAGGCCAATACGATTTTAGCGACTTCATTTTCCATATTGATTACGTCCAAGCCGACCCTTATGCTTCCGCGTCTCGAGTTCGAGCCATCAGACCGTGGTCTGTGACTGGACTGCAATGGCTAACCGAGCAATCCCCAGCCTACCAAATCGCTGCACGTGACTTTATTGCTCGCCAGTTCGCTCAATTGGCGAAACAAGAACCCAGTGTGAGCATTGCCCTCACCGGACAAACGGTGCTAGACAGCACGGCAGTGCTATTTACAGAACAAGGCATCGAACTTAGGTTCCGCATTAACTTACCTGCTGAAGGGCGATCGGTACTTGGTAAGAAAGCCGACAATTTACTTACTTTCCACCTGCCTAAATACATTCGTAGAGCCACACTAGAGCGAGAACTGGATAAAGATGCGCTCATTCATCATTGCCAAGTAATCGAAGACCAAGAGCACATGCGCAATAAATTGGATGAACTTGGATTGGTCGCTTTTGTAGGTAATGGCTCAGTGCTACCTCGTATCGCAGGTAACTGTGACTTACCGATGAAAGAAGCGATTGAATTTAAAGCACCTAAATCGCAACAAGTCACCATCGAGACTCCAAACCAAGGTCCAGTGACTGGCTTAGGTATCAAAAAAGGGATAACGCTGGTCGTTGGCGGGGGCTTTCATGGCAAATCAACCTTGCTTACCGCAATTGAACGTTCGATTTACAACCACATTCCTGGTGACGGACGCGAAACTATCGTATCAAATCAAGCAGCAATGAAAATTCGCGCTGAAGATGGCCGCTGTGTACATAACTTAAACTTATCAAACTACATTAACCATCTGCCAATGGATAAAGATACGGCAGATTTCTCCACCCAAGATGCATCGGGCTCTACCTCTCAAGCCGCTTGGTTACAGGAATCGATTGAAGCTGGTGCGCGCGCTTTATTGATTGATGAAGACACCTCCGCGACTAACTTCATGATCAGAGACGAGCGAATGCAAGCGTTAGTGAGTAAAGGCGATGAACCCATTACACCACTGGTTGATCGTATCGGGCAGTTAAGAGACGAGCTTGATGTATCGACAATCATCGTGATGGGCGGCTCAGGTGATTACCTTGATGTTGCTGATACTGTCATACAAATGCATGACTACCAAGCGGTCGATGTTACCGAAAAGGCAAAACAGGTAATCCAACAGCACCCAACCGAGCGCCATAATGAATGTGAGACACCATTAGCAACATTCCGCCCTCGCTCGATAAATTGTGCGGCGTTACAAAAAATCCTGGCGGATGGAAAGTTTAGAGTTTCCGCAAAAGGCGTAGACTCACTAAGGTTTGGTAAAGAGTTCACCGATCTCAATGCGTTAGAGCAGTTGGAGTCGAGCAGTGAAGTTAACGCTATTGGTTGGCTTTGGTTTCAACTCGCTCAACAACCGGGTTGGTCTACTAACCCAGCGAAAGACATTGACGCCATTCTTGCAAGCGATTGGTCAGCAAATATGCCCAACCAAGGTGATTTAGCAAAACCGCGTACGCTGGATGTTATGGCAGCGCTAAACCGAATGCGTAAAACTCAATTTAAACCCGCTCGATAGTCCGCTATCAATTAGTAAAAAAGCGCTCAGTGAGCGCTTTTTTGTTGATTAGTGCCTGAGTATGTTCCAAGCTTCACACAGCACTCTAAACTGATCACTGTCGCCGTTGTCTCTGTCCGGGTGCCATTTAAGCGCTAATTTACGCCACGTTTTACGTATTTCACTTTGGCTCGCATCGTACGGCAAACCGAATAACTTGAGCGCTTTAGCGCGATCCATGTCAGTAACATCAACCCCGCCAACAAACTCACGATAACGCGTCCAGAACTCGTTCAACAGTCGTTTAACCTCACCTTCTTCCGCTTCATAGTTGTGCCAGTCCAAATAATAATCTCGTAATGGATCCTGGTGATCCACTTCATGCCCAAAAACTTGATGCTGCGGCATGAGTACAATATCCATCGCTTGGACTTGCAACCAGTTATCCGGGTACAAGGTCTCTTGCAATTGATAGAGTGCATTCATGATGAGGAAATTGCGCTTAAACAGATCTTTCTCAGCGCATGCATCTAAGATAGGCATCAATTCGATTTCAGTTAGATGAGAAGCTAAGGTATGAACTTTCCATCCTCTTGGTTTCTTACGTAACACCTCTAAGATGGGCCACAGTAAAGGGTTTTCCATGTACTGCTGGAATTGAGCGGCAAGTTCAGTCTGTTGTGGCATATTGATTTCTACTTAAAACATTTACTGTTAATTGAAATCTACTGGGGAGAATTTGTCGAGCCTATCGGCCAGATTCAGACTGTTTTTACAACGTTTTGAGAGATTACTCCCTGATATCATAGAAGCTAACCTCTCGTCTGGACGTGTTACCCTGATCGACCCGCGATAAGCGAAACTAGCTAGCGTTAGAAACGAAAAAGCCAAGCACGAAGCTTGGCTTTATGAGCAAAATAATGGCTAGATAACACCCAGCTCACGTAATCGCTCCATTAAATAGCTATGCGCAGTGTAACGCTCTGAGAGCACGACATCTGGCTTAGGGTGAAGGAACAAGGGTAAAGAAATACGAGATTGCTCTTGGCGCGCGCCAGTTGGATTAATTACACGGTGCGTCGTTGAAGGGAAATAGCCACCAGAAGCTTCCTGCAGCATATCACCAATGTTGATGATTAGGTTACCAAAATCACATGGCACATCAATCCAACTACCATCTTTCGCCTTCACTTGAAGTCCAGGCTCATTTGCCGCGGGTAGCACAGTGAGCAGGTTAATATCTTCATGCGCAGCCGCACGGATAGCACCTGGTTCTTCATCACCTGTCATTGGTGGATAATGCAGTACGCGCAATAGCGTTTTGTCGCTGCCGTTAATCATTTCAGACAGAGCAATAGAAAACTTCTCTTGAACTTCTTTTGGAGCATGGGCTTCAACCCAACCAAGCAGCTCTTCTGCGAAGGCATTCGCACGTTGGTAGTAGTCCATGATCTGCTCTTTAAGCTCTTCTGGCATCTGACCCCAAGGGTAAACGTGGAAGTACTCTTTGATGTCTTTAACTTCATGCCCTTTCGCGACTTCTGAAACTGACGGCGGAAAGTACCCATCTTGCGTTTCAACATTAAACGTAAAGTCGTTCTTTCGCTCAGTCATAAAGAACTGGTACCAGTTCTCATAAATAGACTCAACCAGTTCTTTTGGGATCGGGTGGTTTTTAAGTACGCCAAATCCGGTTTCACGCAGGGACGTAACAAATTGCTCTGCTGCATCTTCAGCAAGATAATCGACAGTTTCCAGTTTCATGACTTTAACTTTTTAGTTATTAAAATAGAGCAGAGATTCTATGTGTGACATTTAGGTAAATCAAACTTTGATGAAATGAAACGGAGAGTTTGGAGCTTAATTGTGCGATAGAAATGCCTTTCAACACATTTTGTTATTTGTGAGCGTGAATAAGTAGCAAAAATTAATTGTACGCTGTTTTATTGAATGGCAAGATACTAAACATATCTTGAAACGAGACAAACAATGAACAACAAACCAACTTCTATTCTTAAGTGGCTCACTGTCAGTTACACGCTCGTGTTTATGTTTTCTGCATTCGACCCAATGTCGCGCGCTGTTTGGGTCGCGGAGATCATTCCAGCAATCGGTATTTTGGCGATCATATGGGCGATATCCGTAAGATATACGTTTTCTACCACAGCTTATTGCTTGATGTTTGTCTGGCTGACCTTGCATACCATTGGAGCAAAGTACACATTTGCTGAAGTGCCGTTCGATTGGTTTAACAACTTCATTGGCTCAGATAGAAACAACTTTGATCGCGTAGCACACTATTCGATCGGCTTGTATGCCTACCCAATTGCTGAATACTTAATGAAGAAGAACAGAATGAGCTTTGGCTATGCGGTCAGTTTTGCACTGTTTGCCATTATGTCGCTTGCCGCAAGTTACGAAATTATTGAATGGTGGTATGCCGCCCTCGCCGGTGGTGACGAAGGCATTGCATTTCTTGGCTCACAAGGAGACATATGGGATGCTCAAAAAGATATGTTGATGGATACTTTAGGGGCCGTCACCGCTCTGATTGTGTTAACCATTCAGCAGCGCGTGTTTTCTTCAATCCAAGCTAAGTAAGGGTTATAGCCCTCTATAAATGGAACTTGAACCACCTGAGGCGTGTCATAATCGTGGTTTGCCACAATCACCTGTTCAAGTTCCGCGTAGCACGCTTTCTTGGTCTTCATGATAATGAGGGTTTCTTTGTCACAACACACTTCACCTTGCCACACATAATGGCTTTCTATGGGCATAGTTTGGATACAAGCAGCCAGACTATTGGTGAGTACCACATCAATGATCTTCTGTTTGTTTTCCTCGTTGTTGGTCGTCGTTAAGGTTATACAGTACTGGCCACTCATGCTTATTCCTTGGTTATTTCTGAACGTTATTTCTGAACAATGACTGGATAGTCGTCTTCAATCAGTTCTTTGACAAAGGTAGAACCCGCTCCCTTATACGTTACCCACGCTTTTTTCTTCGCTCTAGTTAAACCAACATAAAAAAGGCGGCGCTCTTCAGCATATGGGAATGGATCGCTCGTCTGCGTTAAAGCTTTATCTAAATGGAGTGATTTCACTCTGGCCGGAAACTGCCCTTCATCCACCGAAAGCAGAATGACATAGTCCGCTTCTTTGCCTTTACTTGCATGACACGTCATAAACTCAATCGACAACAAGCCAAATTGTTTTTGCCAATCCGTCAGTAGCTCAGGTTTGTGGTAATGGTTTCTTCCAAGCAGAAGTACGGTTTGTGTTGCTTTCGCCTTGCGATTGAGGTCATCCAAGATCTTCTCTACATTGCCGCTCGGAGCAAGGACCACTGCCTTCGCTTTTTGCTCTTTATGACTGTTAAGATCTTTCTCTAACTGAGCTGGATTTTTCTGTACAAACCGATTAGCAACTTCCCCTAACTGGCTGTTAAATCGGTATGTCGTATCCAAATGATGGATAGTCGAATGCGGGAAGCGCTGTGCAAATCCAGTGGTCAGGTCAACATCAGAGCCTGCAAACTCATAAATCGATTGCCAATCATCCCCAACCGCAAACAACACACAATCTTGGTGCTGATTTTGCTGGCAAAGTGCTTCAATCAACGCAAGTCGCTGGGGAGAAATATCTTGATACTCGTCTATCATGATGTATTTCCACGGAGAGCGAAACTTGCCCTTCTCTACCCATTTCGTTGCTTGAGTAATCATGATATTAAAATCGATATGACCTTGGCTTTTCAGCATGTCTAACCAAGCGGTATAACAAGGCCAAACTAGCGCTAACTCACTGTTTAATCTTGTGTATTCAGGGTGTTCGATCAGCTTCTGTTGTATCTCTTTCTTGCTAGCACCTAAAGCACTTAACTGTGATAACTGCCCTTCCAACCAAGAAATCAGTTTTGGGTTTTCAACGTGGCTACCAAGTTCGTCATCACCCGCGAGATAAGCGATTGGCCACTTTTGAAGGTGTTTTTGCCAACGCTTGAACGCAGTAGGCGTCATCCAGTGCTTCTTCAGCCAATCAACACACCAGGCATGCCGCTGCTTATCGTCCAAAGCAATAGGGGAAATGACGATCTCTTTGCTTTCCACTTGCTTTAAGATTTGCAAACCCAATTGATGGAAGGTATTCACTTTGATGTTTTCAGCGGCCAAGCCCACTTTGGTGTTTAAACGCTCTTTCATCTCCTTCGCAGCATCGCGGCCAAACGCTAACATTAAAATGTCTTCTGCCTGCGCAAGGTGACTTTGCAATAGATACGCAACTCGAGCCGTCAGTACGCTAGTTTTACCTGAGCCCGCCCCCGCTAACACAAGGTTATTATCATCGTTCAGCAATACCGCTTGCTGCTGAGTCAAGTTAAGTGGCGAAGACTCGATTTGAGAAAATAGGACTTTCCAATTCTCAAGCTCGTTGACCATCCAATCTTGATTGCGTTTTGCCAAAGTATTGTCCGTTTCAACAATCCACGGCAAAAGCTCCTCGACGCGTTCAGGCATTCTTAGCCGCGCATCTTCGAGATCCATTTCCATTTTTTGGAAATCTTGCTCAAGCTCGTCCAACCAAGCGTTAACACTAGAGTGACTTAAAAAAGAGGGTTGGCGTACAAATCCAGAAACTTGGGTTTGCCACTTAGGTAGGTATTCAACCAATTGTTGGCACTGGTTTTGATGCCATTCTTGGTAAGATGCCACTGCAAATCGGGCAAAGTCGCGGCATTTTTGCCAGTCCAGTCCCTGTACTAACCACGACTGCTCAACACCATTTTCGGGGTGAGCAAAAAATTGCAAACCTCCCCAAAAGACGCCTCGCTTAAGTTTGACTTTACCGCTCCATACATTGAAAGGAATGCGCTCTTCACTCGTATCTGAGCTTAAAACAAGGTAATCGGATTCAAGTTGAACTTGATGATATTCATTCTGAATTAAAAACTGTGCAGTCTTGTTCGCGGTTAGCTGCATTCTTATCGTATCCCTAGTGTTCATTGCGCTATCATAACTCAAGCAAGCAGGAGTTTGAAAAGATCGTGTCAATATCATTGCGATCGATCTTAGTTGGCTATTCAATAAGCAAACGAAGCGGTTTCTTTATCTGTATCAGAAGTTTACCATTGACTCTAAGCTAGAATGCAAATAACGCGAACCAAAAGCAGAAAACTTGTGCAAATTATTAGTCAGCTTCGGCTCTACTGGGCCAATAAAACCATCAACTACAGTCTCTTGATCTTGGTGACGCTACTTGGTGTCGTCATACCCCCATGGTATTACCAATTAAACTCACTGATCATTCCTTTAATTCTGGGTGTAATTGCGGCAGCGCTTGCTGAAAGTGACGATAAGTTCACCGGTAGATTGATCGCCGTGACATTGACCTTGGTTTGCTTTGCTATCGCATCATTTTCTATCGAGCTTCTGTTTGGCTCTCCCGCGCTTTTTGCGGCTGGCCTGTTTGTCTCCACCTTTGGCTTTATTATGTTGGGAGCGATCGGCCCACGCTACGCAAGTATCGCGTTTGGCTCACTACTGATTGCCATTTACACCATGTTAGGGGCTCACGAGAGCACTAACCTCTGGTTTCAACCGTTGATGCTCCTCAGTGGTGCCGCTTGGTACTTCTTTATGTCTATGATTTGGTCAGCGTTTTGGCCAATGCAGCCTGTACAGCAAAGTCTTGCCACCGTATTTCTGCAGCTCGCAAATTACCTAGAATCTAAAAGCCAGTTGTTTCACCCAGTAACCAACTTAACGCCTCAACCCCACCGTATAGAAGAAGCGAGGTTGAATGCCGCCACGGTCAGCGCATTGAACGCCTGTAAGATGACGTTGTTAAACCGCTCTAAACGTGGACATGTAGACGGTGCTTCTGACCGTTTCTTGAATACCTATTTTCTCGCTCAAGACATTCACGAGCGAATAAGTTCCAGTCACTATCGCTATCAAGAGCTTTCACTGCACTTTGAACGCTCTGACGTTTTATTTAGGTTCAAACACTTACTTGAAAGCCAAGCGAAAGCTTGTCGCGATATCGCCAACTCAATTCAGTTGGGTAAAGAATACCAGCACAGTGACGAGTCAGTCATTGCGCTTGATGAGCTGATGAACTCCCTCAATTTTCTAAAAGAGCAGAACAAACATGAGTGGCGTTCGCTTATCAATCAACTTAACTATCTATTTAATAACCTCGCCACCGTTGAAAAACAGCTGAGTAACGTCAACAACCCGGATGCAAACAAGTTAGAAGAAGATGTACTCGATGACACAGAAGCCCATGGCATTAAATCCATGTGGCTTCGCATCAAGTCAAACCTCAACCGAAATTCAATGTTATTTCGCCATGCAATACGCATGTCGATAGCGTTAACTCTGGGTTACGGCATTATCCAAGGTTTCGACATTGAGCGCGGATATTGGATTCTGCTAACGACGCTGTTTGTCTGCCAACCGAACTACAGTGCAACAAGGCAAAAACTCGTCGCCCGAGTAATAGGGACATTGGCAGGTTTGTTTATTGGTGTGCCTCTGCTTACTTTCTTCCCATCACAAGAAAGCCAGTTGGTATTCATTGTTCTATCTGGCGTTGCCTTCTTTGCCTTTAGATTAGCCAACTATGGTTACGCTACTGGCTTTATCACGGTTTTAGTTCTGTTCTGTTTTAATCAATTGGGCGAAGGCTATGCCGTAGTATTGCCGCGCTTAGCTGATACCTTGATCGGTTGCGCTCTGGCGGTTGGTGCGGTCGCCTTCATCCTTCCTGATTGGCAATCTAAACGCTTACATAAAGTCATGGCAGAGACCATCGAGTCGAATCGAAATTACCTCGCGCAGATCATCGGCCAGTACAGGATAGGTAAGAAGGATAGCCTCTCCTACCGTATCGCGCGTCGTAATGCTCACAACCATGATGCAAACTTAACCAACGCGATCAGCGCAATGCTTGCCGAGCCGGGTAAGTATCGCTCTGCCATCGACGAGAGCTTTCGATTCCTTACATTAAGCCATGCCTTGTTAAGTTACATCTCGGCACTTGGGGCACATCGTCGTCGTATAGATAACGAAGATACTCACCAGCTCGTCTTAGATGCACATCGTGCGATTCACCAGCATTTGGAAGCCTTGTTTAATCAACTTAACAGCCATAGCGATAGCTGCGACACCGCAGACATTAATGATCCGAACCTCGAGTCACGACTTTCCGAGTGGCGAGAAGAAGATGACAGCTCGGTCAAAATGGTTCTGCAACAGCTTTATCTTATCTATCGAATGTTGCCTGAGTTGCATTCATTAGCAACTAAATTCGCAGTTCGTGTGAATCACTAATCGCTCATTTATTAGTCTATTTAATCGTCGGAGGTCAGCCCTGACCTCCTTCACTTTCTGCTAACACTACCTGACAATATTCGGACATTTCTTAACCACCACTGCCTAGACTGGATACAAATGAATTTACCGGAGTATGAGTGTGAAGGGAGGTAACGCTCGAATTTCGGATCAATCAAAATACTTGATTCGGAGGCGTAACGATATGACCCAAATTCAATTTGAACAGTTCAAAAAGCAAATTAGCACGCTGTCACCTCAACAGTTGCGTGCGCTTCGAGGCGAGATAAACAACACGTTAGAGCACACAGAAGATCGGTTAGTTACCGAAGAAGAGCTCAACTTAATATCTAGCCTGTTCTCTTAGCACAACTTGCTCAAAACTCAAACAAGTCTTAATATTTAGGTATAGGAGGAGTTTATGACCGTTTCTTCAGTTCAGCCAGGTTACCAACTGATTGAGCAATCATCAAAGATGGCTGAAGAAGCTGCGCTCGAAATAAATCAACAACCTTCCCTATCTACGATACAAAAAGATCAGTCTCTAGATTTCAACAAAGTCGAGTTTAAAGCACCAGAAACGCCTGACCCATCTTACGTTGACTCCATGATTAAGCTCAACCAAGCAAACCAATACAGTAAGATTGGTACCAATGTCCTACAACGTGACCAAGAAATGATCGGTACTCTACTGGATATTCACGTCTAATTTGTAGCAATCAATAAACAGCTATTGTTATCCCAGCTCAAGCCGTTAGAATCCTCGGATAACTTTTATTATTCATTTCGCTATGCCTAAATTAAATTTGTCTCAACGTGGTCGCGCATCTTGCTTTACCCAAAGTCCACTTACAGACGAGTTAGAACAATTACTCAGCTCTCGTTTTGAGCGCCCTTCCCTTCGATTGACACCAAGCCCATACATTAGTGAAAAAACGCTCAATAAGCGTTGGGGAAAACTAGAATCCATCACTGATAAATCTCAGTTGCTAGACCCTCACACATTAGATAATGCAGAAGCCTACAATAAGAATATCGAACACTTTATTGGTACTGTAAAACTGCCAGTTGGCCTAGCTGGACCTCTAAGAGTGAATGGGCTGCACGCTAAAGAGGATTACTTAGTCCCACTTGCCACCACTGAGGCGGCATTGGTTGCTTCTTACAATCGTGGAGCCCAGTTGATTACAGCGGCCGGTGGAGCAAGCGCTATGTTGCTTAATGAAGGGGTAACGCGCACACCTGTTTTCGCTTTTAGTAATCTTGCGCAAGCCGGTCAATTTGTTGCTTGGGTTGTTACGCAATACGATCACTTTAAACAGGTAGCTGAATCTACGACATCGCACGGAAAACTGCATGACATCAACATCAATGTTGAGGGCAACCGCGTTTACTTAGTATTCGAATTTCACACTGGTGACGCATCAGGTCAAAACATGGTGACAATCGCGACAAATGAGGTGTATCACTACATTCTTGAGCACTCGCCAGTTGTACCCAAAACGTCTTTTCTTGACGGTAACCTGTCTGGAGACAAAAAACCTAACGCGCACACTCTGCGTCATGTTCGTGGCAAAAAAGTGACAGCAGAAGTAATACTAAAACGTGAACTCGTTGAGAAATACTTACATACCACGCCAGAACAGATGGTTGAGTTTGGCCAAATGACGACAACGGGCGCTGCACTTAGTGGCGGAATTGGAGTAAATGCCCATTACGCCAATGCGCTTGCTGCACTGTACATTGCTTGTGGTCAAGATGCCGCGTGTGTCTCTGAGTCGGCCGTTGGCATCACTCGCATGGAGCTGACAGATAAAGGTGCGCTCTATGCCTGCGTCACACTGCCTAATATTATGGTCGGAACAGTAGGCGGTGGCACCGGCCTACCAAGTCAAAAGGCATGCCTTGATATTATGGGACTATTTGGCAATGGGAAAGCCAAAGCATTAGCAGAAGTAGCAGCCTCTATTTGTTTGGCTGGCGAGTTATCCATCGTCGGTGCTTTTTGCGCGGAACATTTTTCACGTGCTCACCAAAAGCTAGCCCGATAAAGAGTGCTCTTCGGAGCACTTTACCCCTTTCAAATGTGCGTCAACTCAATTACTCAGCGTTAACTCCTGCAGATAAATGCTATATTCAGTATAGTTTTTATATACATACACACGCACAGTACGCCAATGCCCATTACCGAAGACGCCATTGAAGAGCTGGTCACTCTGCTTCACCCAGGAACCAAACTGTCTGCGACAATTCACTTCGGCCCTGATGATCGCTATCTGTTTTCTACAAGCTATATCGGCTGTAAGCCCGGACAGTTTCTTATCATAGATCTTCCACCAAAGGCTAAAGAAGCCTTGATCATTCGCAAACTGAGCAACACCGAAATTGTTGTGCGGGCCATTACCAATACCAAGTTAGGTCATATCGTCGCGTTTAAGAGTACGATTATCGTCAAAGCATCGACCCCTTCCGCTTTGTTGTTCTTACGTCCACCGACTCATTTTGCGTCAAAGCCAGTGCGCCAGCATGAGCGCCATTCAATGGATATTCCTGCTGAGGTTAAGTCGAATGACGTCGCTTATAGTGGCCGTTTGATTGATTTTTCTGCTTCGGGTTGTGCGATCTACATTGCTGGCGAAAATGAACTGTCTTCCAACAGTGTGATTGAAGTACAAAGTGATCTTTCAGACTACCTGCCTGAGGGGGTAAAGTTCAGCATTGTTAATATCGTCAAAGAGCGCGGTGGCCATAAACTCGGCATTAAGTTCAGCGACACGATCGAGATTAATGACGAGCTTAAACAGGCCTTAGTTGAACACGCTTACCTATCTAGTCGTTATTAGCCTCAAGGTAATGCTCTTTGAAATAAACCATGGCTTTGTTTAAAGCGAGCTCTTTAATTGGTTTTACAATGACATAATCGGCGCCACTGGCAATAAACGCGCGTTTTGTATCTTGCATTCCATCTGCAGTACAAGCGAAGATCGGTACATTTAACCCCAGCTCTTCGCGAATAATCCGTGTGGATTCAATACCACCTAGGCTTGGAAGCTGGTTATCCATCAAGACTAACGATACATTTGGGTTGTCTCTTAAATACTCGATAGCATTGATGCCATCTTGCACCCAAGTCACGTCCATTCCGTATTTTTCGCAAAACGCCTTAGCGATAAACGCGTTGGTATGGTTATCTTCAACTAACAGCACCTCAAGAGTCTCGTCAAACAAGTTGTGGGGCTCAACTATCATGTTGTTAGGTTCGACGCTGCGCTCAGTTATCGCGATGTCTAATGGAAGCGTCGCAGAGATTCGCGTGCCCTTGTCCAATTGGCTTTCAATGGTCACTTCGCCATTCATGAGCTCGGCCAAGCTGTGAACGATAGCCAGGCCTAACCCACTGCCCCCGTACTCTCGAGTGGTCGTCGCTTCGGCTTGAATGAAAGGTTCAAATATTGTCGCTAGCTGCGCGTCACTGATGCCAATACCGGTGTCGGTAACACTCATTCTGAGTTGATAACGTCCATCTTGTGGGTAACAACTTAAGCTAACGGTTACGTGTCCATGATGGGTAAACTTAATCGCATTACTCACCAAGTTGAACAAGATTTGGTTCAGTCTAACCTGGTCGCTATTGGCCCACATTTTCTCCGTCACATCACTTTGCATATCAAGGTTAATGCCTTTCTCAATGCAAAGAGGACGGAAGATCTTCTCTACGGTCGTTTCAAGTTCAATTAAGCGAAACTCCGCACACTGGATATGGAATTTGCCCTGTTCTATTTTTGAAAAATCGAGAATGTCGTTAAGCACGGCAAGTAGATGTTCACCGCTATTACATAAGACTTCGACGTGTTCTAAAGCGTCTCGCTCATCTAAGCTGTGTTTCAGAAGTTGAGACACACCTAAGATACCGTTTAGCGGTGTACGCAATTCGTGGCTCATTTTGGCTAAGAAGTCAGCCCTTACGCGCGCCGACTCTTCCGCTTCTTCTTTGGCCGCCTGACTTTGTCTTTCGGCTTCCACAAAGCTGGTGATGTCCTGTCCTTGGGCCATGATTTGCTTTGTCGTGTTATCACTGACAATTGGTGACAAATTCCATCGGTAAGTTTTACCATCAATCGTCGTGTTGACGCCTGTTAAAGTCGCTCCTTGAGCACACATTTTTACATGTGAGGATAATGCTTCCACTAGTTGCTCTCGAGACACGTCACTTTTAAAACAACGCTCAGCGGCAGGGTTATAACGGATTAGTTTTGCTTGGTCTGTACTCCAAAGCGTGACTGGCGACAAAGAGAAGTTGAACAGATCCGCAAACTGCTTCTCTTGTTCATTAAGCCTTTTAAAAGATAACTCGAAGCTATCCCCGATCTGGTTAAACTCTTCAATGGCAGAACCAATATATTTGTCGGGCTGCTGCGTCGTAAACGTTGATTCAATATAACTCATCAACTTTTGAAGCTCTTTAGACACCCGTTTACCCAACCAAAGACGCGTTGATATCGCGATAACGGCGATTAGGACCCCAGTAAGTAGCATCCACAAATACTGGCTTTTAACAAAGCCTTCTATGTGGTCATTTCGTTGAACCGTGTAAACAGATAAAAAAGTGGGCACGTTAGCGATGGTTAAGTCAGTACGTGACACCATATGCGGACTCGCATTTAGAGATTTAGAAGCGCCCTCTAGCCATTCAATGTAACGAAAATCTTCGACTTTGTTACTTGAAGCAATCACCTGTGAGCCAACCGCTAAAAAGAGCTCATCGGCGTTACTTCCTTTGGTAATCGCATTGACCAGCGAGAAGTTGTTATTTAGTACAACACCAATATACAGATGTGCGACCACCTCTCCATTGACAAGATTTACGACGGGCGAGCGGCGCATCATTAAGTAGCGAGTGCCCATTTGAGATGGCGTTTGAGAAATATGCCAAGAGTTCCCAGTAACGATATCTTGGCTTAAATGGCTTAGCTGATCAGAAGAAATACCATAAAACTCCGCATTGCCGTCGTCCCAGAAAACACCGTCTCGACTCGCCAAGAAACGGATGTCAGGGGCTAAGTTTGGCAAGACTTGGTCGATACTGGTAAAAAACCGGTCAATGGCGGCCTGATCTTTCTGCCCTACACCTTCAATCAAAGAAACGCTTCGTGAATAGCTGTCTTGCTGGATTTCTAACGCTTTCAGGCGAAAATTAAAAATCTCTTGTACTAGGCTTTGAGTTTGGGTTTTTGTGCGCGCGACTTCCTGTGCCACAACTTCACGGTTTACCTGATAGTTTTGTAGCACCATAACCAAGGTAAGAACACCAATGGTTATAAAGATTGAGTTGGTAAGAAGCGTAGCGAGCTGATAGCGCCGACTACGCTTGAATATTTTCAACATTAAAGATCAGAGTACCTGAATGCTCTTTGTTTCAGCTTTTCTATGGTTAAGGCGCTGTCTTTTGCAGTAACAAGCTCAAAGTCGCCAGAGTATACATGTGGAACTTGACGCCCTTCTAAATCCCATTTGATGCCTTCTGCCATCGCGATTCCAGTGTCATCATTCATTCGCATGACCGTCACATCTAAGTTACCTGCAGCGATCGCCTCAAGCTCTGCCGTACCACCGCCCCAACCATTCAATTCAATATCTTTACGCTCTAGCTCTTCCAACGCATCAGCAGCACCCAATGCAACATCGGTAGAACACGCGTAGATAAAACTAATATTGGGATCGTTTTTCACGGCTTCTAGCGCGGTCTTATAACCTGAATCGCGCGTTGCTGTGGTGTAGTAGGAAGAAGACAATTTGTAAGTATCATGATGGCTCATCTCTTCAATAAAGGTATCGCCTCGAGCGTAACTTATATAGCCTTCAGAGAAGTAGAGTACAGAATAACGGCTGTCTTTTGCGCTGCTTTGTTTGTAATAGTCTTGCAGTAATTTAGCGCCATGAATATGGTCAAAACCAACATACATAAACGGCTGTTTGTCATCCCAAGCTCGAACTGGAGTGGTAATGTTTTGCAGTATGAGCTTCGTATCTGTCGAGCTCATAACATGTTCAATAAACTTTCTATGGCGGGTGGTATCGAGAGTAAAAATCAGATAATCAGTATTGTTTTTTATTGCTTCGAGCAACGAAAGGCTTTGCTGGCGAACATCAACGTTTGGACGAGTAAAAACCTGATTGATCTTGTAACTGATGCCCAATTTGTCCAGACGTGTTTCGAATGCCTTAATATTTCGACTCCAATAATCGGAGATTTGTTGCCCTGGATAAACAACAGAAATCGTAATCGGCTTAGACTGTTTCACTCCGATCGGAACAGGATAATCGCGTACCGCGTCAACTAATTCTTCAGTCAAGGCTTGTTGCTTAGGGAAAGCTTTGAGGTAATCTTCATATTGCCAGTATCCATTGAGGACTTGCGTCGTGTGAGCAGACGACATAGCAGAAACTAACGTTAAAATTGGGAACAGTGAGGCTTTATACATTGGTGTTTTTGCTTCCTACCCTAAACAAAATATAACTCAAGTATAATGATTCAAAATGATCTTGGTAGCAGAAAAAACACCCCCATCCGCTAAATGTTCATTTCTACACCTAAACCTGAAATATAGTTCATAGCCGTATCACTTTGATATACATCTTGGCGTCAACTTATCAACAAATGCTATTAAATTGACGCCAAATACCGTTAACTGACGCTAAAATGTAAAGGCCAAGTTACCAGACAAGCCAAATTGATTGTCACCAGCATAACTACCAGCAATGTCTACACTGACCAAATCACCCGGACTGATACCAAGTCCAGCGGTCACTGAATTATCGAGCGTATCTTCCAAATCCATTTCGTAACCTAAACGAAGCTGCGCCCAACCCCATGCATTTCCCTCTACACCCATACGAATGAACTGAGTATCATCATCAAGGCCAGAAAAACGCTTCTGTTTTGTTAAATCTAAGTCGACTGTTGCCGTCAATAACTCAGTCGCATAGGCACCAGACAAAGTGACTTGCGTATCTAGTCGATACTTATCGGACTTATCTTTAGTTTTTAGATCTTGAGAGAATAAGTCTTTAACGGCTACACCCGCGCGGAAATCGTTATAAAACCAAACCATACCAAGGTCTAAGTTAAACGCATTCTTGCTGGTTTCGCTTTCGTCGTAATCCTCTAAATCAAAATCTTCAACATTTAGAATCTCACTGTAGGTTTTTAGTTGCTGGTATTTGGGTGTGACACCAAAAGAGAAGTCGTGGCCTGCCAGTTGCACTCGCTTCGCCAGAGCAACACCGTATTCAGAATAACCAAACGCTAGCATGTCTACGCTCGAATTCTCATAGCGGGTTTGCACGTTTGCTGGTAAATCCCCACCATCGGGCGCGATGTCTGTCTGAGCGATAATCTCCGCATAACCGCGCATGAATATATTGCCTGAAACCACACCAAATGGCAGAGCAACTGCTAAACCACCTCCAGCACTTACTGCCAAAGGTTTGTCGTCAGAGAGCTTTGTAAGATAATCATTTAGTTCGGCGGCAATGGCAGGATCAGTACTACCAGAGTCTTCAAAATCATCTATGGCATCTTGAAGGTCGTCAAGCGTCGACAAAGACTCATCGGTATCACGCGCATTCACCCCAATTGCAGGAGCCAAAATGCCAAAGTCATCTTCATCACGGTAAACCGCCGTTAAAGCGGGGTTATAGAATGGAGCAAGCAAATAGTCAGCAGACGTTACACCAGTATTGCCCATACCGTTACCGCGTCCGTCAGCAACGATATTTGCCGCTGACGCTGTGGTTCCAATCAAGGCGCAAGCCACTGCCAAGGATAGAGTTTTTAGTTGTTTCATTTTCCGTATCAACCTTATTATTAACTTCCATAAACAAGATTAATACATTTTTTGTTACATCAAGTACGAATTATTCCACTAGTGTCACATCAATCACACTAATCAAAGGTAAAACACCACTAACCAGTGCTTCTTTCTGCACTTTAGAGAGTTGCTTTAAACGATATTCCACCTTTGAGGCTTGGCTACGCGTGCTCCCTACTTGCTGGTACCACGCAAGTGTTAATGGGCCTTTCCCTTTTAGGGCTTTGGCTCCCGTACCAGCACAATGCTGGGCAAACCTTCTCTCTATGTCTGTCGTAATGCCACAATAAAGTGCATTAGAGCGAGTGCGGACAAAATAGACAAACCAGTCCGCACTGTTAGTACTTACCTTAGTTGTCATCTAACCAACAAGCTGTTCAACCAGGTGCTTCAGTTGAGCCAGCTCCTGCCTAAGCTCAGCGACCTCCGTTTCAAGGGCATCAATACGCTCATTACTCGCACTTGGTGCACTGACCGGAGCGGCACTGGTCAACGCCTCAATGTCAACGTCACCACTAAACAGGTGCATGTAGCGAGATTCCCGCTTGCCTGCTTCGCGTGGAAGTTTAACCACCAGCGCACCTGCATCGCGAGCAGCCATATTATCCAAAACCGCTTCGACTTCTTTTACATCAGAGAAATCTGCAAGGCGATTGGTACGTGTGCGCAGCTCACCCGGTGTTTGTGGTCCACGAAGAAGCATACAGCAGGCAATAGCTTTTTCCTGTTTAGACAGTTTCAAATCACCAAATTCAGTATTACAAAAGCGGTGTTGGAATTTACTCGCTCGGCTATTGAAGCCACTTTCGTCACTCACTAAGCGACGAGCAATCAAAGAGTCGACCGCTTCTTGGACTTCAGTATCAGAAAGGTTCATGACGGGTTCGCGGTTACTTTTCTGGTTACAAGCCGAGGTAAGACTATTTAATGTCAAAGGGTAATAGTCAGGAGTCGTCACCTCTTTCTCAATAAGACAGCCAATGACACGTGCTTCTACAGGATTGAGTTCGATATTCATTGTTATTTCCTTATGATACGCCCGCTAAGCTAATCAGTGCTCAGACAGGATGGGAACCTTTTTGATATTGCCGTGTTCATCAATCATTACGATCTTAGTACGGTTTAGCTCTACTTCCGTCACTTCTTGACGGGTTCGCTCGCTTCGGTAGGCTGAGACGATTTTATGTACGCGGCTTGGTATCGCGTTATCTTCTTCTTTTGGGACTATAATGTCAGAAGTTCGCATGATCGATTTGCACAAAGTGTAACGTTAATTTACGAATCATATATCGAACCATCCCCTTGCTACAATCGTTGCTTAAAGAGATCGGTGATAAAAGCGTCAACATACTGTAATGATTGATCTTAAGACTGTTATCGGCACCAATGTTGTGATTTAATCGTTGGTAGTTAAAGGAAAACCAGGAAATAGAACCTATGAGTGGTGTATTTGAAATCGTATCTCAGGCACGTCGTAAGAATAAACTGAAACGTGAACTTATCGACAACGAGAAGAAAGTTCGTGACAACCGTAAGCGTGTGGATCTTCTAGAAAACCTTCTTGATTACATCAAGTCTGATATGAGCAACGAAGAAATCGTTGGTATCATCAAAAATATGAAAGCAGACTACGAAGATCGCGTTGATGATCACATCATCAAGAGTGCAGAAATCTCTAAAGAGCGTCGCGACATCAGCCGCCGTATCCGCGAGTTAACCGAAGAAGATAAGCAAGTTCTTCAAGGCAAAAAGAAGTAAGCAATACTTCGGTTACACCAAATAGACCAAGCCCGCACTCGATGCGGGCTTTTTGTTAGATCCCCATCGAAACAATGACTAGCCAACAAATTTCGTTATTACAAATTACTAAATAGCGCTAAACGTTTGCGTAATCGCTAACCTTCTCCGTTCACAAATTTTGGACTTTCATCACACATTTAGCCCTGTTATATTTCACGTCAGATAAACAATTAGACCATTCGAGGCACGGAGCTTCCTCACTTATCTCAAGAAGAGAAGAATTGGTACCGACACTGACACTGTTCGGCAAACATTTAGAGGGTCAAATTATGGAAATGAATATGGTTGAAATTCTGGGCTACGCTGCTTCTATCATGGTAGCAATCTCGTTAACCATGAAAGATATCGTTAAGCTTCGTGTTCTTAACTTTATCGGTTGTGCGCTTTTCACTGCTTATGGATTAATGATTGATGCTTGGCCAGTTGTCGTGACTAATGGCTTTATCGCATGTGTTAACGTCTACTTCTTAGCGAAGATGCAGAGCGAAAAAAAAACTGACGAAGCCAAAAGCGCCGCTTAGTTAAAAAATGCAAAACCCCAGACAGGCGTCTGGGGTTTTCTTTAACTACCACAAAAAAGCTCAGCGAAGTGCTGAGCTTTATCATTTTCGAAACCACAGAGTTAGTTGTTTGATACGATAAACAACACTTCTACTCTTCTATTACACGCTTTGCCTGCCATAGATGCGTTCGAGCAAGCCGGGACAAACTCGCCATAGCCACGTGTAAAGATTGAATCCATCGCAACATTATTACGTACTAATTGCTGCTTAACCGCTTTTGCGCGCTTCATTGACAAGCTGTCATTGAAAGACGGAGCCCCTGTACTGTCGGCATGACCATCGATAACTATGTCTATCCCCGGTTGAGTTGAGAGGTACTCCCCCATCATATCTAACCAGTAAGCGGAATCAGGCATCACTTGAGAAGATCCGGTATTAAACTTAATCGTATCTTTCAATTTGACCATAATGTGGTTGCCCGGCAACACTTCGTAATCCACACCATTTTTTAACAAAAAGCTTTGCAGATCCTTATAGTAAGGTGCACGCGTTTGCCCCATCGGTCCTTCAACACCTGACTGAGCCACCTTAGGATCGTTGCCCCATTCTGGGTAACGAACTTCAAAATCTGTCTTAGGTGCAGTATCTAACATATCTTCCGTCATATTAGCGATATCTTGCGCCATATTGGTACAGCCAGAAAGTAAGATAATCAGAGGTAAGGTCAGGTATTTCATCTCTCCACCATTGGTTCCTTTGTGATTCTTTAACTGTATCGGCCGTTTTTCTGATTCTTTAACGCAATTTTAGCCGCTGTGCGCAAAGTTTGTGCATTAGCTGTTTTAGAAACAATTTGCGATTAATTACTCGTGACTGGCTATTTAGTTCTTTCACTTGAAAGAGTAAAATTCGTTAACTTTTAACTCGCGTTGGCTTGTAAACGCGACTATCTCGAGAATCCGATATGAAAAAGCTCCTCGCTCTGATTGCTATCTCAGTAACGAGCCTCTTAGTTGGCTGTTCAGACAACAATATTCCCCAAGAAGGAAAACAATACCAACAGCTTCCAGTCAATCTGGCAACGTACCGATTACCACAAGTAACCGAAGTGTTCTCTTTAAATTGTGGCCACTGCTATAAAATGGAATCCGTAATGCCACAACTTGAAGAGCTGACAAATCAATCAATCGGCAAAGTACATGTCACTTTTAATGAAAGTGCTCAAATCGGTGCCATGATTTACTATGCCGCCGAGATGCAACTGGGTAAAAAGCCGGACCACCAATTCATGCAAGAGTTATTTGCGGCAGTACAAATGGGGGATGGCGCAACGAATTCAGAGCGAAAAGCCGCGATTGACAAGGCATTCCAATCTCGTGATTTAATAAGCCCATACGATTTAGACAAATCAAAACAAGAGCAGCTATTTAAGGCGATGGCTATTGCACAAGACATCACAGAAAAAGGCCAAATCAATGGCGTGCCGACTTTCATTGTTAACGGAAAATACATGGTGCTGACATCGGGTCATCAAGATGTCGACGGTATCGCTAACACCATCAACTACCTAACTAAACAGCAATAAACAGACTGGACGTTTACTATGTCAAAAATTATCTTTCCGATCATCATCTTCATCCTTGCTGGCTTCATGATCTACCGCACTTGGACCAACAACAAAGTTAGCGATGAAAACTTCGCTGCTGGCCAAGCTTTTCTTATCGAAAACGGTAAACAAGAGGGCGTTATAACGACTGAGTCAGGGCTTCAATACCAGATCCTGGTAAAAAGCGAAGAGACAGCCAAGCCAACAACCAGCAACACAGTAAAAGTGCATTACCACGGCACGCTAATTGATGGCACTGTATTTGATAGTTCAGTGGAACGTGGCGAGCCGATTAGCTTCAAGCTGAACCAAGTCATCAAAGGCTGGCAAGAAGGTCTGACTTACATGTCACCAGGTGATAAGTTCCGTTTGTTCATCCCTAGCCCGCTGGCTTACGGAAAAAATGGCACTGGCCCTATTCCACCAGCTTCAACATTGATCTTTGATGTTGAGTTACTAGAGATTCAATAACTAAAACACGCTGATGTATTAACGAAAAAGCCAGTCGAATGACTGGCTTTTTTCATATAGAGTGCTTAACAGAACTCGGGCAGTTGCTTGCTGATGAAGTTTTGATCAGCCGCATAAAATTCGCTGAGCGGCAGCTCTGATGGATTCAGCCACTTAAAACTCTGTTGATCAACGTCTTCGACGACTTTCGGCTCGGTGTTCGAATCTGCTTTTAACACTGTGTAGTAAATACGGCCACCATACTCGTTAATGTCAGAGAAAGTCGCGACATGAGTTAAATCTTTCAGTGTCGTTTCTTCGTAAAGCTCACGAATAGCGGCATCAGTGCCTGATTCATTGTGGTTAACCTGACCTCCCGGAAACTCAACAACCATTCCCTTAGATGCTCTAAACCTTTCTTGTACCAACACCTTTCCATCTTTGACGACAATGGCCATAGACAAGTGTTTCATGTGCACTCCTTATAATTCCTTCGTTACTGCTGATTTCAATACCATCCCCAGAATATATGGTGGTGGTGTTATTATTTGCGGCGATAATATCGCAACATACCCACCATTTGTTATGAGATAATTCCCATTTCTGATTTTGCAGCACAAAAAAACCGGCTTCTGTGCGAAAGCCGGTTTTTATTTTCTAATGAATTACTTGTGTTTATCTTGAACGTATTGCTGGCTCACATCGACAACCGCCACGTCTTTAAAGAAGCTACGCCCCAAAAGTAGTGGGAAGGTTAAATGCGTTCGATCTGCTAACGTGAACTCTGTCTTTTCTTTCAAATCACCGATTTGGATCCAAGCATCTACAACGGCTCTACGGTGAGTGTCGTCAGCCGTCGATTGGCGAATCTTTACCCAACGCTGCACAGGTAGAGCAATCTCTTTGGTTTTAACCCCATCATGTTCGATCTTAAACTTAACCCAATCTTTGCCGTCACGTTCGAAAGGTTCGATGTCTACCGCACTGATGGACGAGGTAGTCGCCCCTGTATCGATACGTGCTTTTACACTCTGCTCCAAACCAGGTAGGTAAACCCACTCTTTTTCACCCAAAATAAGCTTGCCATCGGACGTTTTCTGCGCCTTCAATACCACTTCAGGCTGCTTGGGCTTTTCAGCAGGCTTTGTTTCTTTGATCTCTTCTTTCTCTTCAACTTGAGGCTTTTCTACTTTAGGCTCCTCAACTTGTGGCTTCTGTTCAGGTTCAACAGGAGCTTGCCCTGTCGTTGAACACGCCATTAAACCACCACTTAGCATAACTGGAATGATTAGCTTCCACGTTTTGTTCATTCGACCACCTAATTCAATTGACCATTCTGACCAGCTTTAAAAAAGGCCCACATACGTGAGCCTTAAAACGAATATAAAACTCGATCTATTAAGATACTTTTACGATTGCTTCAGCTACATATGGAATGTCTTTTTCCGTTAAGCCTGCAATATTTATACGACCATCGCCAACGCCATAAATTCCATATTCTTCACGAAGTTGCAGCATCTGATCTTGAGTAAAGCCTAGCACAGTAAACATGCCTTTGTGACTTTCAATGAAATCGAATTGTGAAGTATTGTGCGAATTTCTCAATTCATTGCACAAGGTTTGACGAAGGTTTAACAATCGCTGCTGCATTTCGCTCAACTCTTGCTTCCACACGGTGGTTAAATCTTGATTTTGCAAGATAGTTTTTACAAGCGCAGCACCATGGTCTGGCGGCATAGTGTAGGTTGCACGCGCAAGGGTTAAAAGTTTGCCTTTTGCATTATTCACGTCACCAGCTGATTTGCCGACGACAATCGCAGCACCGGTACGTTCGCGGTATAAACCAAAGTTTTTCGAACACGAAGTCGTAATCAGCATTTCTTCTACGTTATCCGCCATATGACGAAGGCCCTTAGCGTCCTCTTCAAGGCCATCGCCAAACCCTTGGTAAGCAATATCGACAAATGGAGTAAAGCCATTCTTTTGCGCAAGCTCAGTAATCGCCTGCCACGCAGCAAAGTCAATGTCTGCGCCAGTTGGGTTATGACAGCAACCGTGCAGCAAAACGACGTCATCTGGACCAGCCTGAGCGAGTTCTTCTAACATACGTGCAGTATCAACTTGCTTGGTTTCAGGGCTAAAATAGCTGTAGTGTTTTACTTTGAGGCCAGCCGCTTCCATTACAGGTCTATGGTTTACATAGCTTGGATTAGAGATCCACACTGTTGTATTCGGTTGAGCAACCTTCATTAAATCGCCAAGCATACGCAGGGCACCACTTGCTCCTGGCGTTTGAATCGCAGCAACACGACCCATGGCAGATGTGCCATCTAACAACAAGTTCACCATGCTTTGGTTAAACTCTTCGCAACCGGCTAGACCAACGTACGATTTGGTTTTTTGCGTTTCGACAACAATATCTTGAGCCTGCAAAATTGCCTTCATGACAGGGGTTTCACCCGCGCTGTTTTTGTAGACACCGATGCCTAAATCGACTTTGTTAGGACGAGGATCATTGCGGTAAGCAACGGAGAGAGAAAGAATAGGATCTAATGTTGGTGTTGGTAAATGTGAGAACATGAAAGTCACAACCCTTTGAAATTCAAGTAATGACCCACACGTTATCATCTAAGTTACAAATCTAGAAATAAAATTTTAGTGGCTAAGAGCAAAACAGGATAAAAAGCTGTAAAATTTAACATACAGTTAACTTATTTGGACTTAGCAAAACACTCGCAGCGGCTCATAGCTTGAAAGTGTGAATGACTTGATTAGAGCTCCCCCGCCATTCAAGGTTAAGGTCTTTTTTGTCTTGCTCAAACTTTCCATCAATCAGAACGTCAATATACTGAGTCACTTCGCGTTGCGCGTTATCAAGCTCAGCTAACGTGTAACCCGTCCAAAGCCAAATATCTTTCCCCGGGCACTCTTCTCTTACTCGCTTGACCAATTTTAGGATGTCAGACACATTGGCCGGGTGTAGTGGATCCCCACCAGACAGAGACAAACCGCGTTTTGGAATTCGCTCATCTTGCAAGTCAGCAATGATTTTATCTTCTGCTTGCTGGGTAAAAGGCGTCCCTGAATCCAGTCGCTGAGTTGATTGGTTATAGCAGCCGCGACATTGATGGACGCAACCAGAAACAAACAACGTACATCGCGTACCTGGGCCATTCACGACATCAACAGGATAATATTGGTGATAATTCATTGTGCGACTCAAAAAGAAAACCCATAGCTGGGCTTAATAGAATGATGAATGTCCTGCTGGCAGAACCAGCAGGACAATACTGACTATAAGTGCTTAACGCGGCGCTTAACTTCTTCTTGCTTGCCGAAGTTAAACGGACGCGCATCAGGGCTGCCGAGGTAACCACATACGCGACGAGTCACCGATACTTTGGTAGAGTCATGGTTACCACAGCTTGGGCAAGTAAACCCCTTACTAGTACATTCGAACTCACCGTTATAACCACACTCGTAACACTCATCAATCGGCGTGTTGGTGCCATAATATGGGACTCTGGTATAGCTGTAGTCCCAGACGTTTTCGAGCGCCTCAATATTGCGTTGCATATTCGGGAACTCGCCATAGCAGATGAAGCCACCACTCGATATTTCAGGGTAAGGCATCTCAAAGTCGATCTTATCGTAAGGATTGACTTTTTTCTCTACATCCAAATGGAAGCTGTTGGTGTAGTAGCCTTTGTCCGTCACCCCTTCGACCACGCCGAACTCTTTCGCATCAATGCGGCAGAAACGGCTACATAGGTTTTCACTTGGCGTGCCGTATAAGCTGTACCCATAACCCGATTCTTCGGTCCACTGATTAACCTTGTCTTTCAGGTACTGAATGACGCCGAGTGCTTTCTCACGTAGTGCACTGTCATCATAAACATGCTGCTCAGTGCCAAACAGTGCATTAATGGTTTCGTGGATACCAATGTAACCAAGCGAGATAGACGCGCGGCCATTCTTAAAGATATTAGCAATCGGTTCATCGGCTTTCAGACGCACACCACATGCACCTTCCATATACAAAATAGGAGCAACACGTGCTTTAACATTTTCTAAGCGAGAGATACGAGTCTCTAATGCTCGACGAGCCAAGTGAAGTTTTTGGTCAAGCAATTGGTAAAACTTCGCTTCGTCGCCTTTAGCTTGAATGGCAATACGTGGCAAGTTAAGGCTAACAACACCTAAGTTATTACGCCCTTCATGAATCAACTCACCGTTTTCTTCGTACGTGCCTAGGAAGCTACGGCAGCCCATCGGAGTTTTGAATGACCCTGTGACTTCAACGACTTTGTCGTAGTTTAAGATGTCTGGATACATGCGTTTAGACGCACATTCAAGCGCAAGTTTTTTAATGTCGTAGTTCGGGTCGCCCGCTTTATGGTTCAAGCCATCTTTAATGCCAAACACTAACTTAGGGAAAACGGCCGTTTTGCGATTTTTGCCTAGACCCGCAATGCGATTCTTTAATATAGACTGTTGAATCAAGCGCGAAGCCCAGCTTGTACCTAAACCAAATCCAAAGGTTACAAACGGAGTTTGGCCATTCGCGGTATGCAAAGTATTGACTTCATACTCCAAAGATTGGAAGGCGTCGTAACACTCTTTTTCTGTACGAGAACGAGCAAAAGCTTCTGGTTGGTGGATGTCCCACTCCTTAGCCACTTTTAAATGTTTCTCGTAACTGGTCATCACGTAGGGTTCTAGCACTTCGTCGATACGGTTAATGGTAGTACCACCATAAATGTGGCTAGCGACTTGAGCAATAATCTGTGCAGTAACCGCGGTTGCGGTAGAAATCGACTTCGGCGTATCGATCTCGGCGTTACCCATTTTGAAACCATGAGTTAACATGCCCTTAAGGTCGATTAGCATGCAGTTAAACATAGGGAAGAACGGCGCGTAATCAAGATCGTGATAGTGAATATCGCCTTCTTCATGAGCTTGAACGATATCACGCGGAAGAATGTGTGTTTTCGCGTAGTGCTTCGCAACGATACCTGCTAATAGGTCGCGCTGAGTCGGGATAACTTTGCCGTCTTTGTTGGCATTTTCATTGATTAGATCAACATTGCTCTCTTCAATAAGCCCTTCGATTTCACGGGTAAGAGCACTTTGTTTTTCGCGAGCCATATCTCGGTCGTGGCGATACTCGATGTACGAGCGTGCCAGCGATTTATATGGTCCTTGCATAAGTTCATTTTCAACTAAAGTCTGGATTTCTGCGATGTTAACTTCATCGTGATCTTTTAGCTGCAGCTCAACCGCTAAAGCCACATTTAGTGCATAAATAGCGATTTCTTTATCTACATGCTCTGCGGCGGCTTCAACTGCTGCCTGAATGCGATCCCTACTGAACGGAGCTCTTGAGCCGTCACGCTTGATTACGATTGGTTTCACCTTCTCTCCTTACCCTAAGCATACTCACAGACTTATCCACAAACACACTATATAGGGCGATTTTTTATTCGACTGACACTATATGTTGTGGCGTATTTAACGAGATGAACCGAATAAAAGTATTGATTTCGATCAACAAAAATAGGCCATAGATTAAGATCAACGCGATCTTAGTGGCAGCGATCTCAGGCTGGAAGAAAACCATGTAAATTGCAAAAATGAGGCTCTTTAGGCTTGATTTTTTTCAAGCGCTTATGGAATAAAGGCTGTAATCGATTTTATGAATGTTAAAGTATGTTAAACCAAAAAATACGCTGTTTTGTCCTGTCTGCCCTGTTGGTATTGCCCTTTGATGTACTCGCGGATTCATCACTAACATTGTCCACATGGAACATTGAATGGCTGTCTTCATCACCGTCAGACCAATTTGTCCAGTCGCAGCGAACAACGGGCGACTATCTCGCACTCGAGGAACATTTTTCATTGATGCAAAGCGATGTGCTCGCCTTTCAGGAAGTGAATGATGAAGCCGCGTTACAGAAAGTGATAGGTAAGGGTTATGACATCGTATTCTCTGATCGAACCCAGGAGAGACACACAGAAAAGCGTTTTCACGACATCAATCAGTTCACCGGAGTGGCGATAAAGCATGGGATTAGCTGGCAGAATATGCCGGATGTTTTGCTCGATCAACGTAGCAACAGTAAGCTTCGTTTCGCAACCTATGTTGTTATTCAGCCAAACAGTGAACGACCTATTCATCTATTGTCTGTTCACCTCAAGGCTCGATGCAGCGGTGCTTACAAGAATAATCGCGACTGCCGCATTCTAAAACAGCAGGGTGAGCGCCTAAACCAGTGGATTAATGAAAAGGAAGTGGCGAACCAAGCTTACGTCATCCTTGGCGATTTTAACCACAACCTAAGCTATCCCAATGACTGGTTGTGGAACACGCTTACCCAGAGCAACCGTGCTCAGCTAGCAACACAACGAACTCGCGCCGAGTGTAAGGTTCGATCGCGAAAGCAACCGAACAAAACCCACAGTTTTCGTTCACTGATCGACCACATCATTGTTAGTGATCAAATCAAGCTTTCAGCACCTAAACAAGATGTGTATCCGAGCCAACAGGTGCTCAAGCATCAGCTAAGCGACCACTGCCCTATCACCGCCCAACTTTACTAAGTACATCTAATTGGGGTTGAGTACAATGGTTTCACCAGCGCTCAGCCCTTTACGAACTCGACGACCTTCCCCTAGCTGTACCAGTCGCGTTTCAAGTTGACCATCGGCAAGGACTTTGACGTAATCGAGTTGACCGACTTGAGTTATTGCGTCTGTTGGGACAATCAGTTCATCTCGTGTTCCCATTGGAATCATTACTTGACTGTACGTTCCCGGAAAGAGTCCCAGCTCTGCGTTAAAGTCCAGCTTAATCTTGTAACTGCGTGAGCCAGCGTCGGCCGAGGGAGTAATCTCAATAATCTTCGCTTGAGTAGATTGGCCGACCGTTGGGAAAGTGATCATGACCTCTAACCCGAGCGTAACAAAAGGCAGTGCTGACTCTGAGACATCAACCTCGACTTGCAAAGACTGCGGATTGTATAGGCGTAACAAGCTCAAACCGGGTGTTGCCGTATCACCCGCGTTGACGGATTTGGCAGTGATGACCGCATCAAAAGGGGCGCTAATAACGCTAAAGCCAAAGGTCGTTTCCGCTTCTGCGACCGCTGCTTTTGCTTGATTAAAACTGGCTTGCGCCGATTGAAGGCGACTCTCTGCTGAATCAAATTGAGACTGTGGAATCAGCTTTTTCTTAACAAGGTCTTCCGCTCTGCGGTACTCCTTACGAGCATTGTTAAGCTGAGCCTGAGTAGAAGACAAGCTCTGGACACTCTGCTCTACAATGGCGTCTAAATCGTCACTCTCGAGCCTAAGTAACAAGTCACCCTTGGTGACGTTGTCACCTACATCAACCATCACTTCTACCACGTTCGCGGTCAAACGAGCGGCAATATCTGCACTTTGTTTTGCAGAGACAACACCCGGAAAAACACGCTTATTGACCTGCTGAGTTGCAACTAAGGTCATCGTCTCAAGCTTATCAATATCCAAACGATGATGACGCTTTGCTGACTCAATTTTATCGCTGAACCCACCCGCCATATAAACAAACAGGAAGGCGAGTAACGCAAACAACCCGGCGCCTAACACTTTGTTATTAAGTTTCATTACTCTTCCTCCTGAGTTTTTAATCCATGCCCCGGTTGATGTTGATAGGCTAAGTTGTAAACCACGGGCACCACGAGTAAGGTGAAAACGGTTGAGGCCGTGATGCCAAAGATGATCGCCCATGCTAAACCGTTAAAAATAGGATCGAGCGTAATCACGATATTACCGAGCAGCGTCGTACCCGCGGTGAGTAAAATTGGCCTCATCCGCACAGCGCCTGACTGTATCAACGCGTGATCTAAAGGCATTCCAGTTGCCAAGGACTGCTGTATGAACTCAATCAGAACCAAGGAGTTACGTACCACAATGCCCGCGAGCGCAATCATCCCTATCATTGCGGTGGCCGTAAACAAAGCTGGGTTGGGGTAACCATTAATGTCGCTGCTTAACGTATTTAGCAACCAGAAACCTGGCATGATGCCAATGACGGTTAATGGTATCGCCAGCATAATGATGCCAGACACCGCGGGTAAG
This sequence comes from Vibrio sinaloensis DSM 21326, assembly GCF_000189275.1. GTDB lineage: Bacteria > Pseudomonadota > Gammaproteobacteria > Enterobacterales > Vibrionaceae > Vibrio > Vibrio sinaloensis. The sequence goes on along the minus strand of NZ_AEVT01000057.1, from coordinate 28,566 downwards.
CCAGTTTGTATAAGCATGACGACAAACACACCGAGTAACGCCGCCCCATAGGCAATCCCTAAGTCACGGAAAACATCCACAGTAATTTTCCACTCACCTTCCCCACTCCAAATCACATCAATGTCATCGCTGACACGCCAAGCTAACCCTGCACCATTAGACAGATATGTACGCTCTCCCCATTCTGTTACTTGCTCGTGTTGAGAAACATTTTGGTCTGCAAGCACATCAGCAATGATTTCACCGGGGACACGGCCGGCGGTTTCCGCGTAAACATAAACCACAGGCTTGAGGTTTTTATGATAAATAGGTTGGTCGCTGTTACGCTTTACAAACTCGCCGATTTCAGCCAGCTGGACTTTAGGTTGTGGCGCATCGATCAGTGCACCATTCACGTATTGCTTGACCACACCCGATTGGCCACGCACATACAGCTGGCGTAGAGAATCAAGATCGTCACGCTTTTCAACAGGTAGACGAATCTCAATAGGAAGTGGCAGAAGGTCTCGATCGGTTTCCAGATAGCCAATGACCAACCCTAGATTAGCCGCAAGTAGAGTCTGGTTGACATCTTTGATCGACACTCCCGATAACGCGGCTTTTTCCTGATCAATAATGAACTGCCACGTTTCCAACTCCCCTTGAATACTGGTGTCGACTTCAGTGACGAACGCTTCCTTCTGCAACCTATGAGCAACAAGATTCGCCTGTTGCGCTAACTGCTGATAACTGGTCGTCGCACTGCCATAGACTTCGGCGGTGATGGTCGCAATCACCGGAGGCCCCGGTGGCACTTCCACAAGCTGAATAGTGGCTGAATACCGTTGGGCGATTGTCTCCAAGTCTTCTCTTAAGCGCGTTACAATTTCGTGGGATTGCATATGTCGGCGGTGTTTGTCTGCCAGCACCACCCTTAGCTCACCTTGGTATGCTTGATCGCGCATAAAGTAATGGCGAACCATGCCATTAAAATCCATTGGTGAAGCAACGGCGGAGAATCCAGAAACCGACTCCACCTCTGGCACTTCAACCAGATAATCGGCAAACACGCGTAGCGCATTGGACGTTTCAACAAAATTGCTCGATTCGGGCATATTCAGTACGATCTGAAATTCGTTTTTATTGTCGTATGGCAGTAGCTTTAACGGTACTAGGCGCAGCGCAGGAAGCAGTGCCGCGACCACAAATAAAATAGCCACTGTAGCCAAAAACAGCCAGGCTTTACGTCGACTCTCCAACAGTGGAAAGAGCACTTTTTGGTATCCGCGGTACAGTAAGCTTGATTCAAGTTGTTCGCTAACATTGCTATTGGCTGCGACTAATATCTTTTTCGCCAACCATGGTGTGATCATAAATGCCACCACAGTGCTGAAAATGACACTTATTGGCACATTAAATGCCAACGGCCCCATATAGGGTCCCATCATTCCAGTGATAAAAAACATTGGCAGAAATACGATCACAATGGCCACGGTTGACATTAGCAACGCACTGCGAATTTCGGCCATGGCCAACACAATCGCTTTGGTGCGAGATAAGTCGTTACGTTTCAAGTAACGTTCAATGTTATCAATGCTTGCGATGGGGTCATCGACGATAAGACCGAGTGCAAGTATCAAGGCAAACAGTGTGACTCGGTTAATCGAATAACCAAATAGTAGGTCCATTCCCAAGGCGGCGCCGTAACTGATCGGAATCGCGATCGCGACAACCAGAGCGCTGCGCCAGTTCAAAAACAGCCCAACAAAAACAACCACAGTCAGGATTGCAATACCCAAACTCGAGATAAGGTTGGACACTTTGTCGTCTGCCGTTTGGCCATAATCACGAATAATGGCAAACTCAACCGCTTGCGGAAATTGTTGCTGTTTAAGCTCTTCGAGCTGCGTTAATACACTTTCCGCAACGTCAACCGCGTTTGAACCTCTCTGTTTGGCAACAGAGATAAACACAGCAGGGTATTCTTGCCCTGATTGAGCAGAGCGATACCAAGTGTCTGTGGTTGCTTCAGATTGTCCATCAACGACATTGGCAACATCTTGTAAGTAAACAGGCTTGCCATTCACCACACTGACAACGAGCTGCTTCAGCTGACTGATGCTGGCGAGCAGCGCGCCACTTTCAAGTTGATAGAACCCATCCTCGACTTGGATAGAGCCAAGATCTGTTCTCTGATGTGATAACGACAGCGCGCGATTTAAATCATCAATGGTCACATTGAAATGGGCCATCGCAACCGAATCCAACTCAACGGAGATGGTTCGTGACTCCCCTCCCACGACCTTAACCAAGTTAGTATCGGGGAGCGCTTTTAAGCCAAGCGTAGCCTGATCGGCAATGCGTTTTAGTTGATGACGATTAACGTGTTCAGTATCTGTGCTATACAAAGCCGCTACCACGATAGGCACATCATCGATTTCAACAGGCTTTACAATCCAATTATTGACCGCTGGTGGAATCTTGTCTTGATTCGAATAGAGCTTGTTGTAGAGCTTAACCAACGACTCTTCGCGTTGCTCGCCAACATAAAATCGAACGATCACCTGAGCTGCGCCTTCCATTGAGGTCGAGTACACGTATTCCACACCATCAATCTGACTCAGCAACTTTTCCAATGGTTCTGTGACTTGTTTCTCTACCTGAGAGGCTCTTAAGCCAGGTGCAGACACCAACACATCGGCCATTGGAACCACGATTTGAGGATCTTCTTCTTTTGGCGTTAGCCACAACGCCGCCGCACCAATACCCAACATAAGTATGATGAGAATTGGCGGGAAAAAGCTGCTCATAACCGATTGAATCCAGCTTCCCTGCCCGCGTTTTAACTCCATGTAACCTCCAATCTGTTACAACTTCTATTTGATTGCTTCAGCGAATTCTCGAGCCAATTGCGCTTTAGGAAATGCAACATTCGCCATCAGTGAGCCCACCAACATCGCCACTAAAAACAGCACCACTTCAATGCTGCCTAACGCGACACTCGTTACGGCAGGCCCGGGGCAAACTCCAGCAAGCCCCCAACCGATACCAAACACAGCGGCGCCAGACATCAATCGACTATCGAGGTGTTGAGAGGCAGGTAGGCAGAGGTTTTCACCATTTATTGATTGACTGCGCGGCTTGATAAGAAAGTGATAGCTTGGCAAAAACACCAATAACGCCCCGCCCATAACGAACGCAAGGCTAGGATCCCATTGCCCAGCGAAGTCTAAAAATCCGATCACTTTTGCAGGATCAATCATGCCAGAAAACGCCATCCCAAAGCCGAATAAAGCCCCAGAGAAAAGAGGTGTCAATCGAGTTAATCTATTGTTCATCACTTGCCCCTAGTTACCTACTGAAAACCAATGTAAACGTACATATACCGTCAAAGCGGCCACCAACATAAATATCATGGTTGCAATTATTGAACGCTTTGATAGACGGCCAATACCACATATACCGTGCCCACTGGTACAGCCATTAGCGAGTCGGGTTCCAAACCCAACCAAGGCACCAGCGACAACAAGTACTGGTAATGATACGCCGTCAAATGAAGGGGTATCGACACCAAATGACATCACGCTCACCACGCCACCTAGCACCATGCCTAAAACAAACAGTACACGCCAAGCGTAATCAGCGCTTCTAGGCAACATAAGTCCATTTACAATGCCGCTGATCCCAGCGACCTTTCCATTCATAAGCAATAACAAGGTAGCGGATACACCAAGTGCAACACCACCTAACAACGATTCCCATGGAATGGTTTCTAACATTGAATACCTCTTTAAACCTAATCAAGATTCTGGCGCACAAAACACGCTGTGAAGGCTCTGAATAAGGGCTTCAACACGTGGATCGGCGAGTGAATAAAAGACCTGTTGCGATTCCTTTCTAGCTTGGATCAATTGATGTTTTCTCAGTACGGTCAAGTGCTGAGAGAAGGCAGACTGACTCAGATTGGAGCCTTGTTGTAGCGCACCGACACCCACTTCGCCTTGAGTAAGCTGACACAACACCATCAATCTTTCCGGATGCGCCATTACCTTCAGTAAGTCTGCCGCTTCTACGGCGTTGGTTTGCATTTGAACTAAGTCCATCGCTCTCACCCATTAAACAAACACTACATCAGAGCTTACTTAACAATATAATTTAGTCAATACTAATTTAGTTATTTTAAATTTAGATAAATTAACATTAGACAATGCTAATTTATATCTCTATAGTTAGCGCAATAGCAAGTCGGCATTCAAGGAGATGGGTATGACATTGGAAAACGTCGTTCGAGTATTTGCAGGGATCATGGTTTTACTCTCTGTACTTTTAACCGTGACCGTAGATACTGGTTTTGTTTGGTTCACTGTTTTTATTGGTGCAAACCTGATTCAAAGTGCCTTTACCGGCTTTTGCCCAGCCGCGATGGTGTTCAAAAAGTTAGGTTTTAAATAGTTCGGAGTACACATGACTAAGATTGTAATTGTTGGCGGCGTAGCCGGTGGCGCTTCTGCTGCAGCTCGCGCACGACGCTTGAGCGAAAATGCCCAAATCATTATGTTTGAGCGTGGGGAGTTTGTTTCATTTGCGAACTGTGGACTGCCTTACCATATTGGTGGCGATATTAAAGAGCGCAGCAAACTACTTTTACAGACACCTGAAAGCTTCCTCGCACGTTTTAATGTCGACGTTCGTGTCATGAACGAAGTCGTGTCTATCAATCGACAATCTAAGTCTGTTACGGTTAAAAACCTCTTGGATGGTTCTGAGTACACCGAATCCTACGATTTCTTACTCCTAAGCCCTGGAGCGGGTCCAATCGTTCCTCCAATCCCAGGGATATCGAATCCGCTTACTCATTCCTTGCGCAATATTCCGGATATGGATCGTATCCTAAACACGATACAAATGAATAAGCCTGAACACGCTACGGTAGTCGGAGGCGGATTCATTGGTCTTGAAATGATGGAGGCATTTCATCAGCTCGGAATTAAAACGACGCTTGTTGAAATGGCAGACCAAGTGATGACGTCCGTGGATCGCGAAATGGCAGGCTTTGCTCATGCAGAAATTCGACACAAAGGTATCGACTTGAAGTTAGGAGTTGCACTAGAGTCGATTGAATATGCACCTAATGAACATATTGCCACAATGGACGCTGGCGAAAACGAAGATCATCAGCACATTGAAGGTGAGTTAAACCTAACATTAAACAATGGTGAAGTCTTAAACACAGACATTCTTATCATGGCGATCGGTGTTCGCCCAGAAGTGAAACTCGCTCAAGAAGCAGGGCTTCAAATCGGTCAGCTTGGTGGCATCTACACCAATAACATGATGCAAACCAGCGACCCTAGCATTTATGCGGTAGGCGATGCCGTTGAAGAAAAAGACTTTGTCACAAACGCTCAAACCTTAGTACCGCTCGCCGGCCCGGCTAACCGTCAAGGTCGTATGGCTGCCGACAACATGTTAGGCCGAAATGAAACCTATCAAGGCACACAAGGGACGGCGATTTGCAAGATTTTCGATTTAGCGGTCGCATCAACGGGTAAAAACGAGAAGCAACTAAAACGTGATGGCATCGATTACGAAAAGGTCTATGTCCATACCGCTAGCCATGCGAGTTACTACCCAGGTGCCGAAATCGTATCGTTCAAGATGTTGTTCGATCCAAAAACAGGCAAGATCTTTGGTGCGCAAGCAGTGGGCAAAGATGGTGTCGATAAACGAATTGATGTGATGGCGGTTGCCCAGCGAGCAGGCATGACGGTTGAGCAGCTTCAACACTTGGAGCTCACTTACGCTCCGCCATATGGCAGTGCAAAAGATGTGATCAATCAAGCCGCTTTTGTGGCAAACAACATCATTAAGGGTGACGCCACTCCGATTCACTTTGATGAGATGGATTCGTTAACAGATGATCAGGTGCTACTTGATGTGCGTAATCCAGGCGAACTTGAAAATGTTGGGTTCATCGACGGTGCGATCAACATTCCGGTCGACCAATTGCGCAACAGAATGGATGAGCTGCCAAAAGACAAGGAGATCATTATCTACTGTCAGGTAGGATTACGTGGCAACGTCGCCTATCGCCAACTAGTCAACAATGGATTCAAAGCGCGCAACTTGCTCGGTGGCTACCGCACTTACAAGTTCGCGACCGCCTAACGACTTCCTATTACTACACTGTGCAAACTTTGGGGGCTCTGAGAGCCTCCTTTTTTGTCAATATTGACGATTATTGATCGAGATCATTTTTCATTATTATGTGTAGGGTTATTTTTAATCGTGATAACCAATAATTAACAAGGAAGAAACAAATGGAATTAAAGAAAGATGCTCGCTGCTACACCGATGTGTGCATTCAAGGTAAATGGTTCCACCATGATCATTGTACTTCCACCGCCTACATGCTTAAAGGTGGTGCTGAATGTATGGTGGAGTTGGCTCGCACTCCGGAAACAGAGAGCGAACTGATCCAATTGATCAGTGACCAATTTTAGTGACAAGGTAAGCTACCTTTTTGTAACAACCTTTTTAACCTGTCATTAAACCGTTATAAAAACCACATCTAGTTTTCACATCTCCTCCATAGAATTCGCTCAACTATTCATGGAGGACTTATTTTGTTTACTCACACTCGACTTGCCCTATCCGTATCCGTTGCAGCACTCGCTCTCTCTGGTTGTACCCAAAGCCAACAAGCCGCCTTTTCGATGTCTTGCCCAACCCCAAGCAAAATTAGCGAAAGTGAAAGTTCGCTATCAGGGTTAACGTTGGTAGGTCGTTATATTGCTGACAGTCCATTTGACAGCTCGGCAGCGGAGATCGTCGACTACGATGACTGTCATGACCAATTATTGGTGGTGAATGCGCAAAGTAAACGAGTCGACGTATTGCAACTCGACGACACTCAACAACCGAGCTTAAAAACCAGTTTAGATCTGATGGCGGCAGGCGAGTTAGCGGGGATAGAGATCGGTGCAGCGAACAGCGTTTCGACCTCAAGCGGGCTGATTGCCGTCGCGATTGAGAACCAAATCAAGCAACAAAACGGCATCATCGCACTTTATCGCACTGACGATTTGAGCCTCGTGACAACCTTCCCTACAGGTGCGTTACCTGACATGGTTTCGTTTTCACCCGATGGACGCTACATCGCCACTGCAAACGAAGGAGAACCCAGCAGCGATTACTCCATTGATCCAGAAGGTTCGATAACACTTGTTGATTTGCAAAACGGCGTTGATAACGCTGAAGTGACGCAAATTGGGTTTACCGAGTTCAACCGAGGTGGCGCTCGCCATACTGAGCTGGAGAAACACGTCAGAATTTCAGCTCCAACGGCGACAGTGGCTCAAGACCTTGAACCGGAGTACCTAACATTTGGCAAAGATGGATACCTTTACGTCGCGTTACAAGAGAACAATGCGTTAGCTAAGGTAAACCTAAGCCAAAAGCAGGTTGAACGTATCCTCCCTCTTGGAGAAAAGTCTTGGCAAAATGTCCAACTAGACGCTTCTAACAAAGACAAGATCGTGGGCAATTTCCAACAGTATCCATCACTGGTTGGCTTGTATATGCCTGACTCTATTGACAGTTATCAAGTCGATGGAAAAAGCTACATACTCACGGCTAATGAAGGCGATGGTCGCGAGTACGGATTTAAAACCACCCAACAAGTGTGCGAAGCAAAAGGTTTTGAGTGGGATGAAGACGACTACAGTCAAAGTGAAGACTACGCAAATAAACAAGGCTTCTGTATCGCTTACAGTGATGAGTTAAGAGGCAAGAAACTTGACGTTGACGCCGCTCACCCACTACACCAAGCACTCAAAGACAATAAGCAATTAGCACGCTTAAAAGTTATTGCACCGAGTCAGCCAGTTCAACCCCAAGAAAGTATTCGATCTTTCGGCACCCGTTCCTTTTCTATATGGAACGATGAAGGCCAGCGGACCTATGACAGTGGAGATCAGTTCGCGAATATTATTTCGTCTCTTTCACCGAGTACATTGAACAGCAGCAATGATAGCAACCGCAGTGCTGACGATCGCAGCGACGATAAAGGCGTAGAGCCAGAAGCAATAGAAGTCGCTAAACTCAACGGGCGTCACTATGCTTTTATTGGTTTAGAGCGTCAGGGAGGCATTATGGTCTATGACGTAAGCAATCCTGAAGATGCCATGTTCTTGCATTACAGCAACAATCGCAATTTTGCTCAACCGGTCTGTACTCAAATTGAAGATGGAGAATGCGCTAATGGTCAATACAATCCACAAGCGGGAGATTTGGGGCCAGAGTCCATTCACTATTTCAGTCGAAACGGCCAACATCTTCTTGCGGTTGGTAACGAAGTGAGCGGTACAACTTCCATTTACCGAATAGACTTCTAGGGTGTCGATAATCACTTTATCAAGGCGCTATACGGGCGCCTTGATTCTTATACCAACTCTAACCTTCTGTAAAATCGATAGAATTTTAACCTGTCAGCGTACATCTTCGCACTAATTAGCACTTTTATAAAAAATTTTATAGCACATATTTATATTTCTGATATATTCCTCAACTCACCTTAATGATAATTATTATCATTAGCATTGTTAAGTAGGGAGTAGGCAGCAATGGCGTTGACAAGTCAGGCAGATATGGCGCGAATCGATCACATGTATCAAGAACACCATAGTTGGCTGTCGGTATTCATTAAACGTCGCCTCGGTTGCCCTGATGCCACCGCGGATTTAGTCCAAGATACCTATTTGCGCTTGCTAACCAAAGGCAAACTTCCCGAATATAAAGATTCTCGAAAGTACCTTACGCACATCGCTAAAGGTCTTGTCATTGACCTTTACCGTCGCCGCCGAGTCGAAACCGCCTACCTTGAGCTTCTTGAACAAGAACCTTTACAAGTCTCCGGCTCTCCAGAAGAACATGTGATTGTCGTTGAAGCGCTAGTCGAAATCGATAGCCTACTACACAAACTGCCCATCAAAGCTCGTCAAGCACTGCTAATGCGTCAACTTGAAGGCAAAAGCTATAAAGCTATCGCACTGGAGCTCAATGTCTCCGTATCTTCGGTTGAAAAGTATGTCGCCAAAGCGCTGCAAGGTTGCATGATGGCAATGTTGGAAGAGGGTTAACCATGGACCCTATATCTCGCGACTCCATTGAACAAGCATCACTGTGGATGGCTAGGTTATGGGCAGACGACGTTACGCAACAAGACCGTGATGCTTTCCACTGTTGGAAATCCGCCGCACCTGAAAACGCAAAAGCTTGGGAGAAGTTAGAGCTGGTTCAGCAAAAATTTGCGCGTGTTCCACAAAGCAATCTTAGCCGACGAGTCTTAGCAACAAACAAAAACGGCATCAGCCGCCGCCAGATGTTGATGCTTGGTGGGGTTTCATTTGCTTCTCTCGGGCTCGGTTTATCCGCGTATCGCCCTGCCCCACAGGGAGCTGAATTTGCTACCGTAACGGGAGAAATGAAAGCGCTCACCTTAGCAGATGGAACTCAACTGGCCCTCAATACGGATACGACCGTTTACGTTAATTTTAACCACCAGCGACGTGAGCTTTACTTGTCTCACGGCGAAATCCTAGTGACCAACTCACATCACACCACCCCGCTTCATGTCGCAACATCGCAAGGTCGCGTTCGCCCCATCGGTACGCGTTTTGCTGTGCGCGAGTTTGACGCTTCAACGCAAGTCTGTGTCTACGAAGGCGAAGTTGAGTTGCAACCTTTGTTGGGTCTTGGTTCTCCTCACCTTCTCGCAGGCGAGTATGCGCATTTTAATCGCCGCTCAGTGGCAAGTATTGAAAAGAACCAAACCCACGACGCGCTTTGGTTAGAGCAAAAAATACAAGCTCAGGCCACACCACTGACTGAGTTTATTCAAGAGCTGGCGCGCTATCGCAAGGGGATTTTGAGTATCGACCCGTCGCTGAAAACGCTCAAATTAACGGGGGTGTTCTCTACCGAAAACATAGACCGAACGCTCTACAACATAAGCCAGATCCTTCCTATTGAGCTGCATTACCGCACCCCACTTTGGGTAACGATAAAAGCCAGAAGCTAAATTTTTACGGTTTTCTTAATCTCGTTCGGTGTAGTCATCAGTGAGATTTGATACCGAAAAAGGAAACAACGGTGAAACATAATCATCGACGTCAGTGGCTGACTCTGCTTATCAAAGCCAATTTAGGGATATCGGCAGCCCTACTCCCCTATTCTATCTATGCGGAAGTAAGCCAAGAATATAGTATTCCTGCTGGGACTCTAGACAGTGTGCTCAACCAATTTGCCTTGCAATCCGGCGTCGAGTTTTATCTCAACTCCGCTCTATCATCCGATCTATATAGCCAAGGTTTACAAGGGCAATACGACCAGTCGCAAGCGTTAAACCATCTGCTGAGTAACACCGGTTTGATCGCAGAGAAACAACAAGACGGCGTGTACTACTTATCCTCGATTGGCGAAGGGATGACATTGGATGCCATTCAGGTCACAACCAGTTTCGAAAACGCTTATCAACGCGACATTGCTGGCAGTGACGATGTCTACGATTACGATGCGTCAACCGCATACATTGGCAAGCAAGATATTGAAAGATTCAAAGGCACCAACGCGGCAGATCTCTTTACCGGCGTGACTAACGTTCATAGTGGTGAATCGCGTAATGGGGGTGGCAGCATTGATCCTAACATTCGTGGTGTTCAAGGCTTTGGCCGAGTCCCTGTCGTTATCGATGGCACGGAACAAGCGATCACGGTTTACAACGGTTATCGAGGCGCATCCAACCGCAATTACATCGATCCAAACTTAATCGGCAGTATGAAAGTGTACAAAGGTGCTCAACTGAGTTCTGACATTAACACCTCGACTGGTGGCGCCGTTCAGGTCACAACGTTACAACCTCAAGACATTGTCGAAGAAGGTGAAACATTCGGCATAGAGTTGGTTGCAGAAAGCAGCAGCAACGCCATTGAGCCAAATAAAGCACGTATGCATACTGGAAAACGCTGGCAAGACGTACCTGTGTACTCAGCGTTGGGAGGCGTACCATTGTACGACGATCCCGAAGTCCGTTTTCAGACGCGCGATAACAAAAGTGATAACCCTTTTGATGGTGAAGACACCGCATATCGCCTTGCTCTAGCGGGAATTAAACCAAAATTTGAATGGGTTGCTGCATACGCCTATCGAAACCGCGGCAATTACTATTCGGGTACACGTAAGTCAGATTTTTATGATCAACCTTATGAAAATGGCAATGGCGATTTGGTCGCGGGTCGTAATCCTCTTCTAGAGCCTGAACATTTAGCTAGGGTGCACTATCCAGGTCATGAAGTTCCAAATACGTCTTCCGAAATGGAGTCGATTTTATTCAAGAGTACGTTCAACATTGATGACTTCAATAAACTGCAATTTAGTGCGCGTTACACCAATAGCATCCATGGCGAAATACTGGCAAGCCGCTCAGACTACCGAAACGCTGATGGCTTAGCACAATGGCCTCTGGGCAATGCGAAAATACAAGCCTATAGTTTGAAATTTCGCACCAACCCCAAGAATCCTTACCTCGATTTGAGCACCAACTTGTGGCTGTCAAAATCTGAAGGAGAAAGCAATACGGGTTACGGCTTTCCTAATTTTACTTGGGCAGACAGTGACACGCCTGATGTGATCATTAACACGGCGACCATTGAGCGTGAAGAGCAGCGATACGGGTTCGATTTCAGAAATAAAATGCTATTAAGCAGTTCGGTGGATGTGTCTTTTTCTGGCAGCTATCAACGACACGAACTTATGCCCAAACAAGGCCTCGATTATACGATCGATTACTATGATGGCCCCGTTAGAGCAGGCCAACGAGACGAATATAATGGCTCTGCAAAGCTAGAATGGCGCGCGACAGATTCTATAATCTTTGATGCTGGCGTCCGTTTTATCTCTTATACAGCTGAAGACTATTACATCGAAAATCGACTCAATGCCGGCGAGCTAAATACGCTTAAAGAACTGCGGGTTCAGGGCTACGACGTTACTTATCAAACACGAGAAGAGTTCGCCCCTGAAGAAATTACCCAAAACATCGCCAATGCAGAGCATGAAGTGCGAGCCTCGTTTACGAAAAGCAATCTCAATAAGGAAATCCTTCGTCTACAAAACCTCATTGCTCAATTTCCGGGGCAAGCCGACCAACACAATGCCAGATTGGCGGAAAGACAGAACGAACTGGCTAACTTTGACAATGTGTTAGCCAGTAAGGTTTCTCAAGCCACCAGCGAAGCTGCGAGCAACACAAGCTTTGTTCTTGAACACCAGTCCAAATGGCTTGTGAATGACGACAATGAGTTGTCTGTCGCCGAGAATGCCTGTTACGCCGCCATGCAGCAAGCAAACTATGTCGAAGGCAGTTGTAAAGCGAGCAGTTTTCTTGACGATAACGCCTACAATACCGATTACAAAACCAGCGGTCATGGCTGGATGCCCTCTGCCACTGCGACTTGGCTGATCGATGATGACAGTCGCTTGTACGTGCGCTACGCAGAGACCTTGCGCTTCCCAAGTCTATTTGAAAGTACCAGCGGATTTAGCGGCGTCACGAGTGGTAGCGCCCCCCTCGAAGCCGAGCGCGCTAAATTATTCGAGACGGCTTATGTGCATTACTTTGAAAACGCGACTGGCAAGATCACCTATTTCGATCAAACCATTGATAATGTGATGGATCGCGAGCGGGATGGTTACAAATTCTCCAACCTTGATAGCCAACGAACCAGTGGAATTGAATTAAATGGACGCTTTGATAACAGCGATTACTTCGCCGATGGCTCGTTCGCTTACAACTTCCGTAATGAAGTGTGTGATAGCCACTCTGCAGCCGTCGGTTTTGTGCAAGATGTCAGGGCGGGAAATTCTCCTCACTATGAACGCTGCTCTCGAGGCGGGTTCAGTGAAGACAGCTACCTCGCGGCGCACGCTGCCCCGGAATACTCAGCCAGCGTACTACTTGGTGCTCGCTTTTTCGATCAAGACCTAGAAACCGGCATTAGAACCAATTACGTTTCAGGTAGCCACAAAGATGAAGTCATTAAGCGTACTGATGTCACAACCTATGATGCTTACATAAAATATGACTTTACCCGATCAATTACCGGCGAGTTGATAGGCCGAAATTTGAGTGATGTGTACTATCTAGAGGCAGGGTCCGTTTCTGGCATGCCAGCGCCAGGTCGAACGATTACCGTGAAACTGAGTGGCCGCTTCTAAACTAAAACGCCTTATTTGAGGCGTTTTTTTCTATCTGCATTACGGGTTTTCCATTTTCACACGGTAACAGCAGTGAAACTTAATAATTCGACTCTGCTCGCTTAGCTCTAAGAACAACGCAGACGCATACAGAACTTTAGGATGAACTCAATGAAGTCAACATTTAAATGGACCTTACTCTCACTTTCTATTCCAGCCTTAATCGCTTGTGGTGGCGGTGGTGGCTCTGACAATGCCGATAACACTCCAGAAGTGAAATCAAACAGTACGGCTATCATTGCCGCTCGCAGCTACGCTAAAATCGGTGACCGAGTTCGATTAGATGGCGCTTCTAGCCAAGGCGACACCGATTCTATGCTCAGTTATAACTGGTCAATTACCGCAAAGCCAGACGGAAGTACTGCTGCACTGAATGACTCAATGGCTGTCGCCCCCTACTTTGCGCCAGATCTCGCTGGTAACTACACGGTCGAATTAACCGCAACAGCTGGAGACAATCGTCACACTACCTCTTACAACATTGAAGTCAGCGACGAAAACACCAATGTTCCACCGGTAATTATGCTGGAAACACCAAACGCGCTTGCCTTAGAACAAACCATCTCTCTCAATTCGAATAGCTATGATGCCGATGGGGATATTCTCAAGTATCAATGGGAAATCACCTCTGAACCAGAAGGCGCTGATACAAAATTAACGGGCAGTGATAGTTCTTCAGCTCAGTTCTTCGCAAAAACAGCTGGCGACTATACGTTACGCTTAACCGTGAATGACGGCTACGAGGCAACGGAGAAAGAATTTACATTACGCTACTCCGCAGAAAATGTAGCGCCTGTTGCCATCGCAGGTAACCCGCAAACATTTGAACTCGGCGCACAGGCTCAACTCGATGGCTCAGCCAGCTTTGATGGCAATGACGATGCAATCACCTACACGTGGCAGTTCGTCTCTAAGCCTGAAAACAGTACAGCTCAACTAAGCAGCACTACCGAAGCGCAACCAAGCTTTACCCCAGATCTTATTGGTGACTATGTGGTCGCTTTAACAACCTCTGATGGTGAATTTAACAGTAACACTGACTATGTGAGAATTACGGCGACTGAAGTCGGTTCAAGTGATCTGTTGTTTGTAATGGATGATTCGCAGCCCCAAAGCGTTGGTACCGTCATTAACATGGTCACCGTCAACATGACTATCGAAGGCGATGCTCCAGAATACATCCTCCTTGGCGAGTTTACGGTCGAGGCCAAAGGTCGAGACTATGCCATTGAAGAGACTACAGCGTTAGAGGCGAATGCACTCATTGAGGGGAAATTGACAGGACTTGAGAAAGGACAGACTCTCTATGCGGGAGATAAGGCTCGCATAAAAATGTATGCAAAACCGACCTTAGGGCAAGCGACCCAGATGTCCTATGCGATTACATTTAACCTAGCTGAATTGCGTTTTGTAAACGTTGCCTATCTATTCACTTCTAACTAAAACCACCCAAATTCAAAAAAGCGCGGATTTCCGCGCTTTTTTTTACGGTTTTTCTCAACTCATCCGGTATAGAGGGAAAGAGATGATGCGCCCGTAATTAAGATGGGATTTGCGTTAGTAATGGAATATAAAATGAACAAAAACACTCAGTTGGCTTTCTTCCTTGCTTCTGGGCTGCTCGTTACAGGTTGTAATGGTGGCTCTGGGAGCTCAACTCAAACATCTGATAATGTAACCACCAATAAAGCGCCGATTGCGATTGCTGGTATTAATCAGCAAGTTAAACAAGGCGAGCGCGTACAACTCGACGGTACGTCCAGTGTTGACTACGACAAGGATCTCATTACCTACCAATGGCGGTTCGTTTCAACGCCTCATGGCAGTTCAACCGCACTCGAAAATACTAAGGCCGTCAACCCAAGCTTTGTTGCCGACGAGATTGGGACCTACCTGCTCGAACTCGTCGTGAGTGATGGTAAAACCACCAGCCGCCCTAACCAAGTCAAGATTGTTGCAATAGCCAAAGAGGATAACTCTCCACCGACGATCAACCTCTGGCAAGATCAAAGTGAAAATTTAGCCAAATACTACTTTCTAAACTCGGGAGCTCGAGATGCCGATGGCGATCAGCTCTACTTTACTTGGGAGATCATCGATCAGCCTGAGGGCAGTCAACCTCAATTGGACACTCCAAACAACGAGTTTGCTCGATTAACCACAGATACAGTGGGAGACTATCAGGTAAAAGTGACCGTCACAGACGGTTACGACAGTGTGAGTGATACGACAACCGTTTCCTTCTACTACGAAAACTTACCCCCTGTTGCGGAGGTGGGGTCTGCAATGCTGGCGATAGAAGGCATGACCATACCGCTTGACGCAAGCTTAAGTCGGGATCCAAACTCTGACCCGATGACCTTTAAGTGGAGCTTTACCGTCAAGCCAGACGGCTCTAACGCCGTGATTAATGACCCATCTGCAGCGGTCACCAGCTATGTGGCCGATGTGAGTGGAGAATTTGCCGCAACCGTTGAAGTCAGTGACGGCGAGTTTAGTGACTTCCCATACAGAGCCACATACGTTCGTGTTGCCCCACTCAATGGTCCACATGCGAAAGTCTTCCTCGACCAAGCGAGTGAACCGCTGCTTCTTCCTTTCAAGCAAAACCTGACGATAGATAAAACCCAGCAAACTGGTGCCCTGCCCGACTACTACGAGCTGGGCAGCTACACATTTGAAGCCGTCGGCAGAGACATCACAATCACAGCTACCTCCGTCGGTGACGCCAGTAATGTCGTTTTACCTGTAATCAAAACCGACTTTGCTACGATTCGTGAAAACGACGTTTACGTCATCGCAGCGGGCAGCCGGGAAACTCTGAGGTTTCTCGTCCCACCCACAGGCGGGCAACACACTCGGCCGACGTTTGCACTCGCCTGGAGTTTGAATGGACCCAACGACTTTACAATGGTTGAGCGGGTGGGCTCTAGCTATCAGTTTATCAGCCAATAACTTTCTCCCCCCTATTTTAAACGCTCAAACAATTTGAGCGTTTTTTTGTTTTTGATTACGGGTTTTCATCACCGCTTCGGTATACCCAATGAAACCGAGCGAGATGTCTGTCGCGCGCACCGGACAGCTTGTTCGGTTTCACTCACAAAATTAGATCCCAAATCAAAAGGAATAAAAAATGAAACCTATTCAACTTTCATGGATTGCAGCTGCCTTTCTAGGTCTTAGCCCTCTCGCTCAAGCTGGTTTTGACGGTGCGATTAGCGACGACTCTTTACGTACAGTTGGCGAATCAAAAATATGGGTCCCGTTTTTCCACTCAACAGGCAAAGCTGGTATTGGGTCTGCGGCAGACAAAACCGTCGACTTTGAAGGCTTAGCGGGTAACGTCTTTAGCAGCGACTACCGTAATGACGGCGTACATACTTCTGGTAGCAAACACTTTGGCTCTTCCCATTACAATTTTGTTCAAGTTGCTAACCAAGACATTTGGTTTGGTGAGTGGTACCAAGGTACGCAAGACGAAAGTTTTGAAAACCGCACGGTTTACTACATCGGTGATGATACAGGCACAACAGTACCGACTAGCGGTACAGCTTCATACAACATTACTGGTATCAACAAGTTCAGCGGTGCTAACAAGCTGACGGGTACAATCAACGCCGACTTCGGCGCGCAAACTTTAAGCGGCAACATGTCTAACACTGCTTTGACGGTTAAAGTTAACAGTAACATTGATGCGGCAACCGCGTCATTTGCAGGAACAGCGGAAGCAACTCTAGCTGGCGTTACAACTCAGGGTGCTTCACAAGGTCACTTCTTTGGTGCTAACGCTGCGTCACTTGCTGGTATCGCAACATTTACTGAAAACAGCGACCTAGACACAGCCTTTGGTGGTGAAAAGAAATAACGCATTAAGTCACTGATAAGAAGCAGCGCCTGCTGCTTCTTTTTTCTTGTTGGAATCGATAATGACTCGCCACTACACCACTTCACTGCTTATGTTATGCAGTATTCCCTTTTCAACTCACCTTTACGCAGACGCGCAAGATACTCGCTTAAGAATTGAGCAGCAAGATGCCTTAACCGCGCAAAAAAAAGAAAGCAAAATACTTGAAGAAGAACGAGAAAAGGAACAAGCTAACACCCAGCCAGCGACCCCTTTAAATATCGACCTCAATGACCCAAATCAAGTCGCTCAAGCCCTCTATCTATCCGTCAAGAATCAACAGTGGGATTCTGTTGAAGACCTTCTTGACCTATATCGTCAATTTGAACACGCCGATCCGTTACTTGTGCATTACGCTCAAGGTGGTGTTTACCGCGTCAAAGGTGAGCTAACCAAAGCTGAGCAAGAGTACACGGCATTACTTGTCTATCAAGCCGACTTTTTACCTGCAAAACTAGAGCTCGCTCGAGTCTTGTTTGAAAACAACAAAAACTCTGATGCGCAAAGCCTGTTTGACGAAATAGCGCTCGCACTACCCGCTGATAACCCACGTTCTGAAGGTGTACGAAAAACCATTGATGCCTTCACTTTAGCGCTAAACACTCGAGATGCTTGGAGCGGCTCATTCAGCCTAGGCCCTTCTTTTAACGACAACCTAAACAGTTCATCCGAAAGCTACACTTGCCTGCTGCGCGACAACGTCGGTCAATGCATTATCGATAGAGTGACTCCAGACAAAGAGCGAGCATACGGACTTGATTATGAGGCCAGCTTAAACAAACGCTTCTCCTTATCCGGGCACCACGGCATTGTTGTACAAGGACAAACCTACGGCAGCCAGTACCGTCACCATGAAGATTACAACGAAAACACCTCACGTATCGCTCTCGGTTACAGCTATCACAGTCAAGCTCATCGCATTTCGCTCTCACCTCAGTTCGAATACAACGGGTTTGGAGGCAAGACTCTCTATTTGGGTTCGGCCGTCAAAGTCGATTGGCTCGCGACGCTCAATCGCCAAAGTGCGATAAAATTTGAGACAAAAGCAGAGTATCAAGACTATTTACCTAAGCAACTTCACTATCAATCAGATTGGCAATTTTCTTCCCTTGCGACCATTTGGTATCAGACATCGAATAAGTGGCTACTTTTTGGAGGTGTAGACTGGACAGACAAACGCAACAAGCAAAGCGTCCACGCGTATCAGGTTGTTGGCGCTCGCGTTGGTGTCAACAAATCCATTGACTCACTAATAGATGCCAGTCTTTTTGCGTCTTTCAGAGACCGACGTTACCAAGCGTTTAGCGCCCTCTTAGATGAGAAGCGTCATGACCAAGAACAGAATTACACCTTAATTTTGTCCTCTCCCGTGTTCAATTTCTATGGCATCACACCTTCATTAAGTTGGACCCACAAGCGAGTAGAAAGTAACGTAGACTGGCTTTACACCTACCAGCAAAATGAAGTGTCACTTAAGCTGGTCAAAAGATTTTAACTTTTTTCCATTAGCGATTACGGACTTCGCAATCTCGTTCGGTGTATCTGTTATAACAATGCAGCAAATGGATGTTTGCTGCCTAACATGACCCAACGAGCAACTATAATGAACACGCTTTTTTTTCGTCTATCGTCAGCATTTTTTCTACTGATCGTTACTTGTCAGGTGAGTGCGCAAGGCGACACCTCGGCTTCCCTTAATCAACCCGTAACTGAACAACAACTGGCTCCTCCATCTAATCCATTAATAACCCACGATCTCTCTCCCATGGGCATGTACCATGCTGCAGATTGGGTTGTAAAAGCAGTGATGATTTCCTTACTGCTCGCCTCCATCGCCTGTTGGGCGGTCTTCTTTACAAAACAAATTCAGGTAATGTTCGCTAACCAGCGTACTCGTAAGTTACTCGCGAATTTGGTGGTCAGCGAAAGCCTCACTGATGCAGAACACGCACTGAGTCAGCACAAAGGCAACGAGATCGCTTTAATCACAGCCGCACAGCATGAAATGCACATGTCATCTTTAGGCGCTACGAGTGAAGACGGAATAAAAGAGCGAGTACAACTTAGACTAGAACGCGTGCAAGCAGAACTCGGACGCAAGATGACCTCCTTGACTGGCGTTTTAGCGACGATAGGTTCCGTGAGCCCATTTGTCGGGCTATTTGGTACCGTGTGGGGGATCATGAATGCTTTTATCGGCATCGCAAAAGCGAAAAGTACCACGCTCGTTGTCGTCGCACCAGGTATCGCTGAAGCGTTACTTGCAACCGCAATCGGATTGATTGCTGCGATCCCAGCGGTCATGATGTACAACTACTTCACGCGCTACATCGCTAAATATAAAGCGCTTGTTGCCGACACCTCGGTTGCCACTATGGTTCTTGTTAGCCGAGATTTAGACAGACAACAGGGCCACTCGCTCACACCAGAGCTAAAAAAGGTGGTGTAACTGATGGCATTTAAGACCTCTTCCGATGGCGATGAAATGGTGGAAAACCACGACATTAATGTCACGCCGCTCGTCGATGTGATGTTAGTGCTACTCATTATAGTCATGGTTGCTGCGCCTTTGGCGACAGTAAATGTTCCGGTTGACCTTCCTTCATCGAGCGCAGAGCAGGCTCCTCCACCAGAGAAACCTTTTTACTTAACCGTACAAAAAGATCTCTCCCTGACCATTGGGGAAGAGCAATCCGTGACAATCGAGGGGTTAAAGCTTGCCCTGGACAGTGCACTCAACAGTAGCGACCAACGAATTTTTCTTCGTGCCGATAAAGAGTTGAGTTACCAAGATCTCATGACCGTCATGAATGCGTTAGTCGCTTCAGGTTACAGTCAAATTGCTCTGGTAGGGCTAGAAACCCCTTCGGAGTCAGCACAATGAGTCTTCTTGCCGACCCAAGACTGCCTGTGCGTGGCTTCAATTATCATTGGTTGTTTCTCGCGATAGCAGCAAGCTTTTCACTGCATTTACTTGCCGTAGTCGTCTATATGTGGACCCCCAGCTATGACTTTGCGCCTCCTCCGCAAGCTGCGCCGATTGCGGTCTCTATTGTCGCGCCACTCGCGACAAGCAAAAACAAGTTAGACGCTGAAAATGTTGGCCAAGAGCAGCACGAGGTAATTCAAAAGGCTGCACACAAACCGATTATTGAGCCTGTTATCGAAACGCCAGCAAAACCCGTTGTACCCGTCGTTGAATCACCGAAACCTGCGCCAATTGTTTTACCGGCTAAACCCAACAAGAAATTGATTGATAAAAAGCCAGCGGTCAAACCTCAGCCCAAACCTAAAACCGTAACCAAAGACGTTGAGCCATCTGCTGAGCAAAAGCAAATCATTCAACAAGCGCAAGCTCAGCCAAAGCTAAAAACCAGTAATATCGCCAATCAACAGAGCGCACTGCGTCAAGGGCAGCTTTCAGAGCAAGGTAAAGCAGCCAATGTAAGTTGGAAGCAAGCACTGCACGCCCACTTAGAACGAGAGAAACGCTACCCGCGAAAAGCAAAGAGACTAAAAAAGCAGGGAATGCCTGTCATTCGATTTACCATGAATCGCCAAGGCAAAGTCCTCAACGTAGTATTAGTGAAGAGCTCAGGAACAAGCTCGCTTGATAAAGAAGCGGTTGATTTAGTTTATCGAGCACAACCACTCATAAAACCACCCAATACAATTAGCGGAGATCAAATCAAACTGACATTGCCGATTAATTTTTCTTTCTAATTTATTAATTTTATTTTCCATAAAAATAAAAGGCGCGAACGAATCGCGCCATTATATTTATAGTTTTGTTATTGGCTGTATTTCTACCGTAAAGTTTTTAATTCCATATTCTTCTAGTTCAGCATCGCTTAATGAATAATTAGTAGAGCGCTTGCTTCGAGTAGAGAGTGGAATCGTTTCCCCATAACGCACATTAGATCCAAAAGAAGATTCAGCAAAAAATTCGCCTGTTATTTTAGTCTGGATAGGCCTTAATAACTGTCCTAGTACGTTGCGAATATCATCTTCGCCATATTCTCTTAACATCCACGGCCAGTCCCATTCATTATTAGTCGCCGGAATATTACGATGCTCATATTGATAACGTAAGTCTTTGCTCTTACCGCCTGCGCGACCAATCATCCACTCTGCGGTATAAGTCGGTCGATCTTCTGGATGATAGCTAAGTGCATTCCCAGACCAACGCATAAAGCCCGTCATACTTGCTTTGTAACTCAATTCAGCGCCAAAAGAGTACGGATAGCTGATAGAAGAGCGGAACACCTCCATAAAGACTTCTTGTTTCGTATTTGGTGCCACATTAACCACTATGGTGTTGGAGATGCCTTTGGTTTCACCTTCACCATCAGTGGAGGCCCAGCTCTGATTCGCACCGACCTCAATAGATAGCTCAGTTTCACCAACCAGAGGCCATTTGAATTTGTTCTTTGTCGTCACTTTCTGACTCAAGCCATAAGTGTCTGTTTTTGACCAACTGGTTGTTTTCTCGTACTTAAATGTGACTCGATACTGTTGCTCTAAGTCGGACTCATTCGTCACTAATTCTGATCGTCGACCAATAAGGTCCCGGTCTGATTGAGTAATTGACCCCGCTTTAAACGTCTCAGGATCAATACGATACTCAAAATCAGAAACCGTCATGCGTAACCTATCTTTACAGCGATGTCCTTCACAAGAGCCACTGTCATCCGCATTAATACGATAAGTGCCCTCTCCATCTGTAGTAATGATCATATCATCGCCAACATACTTACTGCCCGTACCACCAGCCCAACCAAAACCTAAGTAGTGAGCAAGCAGTGCGAGAGGTTGATAAAACTGTCGGTCATTCACTAGGTGCCATTGGGTATAATCTTCATCGTTTTCGGCTAACTCCATTGGCGTATAAACCGGGATACTATGGTCGGGCGGTGTAACGTAGGTACACCAAGTGGTTCCTGCCAACCTATCTTGTTTAATCGTGCCATTGTATCCTGGCCCCATTAAAACATAGCCATCAGAGAGGTTCGTGATTTGCCATTGACCCATTCGAGCGACTATTTCTGATTTGATCGGCATAAGTTCATGTTGCGAAATGGCTCGAAAACCATCATCACAATACTGACCTTGCAGTTTCACATCTAAAATATCTACGGCTGCACTGCTGGATACACTATAAAGTGCTCCTACGATAGACAGCGTTATCAATGACAGTTTAGTAACGTTATTATTCACGGAATATTCCTTTTAGTTTTTATTATTGGATGACTCTTGTCACCCACAACATATGTATTATTAATTTGGTGAATAATGAATGGTTATCTTTTAGACATTGACTAAAAATCACAGCTTAACAATATATATAATTAAACAATTGCCAACTTATATCCCGATTGATACATTAAAGTTTAATATACTTACATTAGAATATAATAAATTATGCAAACCTTAATATCCAATTTCTAATTTAGGAGTTGCATTGAAATCATAATCTAATTTAGTTAACACTAATTATTTATTATTTGATCTTTCTTCAATAAACAAATCATTGATGGCAGTTATGCTTTCGAACCAAACAGTTTTGAGTAATATCTTTTATAGAGCTTAGGCTCTAACAACTAAAAGAGAACTCCTATGAAAAAAACTTTAATTATGGCTAGCGTTTTCGCAGCTCTCCCAGCTTTAGCCAGTGAGTTACCAACGACACCAGAAGCGGTAACTGCGGCTTATTCAGAATCAGTACAAAATGATCAAACGTACACCTACGTGAGATGTTGGTATCGACCTGCCGAGACCCACGACGATCCCGCTTCAACTTGGGAATGGGCAGTGAAACCAGATGGCAGTTATTACACTATCGACGGTTACTGGTGGTCGTCGGTATCCTTTAAGAACATGTTCTTTACCTCAACACCTCAAAACGAAATCGAGCAACGTTGTAAAGAGACGCTAGCGGTCGATCATGAAACAGCTGACATGCTTTACTACGCATCAGATAACCGTTTTTCGTACAATCATTCTATCTGGACTAACGACCAAGCACCGACTGACAAGATCAATCGCGTCGTCGCCTTTGGCGACAGCCTTTCTGATACAGGTAACCTGTACAACGGCTCGCAGTGGGTTTTCCCTAACCGAAATTCATGGTTCTTAGGTCACTTCAGCAACGGCTTGGTGTGGACTGAGTACCTAGCAAAAGAGAAAAGCCTCCCTCTATATAACTGGGCTGTAGGCGGCGCAGCAGGCACCAATCAATATGTCGCATTGACAGGTATTTATGACCAAGTGACCTCTTATCTCACCTACATGAAGATCGCCAAGAACTACAACCCAGAAAACACCTTATTTACGTTAGAGTTCGGTCTTAATGACTTTATGAACTATAACCGTGAAGTCTCAGACGTTAAGGCCGATCTTAGCAGCGCTCTCATTCGATTGACTGATGCTGGCGCCAAGCACTTGATCATGTTGACCTTACCTGATGCCACTAAAGCACCTCAATTTAAATACTCGACCGACGAAGAAATCACCAAAGTACACGCCAAGATTGTTGAGTTTAATCAGTACATAGAAGAACAGGCAGAGCTGTACAAATCTAAGGGTATAAATGTCGCCTTGTATGATGCGCACTCTCTATTCCAGTCAATGACAAGTCATCCTCAACAACATGGTTTTGAGAATGCTTCGGATGCCTGTTTGAACATAAATCGCAGCTCTGCTGCCGACTATCTGTACAGCCATAGCTTTACTGATGATTGCGCCTATCACGGCTCTGATAAGTATGTCTTCTGGGGTGTGACCCACCCTACCACAGCAGCACATAAATACATCGCCGACAACATCATCGCAGAGCAATTTAACCAATTCCCATTCTAATCAATGGAGGGTAGTCACTGTCTTATCGGTGGCTATCCTTTCATTTCAACTTACCGCTAAACCAGAGATTAGCTCGTTTGCAGTGTTCCCATTACAAGCGCTTTAACGTTCACTCAGTTAAACGGTTGAAAAACACACCAATCTCGCCTCAAACAGCAACATTCACCACTCTTTGATGTAATAAAAGTGAAAGCAAACTTAAACGATTGTGATATGATGCGGCAAAATTCTTAACTCACCATTCAAAATGAAGTTTCCTGGACAGCGCAAATCTAAGCACTACTTTCCTACACACGCTCGCGACCCATTGATTAATCAGATGAAGCAGACACCTAAGCTTTATCGTCCGATCATTGTCGGTGTTGGCCAAACCATCGTTGATATCGAAGCTCGAGTCGATGATGAGTTTTTAGCGAAGTATGAGTTGAGTAAAGGACACTCTCTCGTCTTAGAAGAAAGCAAAGCGGATGCTCTATATGATGAACTTGTTGAGCGCGGTTTAATCACCCATCAGTACCCGGGTGACACTATCGGCAATACACTGCACAACTATTCAGTACTTGCAGATAGTAAATCTGTACTACTGGGGGTTATGTCTCGTAACATTGAAGTCGGTTCGTTTGCTTACCGTTACCTATGCCGTACCTCTTCACGTATGAACTTGAACCATCTACAAACCGTAGAAGGCTCTATCGGTCGATGCTACACCTTGATTTCAGAAGATGGTGAACGCACTTTTGCAATCAATGAAGGCGAGATGAACAAACTTCGTCCTGAAAGCATTCCAGAAGACGTGTTCGAAAAAGCGTCAGCGCTTGTCGTATCATCCTACTTGATGCGTGGAAATCCAGAAGACCCAATGCCACAGGCCGTCGCTCGCGCGATTGAAATTGCTAAGCAAAACAACGTCCCTGTCGTTCTAACACTAGGAACCAAGTGGGTAATTGAAGGTAATGCGGAGTGGTGGCAAGACTACATTAGAGAGAATATCTCTATCGTTGCGATGAATGAGGAAGAAGGCCACGCACTTACTGGCGAATCTGATCCCCTTCTTGCTGCAGACAAAGCGCTCGAGTGGGTTGACCTTGTTCTTTGTACATCTGGACCGGTTGGTTTGTATATGGCGGGTTATACGGAAGATTCAGTTAAGCGTGAAACTGAGTTACCACTATTCCCAGGTAACATCCCAGAGTTCAATAAGTATGAGTTCAGCCGTGCAATGCGTAAAGCTGACTGTGCAAACCCAGTTAAGGTTTACTCTCATATCGGCCCATACTTAGGTGGACCACTCGAGATCAAGAATACCAATGGTGCTGGTGATGCTGCGCTTTCAGCTCTGTTACACGACATGGCAGCGAACAGTCATCATTTGATGAACGTGCCAAATTCATCCAAGCACGATCAACCTTACATGACCTATTCGTCACTGTCACAGATCTGTAAGTATGCAAACCGAGTTAGCTACGAAGTGCTTACCCAGCACTCTCCACGTTTAGCACGCGCATTGCCTGAAAGAGAAGACAGCTTAGAAGAAGCCTACTGGGATCGATAATTTTCCGTTTCAGCGATAAAAAGCCAGCAATTTGCTGGCTTTTTTTGTTTTTTAAGCCAGTGTCCGTATCATGCGTTTAACGTTTAATCCGGGCTTCTTGACCACTAGGTAGACTGCGACTGCCGCGAGTATAAAGCCGAGTAGCCCAAGCAAATCGAATGACTCGCCAAACAATAGCCAAGCTTGCAACGCCGTGGTTGGCGGCACTAAGTAGAATACCGACGCTACGCTCGATGATGCCCCCTGCTTGACCATATAAAGCAGAAGCAAAATTGCAACACATGATAAAACCACAACCAGCCACAATAAGGTCAAAATAAACTCTGTCGTCCAGTTGACTTGCATCGTTTCAAATTGATACGCATAAGGTAAAAATACCACCGCCGCGGCTAGGTACTGCACCATGGCACTGCCTACCATGTCAACGTACTGACAATAGCGTTTTTGGTATAGGGTTCCTAAAGTAATTCCTATTAGAGCGAGCATACACATCATGATCGCTTCAAACTTATGTGTGTCTGATTGCCATTCCATTTTCCCCATCAAAACAAGGAAAATACCGAGTAGCCCGAGACCTAACCCCATCCACTGAGACAGTCTAAAGTGATGCTTTGCCACAACAACCAGCAAAACCGCGGTAGCGATAGGTTGGATACCGACCAGAAGCGAGCTCAATCCAGCTGGCATACCTAATCCGATAGCCGCATACGTTCCACCCAAGTAACATCCATGTATCAAAATCCCTACGACGCACGAATGCAAAAAGTCGCGACCAGTCGGGACTCTTCTTCTTAAAAACGCTATCAAAAGGATAAACACCGCAACATTGGCGAACATCCTGATGGTCAGAAGCGTTGCAGGCTCTGCGTACTCAAGACCAAATCTGGCCCCCACAAATCCAGAAGCCCACAGAATGACAAATACAAATGGGATTGCTTTTAGCCACATAACTTAACTCGATAATTATTTGTTAACTGCACTAGAATATTGCTACTGTAGATGGGCACAGATATTTTAGTAAGTGACAGATATGACAGGTTTAATGGGTACAGATAACAAAACATCGATCACTAAGTATCAACAGGTCAAACATTTTATTGTCAATGGAATTGAATCTGGTGTGTTTCAACACGGCGATAAACTACCCTCAATCCGCCAACTGGGCATTGAGTTAAGCGTCAGCAAAAATACGGTGATTCGTGCTTATCAAGAGTTAGAAGCGCAAGAATGGATATCGGCAGTACCTAAATCGGGTTATGTTGTCCAAAGTCAAACCGCGCAAGTAACCCAAGCAATAGCCCCGAAACATGTCGACTTACTCGGTATCTGTAAAGAGTTTTTAAGCTACCCAAATCACAAAGAGCGCTTACCCTGCGGCTCTGCACACCCAAACATTGATGCCCCAGCGATCACATCACTTTACGCTGAAATCGGTCGGCATGCGCGTATGCAGCCCCACATCGCAAGCCACTATCAGTTACCACCGGGCGACGACTTACTCATCAAACAGTTAGCCAAAATCACTCAAGACACAGGAACCAACGCATCTTTATCGGACGTTTTCATCACCCATGGAGCTCAACAAGCCATAAGCTTAGCGCTGAGAGCAACAACAAAACCTGGTGATATTGTCGCGGTCGAGTCACCCTGTTACTTCGGCAATTTGCTGCTTTTAGAATCTTTAGGCTTAAAAGCCATAGAAGTACCAAGTTGCCCTAGAGATGGTATGTACCCGGAAGCCCTCAAAGAAGCGATCAAGCAGTGGGATGTTAAAGCGATAGTTGTCACTCCGAACTTTACTAACCCCACAGGCGCATTGATGCCTGTGGCTCACCGCGAAAAGCTTCTTACGTATTCTGGTGAGATCCCCATTATTGAAGACGACGTTTTTGGCGGTTTGAGCTACCAAGCTCCTCTCCCTAGCTTGTATTCGCTAGATGACAAAAGAAGAGTGATCTACGTGAACTCTTTATCAAAGAATCTAGATTCACGTTTACGTTTGGGGTGGGTTCTGCCAGGCAAATATCACCACCAGATTGAACAAGGTTTGTTGTGTGATCATATGGGAAGCTTAAACTTAATGCAGTCTGCCGTTGCGGCTTTCCTCTCGTCCGGTAAATACAAGACCCACACATCAAAAATGATAAGACTGTATCAGGGGAATGTTCGGCGATTTCTCGCGCTTTTTCAACAGTCGATGGATACGCGCAATCTGCGCCATCAATATCGAGTGTATCCGGTACATGGTTCATACCTACTTTGGTTTGAGTTGCCTCAGCATGTCGATTGCTACCAAGTTTACCAACAGTGTAAAAGCCAAAAGCTAAGCATATTACCCGGCTCTGTTTTTGCCACTCAAAACCAATTTAACCATTGTTTTCGCATCAGCGTAGCAAACTTTAGTGCTGATACTGATTGGCAGCCAGCACTGAACTTGTTGGTTGAAATCCTTCAAGAGCACATAGAGAGACCTTAGTCTGATTATCACACCGAAACGGCATATCAGCGTGCGCTGTTCACGAATCCATACTCGAGAAAGTGAGTAGTTTCTTACTCCTACCTGGGTGAAACATTGAATTGCTTCCCATTATTTGGACAAATCGCTATCTGAACCCATGGGGAAAAGGTAGGTTAGACTAAGATAGAATAGCTAGTAACCGAACGTACTAGTAGAATTTACAACTGATAAAACCTATAAATAACTGCGACTTAGTCGCCCTTTGCTGCTGTAGGAGAAAATCCTAATGAGTCATAACAATAATGATGAAACCTTGTGTTGCCCACTTTGCGGAAGCGATGAATACCTGTTGTCAGAGAAAAACAGTATGCTTTGCGCTGAATGTGGCTCATTTTTTGAAGATGTAGATAAAATCGCCATCCATCAGGCGTCGATTCAACTTCTCGTTCATCAAAGGCTTACTCGTGTGGGTACCAGTCATGCGTATCACTAATAAAAACG
>NZ_AEVT01000058.1 GCF_000189275.1 Vibrio sinaloensis DSM 21326 | reverse complement strand
GCCGTTTAAACGTGCGACTAAATAAAGGCTTTTGTTCTCTTGTGTGTAGTATTGGCTCATAGCTTGAACCTCTGGGTCAGATGGCCCAAATCCTTCACCCACCGCCCCGTATTCCGCACCAACCGCTTGGATAATTCGGCAGATATCAGGGTCTTGTTCTGCGGTAATTGGCTGAATCACAACGTTCATCGTTTATCCTTTTTATCTATCACCGATAGAGTTTTAGTGGGTGTTAAAAACACTTTTATCAAGTGTTGAGATGATTTTTTACCCAAAGGCGGTAAATAAGGTGATTTCAGTTTGGATTTGACCTTGTCATTCGTTACTATGTAAAACTACTTGAAAATACCGAAATTCCCTTCCGGGAAACCTTATGGATACTACCAAAAGGTAGATGAGGAAACGATGCAACATCTAGAAGAGATCATTGCTAACGCGAACGCAGCAATTGAAGCCGCAGATTCGTTAGTCGCACTTGATGAAGTGCGTGTTCAGTATCTAGGTAAAAAAGGTGAGCTAACGGCTCAACTTCAAAGCCTAGGTAAACTACCACCAGAAGAGCGCCGTGAAGCTGGTCAAGAGATCAACAAAGCGAAAGGCGTTGTTCAACAAGCGATCGCAGCTCGTAAAGAGGCACTACAACGTGCAGAGCTAGAAGCGAAGCTTGCAGCAGAAACAATCGACGTGACTCTACCGGGTCGTCGTATCGAGAACGGTGGTCTACACCCTGTGACTCGTACTGTTGAGCGTATTGAACAGTTCTTTGGTGAGCTAGGCTTTAACACTGAGTCTGGTCCTGAGATTGAAGATGCATTCCATAACTTTGATGCACTAAACATCGCAGAAGATCACCCAGCGCGTACTGACCACGACACGTTCTTCTTTAACCCAGATCTAATGCTACGTACGCACACGTCTGGCGTTCAGATCCGTACGATGGAAAATGGTAAACCACCATTCCGCTTCATCGCACCGGGCCGTGTTTACCGTAACGACTACGACCAAACGCACACGCCAATGTTCCACCAAGTGGAAGGCATGCTAGTAGACGAAAACGTAAACTTCGCGCAGCTAAAAGGCATTCTGCATGACTTCCTATGCAACTTCTTTGAAGAAGAAGTAGAAGTGCGTTTCCGTCCTTCTTACTTCCCGTTCACAGAGCCTTCAGCAGAAGTAGACGTGAAAGGTAAGAACGGTAAATGGCTTGAAGTTCTAGGTTGTGGCATGGTTCACCCTAATGTACTTCGCAGCGTAGGCATCGACCCTGAGAAGTACTCTGGCTTTGCATTTGGTATGGGCGTTGAGCGTCTAACTATGCTTCGTTACGGCGTAAACGATCTTCGTGCGTTCTTCGAGAACGACCTTCGTTTCCTAAAACAGTTCAAGTAATCCAGGGGATACATCACTATGAAATTTAGCGAATCTTGGCTTCGTGAGTGGGTAAACCCTGCGGTATCGACTGACGAACTTACACACCAAATCACAATGGCGGGTCTAGAAGTAGACGACGTACTACCTGTTGCTGGTTCTTTCACTGGCGTTAAAGTAGGTAAAGTGGTTGAGTGTGGTCAACACCCAGACGCTGACAAACTACGCGTAACTAAAGTAGATGTTGGCGCTGAAGAACTTCTAGACATCGTTTGTGGCGCATCTAACTGCCGTCTAGGTATCAAAGTTGCTGTAGCGACTGTTGGTGCTGTTCTACCAGGTGATTTCAAAATCAAAAAAGCAAAACTACGTGGTCAACCATCACACGGCATGCTGTGTTCATTCTCTGAACTAGGTATCGACGTTGAATCTGATGGCATCATGGAGCTAGCAGAAGACGCTGCAATCGGTACTGACTTCCGCGAATTCCTAGGTCTTGACGACGTAACAGTAGACGTAGACCTAACGGCTAACCGCGCTGACTGTTTCAGCATCCGTGGTATGGCGCGTGAAGTTGGCGTTCTAAACCGTTCTGACGTAACTGAGCCTGCAGTAAACGCAGTAGCACCAGCTATCGACGACACAGTTTCTATCGAAGTGAAAGCGACTGCAGCATGTCCACGTTACCTTGGCCGTGTGGTTAAGAACGTAAACGTTCAAGCTGAAACACCACTTTGGATGCAAGAGAAACTGCGCCGTTGTGGTATTCGCTCTATCGACCCAGTTGTAGACATCACTAACTTTGTTCTTCTAGAGCAAGGCCAGCCAATGCACGCATTCGATCTTGCCAAGATTGAAGGTGGTATCGTGGTTCGTATGGCAGAGCAGGGCGAGAAGCTAACTCTACTAGACGGTAACGAAGCTGAGCTAAACGCTGATACTTTAGTTGTCGCAGACCACAACAAAGCCCTTGCTATCGCAGGTATCTTTGGTGGTGAAGAGTCTGGCGTAACGACTGAAACTAAAGACGTGCTACTTGAGTGTGCGTTCTTCGCACCAGATCACATCCGTGGCCGCGCACGTAGCTACGGTCTACACACTGATTCTTCAATGCGTTTTGAGCGTGGTGTGGATTTCGCACTGCAAACAAGCGCAATGGAGCGTGCAACAGAACTTCTAGTTGAGATCTGTGGCGGTGAAGTAGCCCCTGTTGTTGCAGTAGAGTCAGAAGCTGACCTACCAAAAGCAAACACAGTATCACTACGTCGCACTAAGCTAGACAGCCTACTAGGTCACCACATTGCTGATAGCGATGTGGTTGAAATCCTAGAGCGTCTTGGCCTAACTGTAGAGACTACAGACGCAGGTTGGACAGCAACAGCACCGACATGGCGTTTTGATATCGCAATCGAGCAAGACCTAATTGAAGAAGTAGGTCGTATCTACGGCTACGATAACATCCCTAACCAAAACCCAGCGGCAGCACTTAAGATGCACGACCACGTTGAAGCGAACATTCCGCTAAAACGCGTTCGTAACCTACTTGTTGACCGTGGTTACCAAGAAGCGATCACTTACAGCTTCGTTGAGCCAGAGCAGCAAAAGCTTGTTGTTCCAGGTGTTGAGCCGCTAATTCTGCCATTCCCAATCTCTGCGGATATGTCAGCAATGCGTCTAGGCCTAATCCAAGGTCTACTAAATACTGTGGTTCACAACCAGAAACGTCAACAGCCGCGCGTTCGTCTATTCGAATACGGCCTACGCTTCATCCCATGTGAGTCTGCTGAAAACGGCATGCGCCAAGAGCCTATGCTTGCAGGCGTTATCGCAGGTACTCGCAGCGAAGAGCACTGGGACATCGAAACCAACACGGTTGATTTCTTTGACCTGAAAGGCGATCTAGAAGCGGTTCTTGAGCTAACAGCTAACGAAGCAGCTTACTCTTTCGCAGCGCTTTCTGTTGAAGACAAAGCAGCGAACCCAGCGCTTCACCCAGGTCAATCTGCAGCTATCATCGTTGATGGTAAGCAGGTAGGTGTGATTGGTACTGTTCACCCAGAACTAGAGCGTAAGTTTGGTCTAAACGGCCGTACTATCGTATTCGAAGTAGAATGGTCTGCAATCAACACTAAAGTGATTCCTGAAGCTGTACAGCTTTCTAAGTTCCCATCAAACCGTCGTGACATCGCGGTAGTTGTTGATGAAGCAGTAGCTTCTGGCGACATCGTTGCAGCATGTCTAGAGCAAGGTGGTGAGTTCCTAAAAGATGCGAAACTATTCGATGTTTACGTTGGTAAAGGCGTTGAAGAAGGTAAGAAGAGCCTAGCTATCGCGCTAACACTACAATCTGTAGAGCGTACGCTTGAAGATGCAGACATCGCTGGTGCGGTTGACGCAATCGTTGCTCACGTATCTGAGAAGTTTGGTGCATCGCTACGCGACTAATCACTTCTGATTAGAGAGAAAATTAAAGGCCTCGCATTGCGAGGCCTTTTTGTTGCGGATTTCGATTGGTATTACTGAACGGTACCGGTTAGCTCATAATCAGGGCCTGCGGTATTGGCCGTAATCACCGAGAGGCGAGAGACGTCAGCACCGACATCCTGATATTGAGTGAAAGCTCCGAATTGCTCAAACCGCGGCAATTCTGCACTGTAGTTGTCGATTTGCTCCGAGTGCGTGA
Source organism: Vibrio sinaloensis DSM 21326 (assembly GCF_000189275.1). Classification (GTDB taxonomy): domain Bacteria; phylum Pseudomonadota; class Gammaproteobacteria; order Enterobacterales; family Vibrionaceae; genus Vibrio; species Vibrio sinaloensis. Next base: position 229,169 of record NZ_AEVT01000058.1, on the reverse strand, counting down.
CGGTTCCTAGATAAGTGTCATTGCCATAACTTGGGTCAACCAGTGGGTGGTCAGCTGTAGCGCGAACACTGACAAATTCAGGCGACTGGGTGTTATCGACGATATTATGATCGAACTTGATATCGACGCCTGTGTAGATGGTTTCTACTTCGCTGTTGTCAAATAAGCTCACACGGTGCGTCTGGTTGCCGTAGACAATTCCCCATTCTGTATCGACAAGGGTATTGTTACGAATGGTGATGTTCTTAGGTGTCCATTGCTTGTTGAGTTCTTTTCCTTTTACAGATTGGTCTAGCGTCTCGCCGTTTGCCACATCAATAATACCCGTGTTGATAACGATGCCGCCACGGAGATCCGCGTTTCCTTCGATCTTACCATCTCGACCGCGCGTGCCAGTGATGTAGTTATTCTCAATCACGTGGTCTTCATCATAAATACGCATACCGCCTGTCAGCAGTTTTTCGTTACCCAGAATGACGTTGTCACTGACAGTATTCGCTTTACCGTGACGAAGCGAAATCAGCGACGCACTTTCAAATATGGTGTTGCCAGAGATCTCGTTGCCACCTGATTTAATTGAGATAAGCTCACGTTCACCATCCATATCAATCATCAGGTTGTTGGTGAACTTAGAATTGGACTCCCATTGAGAAGACTTTGAATCACCAATTCGAATCGCTTCCCAACTGTTGCCGTTGTAACGGATCGCTTCTTTAATATCGAACTCATTAAATTGGTTCGGCTTTTGATCAAGGAAGATGTTGTTTGCGATAAGGTGATTGTCTGGCGTGTCATCCTTTTGCACACCAATCAAAGTGCCACGCTTTTGCTTGCCTTCAAAGCGATTGTTGAGCACTTTGCCATCTTTCCCCCATAGCGAAACCCAAAGGTATTTAGGGTACTCAGCACGACGCTCATCCGGTAGGTACTCGTAATCATGGTTAAAGTAGTAGAAAGTAGAATTAGACAGAACGTTGCGATTGCCCATCATTCTGACTCCGCCAAAACGCTCGGCAGGGCCGCCTTCAGTAAAAACTAAGCTGTCTAGGGTAATGTCGTCTCCCGTCAGTTTTAGTTGCACTAGGCCTGTTAACCAAACCGCTCCGGCTTGCTCTGCTTGTATCGTGATGTTGTTTGCACTGACTTCAACGACGCCCAAGTTACTGTACTTACCGCTTGGGATGGTGATTGTAGTGCCATCTTGTGCGTTCTCTAATTCGCTCTTTAGCGCTTGGACAGCATCATCATCGAACACTTTGAGGTTCTCGCCAGACACAGTGCTCAGACGGTCGGTTGCTAGTAGGTAGTCACGAGTAATATCACTGGCTTGAACCTCAGTCGCTTGAATAAGAGCAGGCTCTTGGGGTGAAAAAGCCGTTGAACATCCAGAAAGGGCAACAACGGATAAGGAAGCAGCGATAACGCTAGATATAAGGTTTTTATTCATAATGGAGTTCTTATTATTGACAGTGGAAATCACAAATAAAAAAGACGGCTGCGTGAACAGCCGCGTAGGGTAGGCGAGGTTAGTTTTGAACGACCTCTTTGTTGTTATTCTTTTCTTCGACACTCTCATCGACCGCTTTGACTAGCAGCAAGCCGACAGCGAGGACAATGGCACCACATAGCACGAAGATCATGCGTCCCCATAGTGGGTTTGGCAGTAGGAACATCGCCATGACGCCGACACCCGCGACAGAGATGAGTGAACCCAACATACGACGCTGTTTGTTATCCAGCTTCTTCTGCTCTGTAGATTCAGCGACCAATGGAGTTGCTAGGTTTTCAAAGAATTTATCTACGTTCTTCTGACGCTCTTCCGACAATGGCTTGTAGAACAAGGTTGATAGTAGGAAGAATCCACCAGTAAAGATTAGGTGACCGATTAGACCAATAGCGACTTTTAGATCCGACCATTCGCGGCCTGTTAACGGTTCTAGGTTGAACCAGTTCTGTACCATTTCTGGTGTAATAACGAAGCCGACAAAGTAAGAGACGATACCACCGACCACGAGAGTTCCCCAGCCAGCCCAATCTGGTGTTTTCTTAATAAAGAAGCCACAGAATGCCGGAATGGTCATAGGGAAACCAATGAGAGCACCAACGTACATCATGGTGTCAAATAGGCTTAGACCTTTCAACGAGTTGATAAACAGTGCAACCAGGATGATTGAAATACCGAAGAAAGTAGACGTCAGTTTAGAGACCACCACTAGCTCTTTTTCAGTTGCATTTGGACGTAGGATTGGTTCGTAGAAGTTCTTAACAAAGATACCAGAGTTACGGTTAAGGCCAGAATCCATTGATGACATGGTGGCTGCGAACATCGCTGCAATCAGTAGACCGACCATACCTGCAGGCATGTACTCTTGAACAAAATAAAGGTAAGCAAAATCTCCCGCTTTAGATCCCGCATCTGGGTACTGAGCGGCTAGGTCAACACCTTGACCTGCAATGAACCATGATGGCATAAACCAGATCAGTGGACCCATTGTCATCAGTACACAAGCGAGCAGAGCGGCTTTCTTGGCATTTTTCGAGTCTTTTGCCGCTAGGTAACGGTATGAGTTAAGCATGTTGTTGGTGATGCTGAACTGCTTGAAGAAGATAAAGAACGCCCAGATACCGAAAATGCTTAGGTAGTTAAGGTTGTTACCTGAAACAAATGAGGCGCCCTCTTGTACTGGGAAATTATTAACGATCTCACCAACGCCACCACCTTGAATAATGGCTACCACGGCACACGTTACTGTTACTGCCATGATGATGACCATCTGCATAAAGTCAGAAGCGATAACTGCCCACGAGCCGCCGGTAACCGACATCACCAACACCACAAGGCCTGTGATAATAATGGTCGTTGTCATATCAAAGCCAAAGATGCCTGATGCAATAATAGCAAGGCCATTTAGCCAAATACCGGCAGAGATAACACTGTTTGGCATACCAGACCAGGTAAATACCTGTTCGTTGAATTTACCAAAACGCATTCGAATCGCTTCAATAACCGTCACGACGCGCAGTTGGCGGAATTTAGGAGCAAAGTAGAGGTAGTTCATGAGGTAGCCAAAAGCATTGGCTAAGAAAATCACGGCAACAGCGAAACCATCGGCATACGCTTTACCCGCTGCCCCAGTGAAGGTCCAGGCGCTAAACTGGGTCATAAAAGCGGTTGCGCCAACCATCCACCAAAGCATGCTACCGCCGCCTCTGAAATAGTCACTGGTTGTACTGGTAAACGTTCTGAACATCCAACCTATTGCGATAAGAAATAGGAAGTAGATGCCTACAATAAGGGTATTGAGTTCCATCTTTAGACCTTTTGATAGTTTTGTTATGTCTTCGAGTCCATAGTAACTATCAATATCCTTATTTGTAGTACAATAACTCAAAATCGTGACGAGTGTTTCAGTTGATGGGATATTAATAATCATACAAGTGATCAATATCTAAAATTGCCAAACTGGTGATGCATTGCACCAAGTTTGTTCAAAAAAGCATCTTTAGTTTTTATTTTGGGGAGTTTTACGTAGAAAGTATCAATATGGTGAACGAGATCGAAGGGGAAATATTACAGGAAATGATGGTGCTGCTTGTATGCTTTACTGTGTTTTTATTGACTATTTGTGTGATTTATCGTGGGCAATAAAAAACGTTCATGCGAGCCTGCCACGCATGAACGTCAACGGTGTAGGTAACCGGCCGAGTAATCCTTCTCAGCAAATATAATTATACGTTTTTAGGGACTAGAATTTTGTCACGCTCAGGCATTCAACTGAGACGAATACATTATGAACCCACGTGCGATGTCAGTTCATGCTTGTTCCTATATCCAGTTAGCTGCAATCATAATCGGGACCGAAGTAGCCAGCAGTGCTGCACTTAATGTCATCAAGCACTGGACTATTCTCGCCAGTAAACGCAATAACAGAGGTTTTCTTTCCAATGCATTAGATGCGTTCATTGGCTTTCATCGGGTCCTTAAGATCATTGACTTCATTATTCTCAGCAACATGTCGAGAGTTCCTGTTCCACGAGTAACTCAAATGGTTTGCTGAAATCTGAATAACTAACGATATAGATAATAAAGTATTACAAATGATCTTGGTATGTTAGGTTTATAAATTTAAGGTCTGGCGCACATTTCTTAAACTCAAAAGAATGGCCTAAATTTAATAAATTACATTTATAATAATAGTTTAGTTGTTATTTTTGATGTTGTAACAAAGTGTTTGATGAGAAATGAAAGGGGTACTTTGATCCATTTCACAGAAAGTCTTCTTGGTCATACGTATTCTATTTGTATTATTTTAATTTAAATTAAACGTAGCGATGCCAGTTTAATGGCACACCAATAAGTGGAACTTTACAATGAAACACTACAATAAAATCTCATTAGCCGTTGCGGCGACTCTATTTGCGGGCTCTCTTTCTGCAGCTTCTTTCGATGTTCGTCATGAGTACAAACACAGTACAGAGCAGCATGCGACCCGTGTAAAGATGGGCGATAGCATCGATAACTTCTATTACTCAGGTGAGCTTAAGTTCAAAGGCGAAAAAGGAAAGTTCCTTGAAGACCTTAAAAACAATGGTTGGGAGCTAGATCTTGGCTACCGCTACAAGTTTGGTGAAAACAACAACTGGACGCTTCAACCGGGAATGCCAATTGAAGGTCGTGAAAGTGGTATGACATACAAACCACAACTTCGTCTAACGTATGATTTAGATGGCGTTGAAGGCTTAAGCTTAAGCGGCCGTTACCGTTACGACATTCGTCAGAACATTGAAGCGGATGATCAGCGCCGTCACCGATTAACAGGTAACGTTAACTATCGAATGGACGATTGGCGTTTTGGTTTTGAAGCGAATTACTACAAAGCAGATGGCTACGATATTTTCGACAATTCAGACACGAACTATGAACTAAATGCCACTGCTCGCCGCCACTTTGGTCAATGGGCACCGTACGTTGAATTTGGTGATGTAAACGTGGATTCAACATCAGATAAACGTGAACTACGTAGCCGTGTCGGTCTGACCTACAGCTTCTAATTGATTCAAACTGTCCAGTGAAAAGCCAGCGATATGCTGGCTTTTTTTAGTTTCTCTAGTGGCTTAACCGATAGAGCAAACCTATGGTAACGGGCTTACTTGAGGCGAGTCGTGCTTCTTGAGCGAGTAGTAATTCTGCGGTCGCGACAGCATCCATTAAAGCATTATGCTCAATGTATTCAGGCAGTTGATAGCGCTCTCTGGTTGCTCCAAGTGAAACATCAAGATCTTGGTGATTATTGATAGCCCGCGCCAATTTCTTCTCAATACAAAGCGTATCTAGCCACATTAAAGGGACGGCATTGATCTGAAAACGATACGAGAGATAACGCTGAATGAAACTGTTTTCTACCGAACAAGAGTGGGCGACCAACACTTTGCCTTGTGCAACTTCGAAAAGCGCATTCATAGCGTCGTGGATTGAGATGCCATCTTCCAGCATCTGAGGCGTGATATGGTTTATTACGGCTGTTTCGGGTTTGATCTGCGATTCGTTACTGAGGTAGAAATGCTGTGCCGTACTTAAATCAATCACACCATTTGATATTTCGACCCAACCCATCGACAAGATGAGGTCAGATTCGGCATCAAGCCCAGTTGTTTCAAGGTCGAGCACTAAATAGTCTAAGCCTTTCGCGTTAGCATCTACGGGTACAGACTCGAAATGAAAAACGCTATTTAGCTCCTCAGGCAAAGGAACTTGGCCTCTGTAATGCGCGCGCTTACGATTAAACCTTGAAAGTGGATGAAAAAAGTCTGTGAGTATTTTCATTAACGATTCCCAAACCTCACTTTCGCCGCCTCCTGAAGGTCGGCAATGATCCTAAACGCATCTTTTAAGTGCTTGCGCTCAAAGCTACCAAAACTATCAGGGTTGATGTGATTATCAGGTGTATGACCACTCTTCAATGCTTCGAGCTGGTGGTTGAATCGAAACGACAGAATAAACTCGTAGGCGCCAAGGATGTTTTTAAATGCATCTTCGCTTAGCACACCTTTCTCATAGGCGGCTTTAAAGCGTTCATCGGTGGCAGAAACATCAGTCTCTACCGCCAAACCGTAGATTCGAGCGAGGTCGATAATTAAGTTGATCGCATACTTTTTAACGTTAAGTGTCTTTTTGTTTTCTCCTGACTTCTCGAGTACAAGCTTGTTGAAGATACCAAGCGGCGGATTTGTAGTCACCGCATCGTTTACAAGCATACTCAAGAATTCGCGGTTGCTACGGATGTTCTCATGTAGGGCTTCTCTAAGCTGTTTTTCATAATCGCTGACACCAAACACGGTCCGAATCTCTAAGAACACACTGATATTGAGCAGGCGTTCATACTCAGGGTTTGCTACCCACTTCTTGTAGTAATGTTTCCAGACACTCAGGGTTTGACACCATTTCGGTGTCGCTGCCATGAATTTGCCTGGGCAAAGTGGGTAATCACAGCTAGCGAGGCCATTGGTGACCATCATCGCAAGGTGTTTAAAGTAGATACGGTCGTTTTCGGTCGCGTCATCGGCAAGTACGATCGCACTGTCTTGGTCAGACAACATGTGTACTTCATTGCGCGCATGTGAGCCTGCGACGATCCAAGAAAAGTCGCAAGGTGGGGGGCCCAGTTTGTCGATGGCGATTTGGATAAGCCGTTTTGTGTAGGCATCCATAATCATTGTCATTACTTTGCCGATCACTTCAGGCGCGACATTGCCTTCAACCAGAGCCTCAAATATGGCTTGGCGTTCAGGTGTGAAACTAGATAGGGACTTAACGCTACCGGCGTATTTTATCTTTTCAATCAGGAAAATAGCTTGAACGCGGTGGTTCTGAACAAGGTGAGTGGTGGTCAAAAGCCCAACCACCTTATTATCTTGAACCACAGGCAAATTTCTGATGTTGGATTGCATCATGATGGATGCGGCGTGAAGTACCAAGTCGTCAGGCTTTACGGTTTGTGGTGAATGAGTCATCACGTCACGAATTGGACCATCGGTTGAAGCGCCAACGGCAATAACCCGTTTGGTCATATCTCGGTCAGTAATTAAGCCAACAATCTGATTATCTTCATAGATTACCGCGCAGGGAGATCGCTGTACTAGCATGGTATGTGCGACTTCCCTTATCGACAAATCTGAGGTGACAACAGCAACTCGACCGCTAGCCACTTCATCAACTCGTTTAATGAATAAGCCTTTCTCTTTATTAGACCAAACAACGTCTAATGCTGACTTAAGCCGTACTTGTGCTTGCGACGCAAAGTGTTCGGCGCACGCGGGAAACTCTTTGAATAAAGTTTGTAGGGCAGAGTGGGGAATGATGTAAAGCAGCGTACTTTCAATGGCGATCGCCTGATACCCTTGCTCATCATCGATCTGTTTATCTAGAAAGGTGAAACCAAACAGATCTTCAGGGCCAAGCCTAGCTCGAAGCACGCCATCGCTTTTTCTCTGTTCCATCGACCCCGTCCGAATGACATAGAGGGACTTCTCTTCAGGGTTATCACATGGATTGACCGTATCGCCCTTGGCTAGATAGGTGATATGTATATTCGACGCTAACTGCCTTAAGTTAGACTCAGGCACTTTATCGAACGGATCGATTTGTCGAATGAACTGGATAATATTAGGCAGTAACGGATCACTCATAGCTAACCATTGATAGAGATATAATTGTATTATTATATCTCTTATTGTGTTGCGTGCATCAAAATTTGGTTAAACCTTGAGTGTTCGATACAAAAAAGCACGCCAGAAAGCGTGCTTTAGGATTTGAAGTGTTTTTAAACTAGACCGTTGCGAGGCGGTGATTCGAGTCTAGTAGGTGGTTTGCTGATGCTTGACGTGCTTTGTCACTGTTACCTGCCATGATTGCCTCGTAGATTTGGCGGTGTTCATTGATACACGTACTGCCTTCTTCTGAAGAATGCGCGATGAAATTCACAAACATGGTCGTCAGGATATTACCGAAAGGTAGGTAGAAGTCATTGCCTGTCGCATTGAAAATCAGACTATGGAATTTCGTGTCGACTTCCATCCATTTTGCATGGTCAAATTCAGGGGCTTCTGCCACTTCCACCATTCTTTGGAAAGTTTCTGATAGCTCAATACGTTGCTCCGCAGTGGCATGTTTTGCGGCTAGGGCACAGGCTTCTGGCTCAATAGCACGGCGTAGGCCCAAAAATTGACCGCAGAACTGATCGGTATCGGCTAGACCATCCATCCATTCAATCAATTGTGGATCAAGGAAGTTCCAGTAAGCGCGATCGATTACACGGGTGCCAACTTTAGGGCGAGACTCAAGTAAGCCTTTTGAGGTTAACAGTTTAACGGCTTCACGCAGTGCGGTACGACTAACACCAAATTGCTCACACAGGTCCATTTCACCAGGAAGGATAGAGCCTTGAGCCAACTTGCCAGATAAGATGCCACGTGCAATTTCACGCGCCACTTGAACGTGCAGGCTGCGTTTTGAGCCTGAGATAGAGCTAAATGATCCAGTCATAATCTAACTTATAATTGATATGTATTATTTAAGTGTAATTCTAGCACTTGGACTATGGTGCTCCAAGCACTCTTTTCCCAAAGGCATCTTTGATTCACAAACTTAACGTTTGGTCGTAATAAATCGCTCTGTCATTACAGGGTATACAAGGTGTTTATCCGAGTAGTATCAAGTGAATCTCATTTCTAAATAAGCCCGTTAAAGCCGAATCTAACAGATCTCTCATTACCCGAATAGTGGATTATGAGATCTGGTCGCTTGTTATTTATAGATGATATTGTATGATTTATTTAGCGTCTTGTTATAGGAGCCAGTTATGGCCACGTTTTCGTTGGTAGAAAACTCCAGTCGCAAGATTCACGTTCAAATAGCACGGCAATTAGCGCGTAAGATATTGTCTAGAGAGATAGCTGAACTAGAAAAGCTACCCAGTGAACTTGAATTATGTGAAGCATTTGGAGTCAGCCGAACCGCACTTAGAGAATCGACTAAGTTGTTGTCGGCAAAGGGGCTTATTGAATCTAAGCCTAAAGTCGGTACGATGGTGAGACCCCGTCAGCACTGGCATTTTCTTGATCCACAATTGCTAGAGTGGATACAAGATCTCGAAGATTCCGCACCATTTTTGGGGCAATTTCTTGGGTTGCGTAAAGCGATTGAGCCTGAAGCCTGTGCATTAGCGGCAACACACGCATCTGCGAGTCAGCGAAAGTCACTCTCCGTGATTTTTCAGTCGATGACCATTGCCGCGAGAAGCTACGATTACCGAGCATGGACAGAGAACGATCATCTGTTCCATCAAACCATTTTTCTTTGTACCGGTAACCAGTTCTATATTCCGTTCAGCAATATTTTGTCGACCATCTTTAAACAGTTCATTGATGAGTCTGCCGAGGGCGGTCGTTTTTGCTTAGAAGAGCACCAACGCATTTACAATGCCATCATGGCTGGTGACCCAAGTGAAGCGCGGATTGCTTCTCAAATATTGCTTGATGACGAGAATCAAAAGTTGGCTCTAGTGGCAAACGGATAAGCGTTTGTTCTGCTGTTACACACACAAATAGGGAGGCTTTGCTATCGGAGCCTTCTTTGGAAACACCCCAAATAAGTTCAATATGTCCTCTACGCCGTATGTAAAAAAGAACCTTTCGCTCGCTTGGCCGTTGGCGCTGAATGCACTTTTGATGCAATCAATGCTGATGATCGACACGTTCTTAGTCTCTCCATTGGGTGAAATCTCCCTTGCTGCAATGGGGATCGCCTCAACGATAGTCGCCTTTGTTTTGGGGGTGCAAATGGCCTTAGCCAATGGTTCTCAATTGGTATTAAGTCGCGCCTTTGGTTCGTCCAACAGTGACAGCTTAAACCGAGGCTTTTGGGCGGGGCTATCCATTAACTTGGTGATTGCGCTGCTGTTTTGGCTTGCGCTCTCTATAGGTGGCTCTGCATTAATCGGATTGTTGACGGATGATACTTCATTAATCGGTGAAACAGAGCGTTACCTTGCCGTTGCGAAGTACATCATCTTGTTCAATGCAACAACTCAAGTAATGATCGCACTGTTCAATGCTTTAGGTCGTACTAAGGTACCGTTTAAAGGCTATTTGATTGAGCTCCCTGTCAATGTAGTCGCGTCATATGTGTTGATTCATGGAGCGATGGGTTACTCAGGTATGGGTGTTGAGGGCGCAGCGGCGGGCAGTTTGGTTGCGATTAGCGTTCGATTCATCTTCTTGTCACTGTGCATTAAGATGACATCATCACTGATGCTGGATATCCGACGTTTAGACGCATCATTAAAGACCAACGTCAAAAATCACTTCAAAGAGATCTTTCCGGTTGCCGCAAATGTCACCATGCTTCAAGCGGGTGCGACCATCTACATGTTGATATTCTCTCAGCTGACGCTTTACGCCTATGTAGCGATGACGATTGTGATGCCGTGGATAAAAATGGGTACACAATTTATTACGGCTTGGGCGCACTCATCGGCCATTACGATTAGCCAAGCGATTGGCTCGCGTCAGTTAGACGACCTGAGAAAAAATGTCGATGTCAGTATTGATATGGCAGTGGTGATCTCGATGGTGTCGGCGCTGTTCTTCTTCATTTTGAGCTGGTTTTTACCTGATCTTTATCCAGATCTAGAAGCCGATACCTATCAAGCCTTGGCTGTGATTGCGCCGTTGTATATCTTTCTCCCTATCGTCAGAGGCTATAACACTGTGCATGGCCATGTGCTCCGAGCGCTCGGTAAAACAACGGCGGTTTTTAAAATTAACTTCACGGGTCAATGGGTGGTGTCACTGCCACTGTGTGCGTTAGTTGTTATTGGGCTTGATGCTTCTATATTTTGGGCGTTTGCGATTCTGCCGTTTGAAGAGATGGTCAAAGCACTGCCGTTTAGACATTTAGCCAGAAAGTCACTCAATGAATTTGACCTCACTAAAGCTGATAAGCTGATGTATGACTAACCTCTGACTCGAAGCCCTCACTGTGAGGGCTTCATTGTTTCTAGAATTCTCTGTTTCGCCCACTGATCCTCTATTACGTAAAAGATCGTAAATAGCTGAGTAGAAAAGGCTGTTGTGTTTGACACTATTCGCTCAGCCGATTAGTTTTCAATGTTAGTTATTTATGAATGAAACGAGATAGATGGACTCAATTACTCAAGCTGCTTTAGGAGCCACAGTCGCAGGGGCAATCGCAGGTAAGAAGTGCAATGCGAAAGTGCTCTTAGTGGGCGCAGCCTTAGGTACATTGCCGGACTTGGATGTCATACTGGATTATGGCGATGCGGTGCAAAATACGATCAAACATCGCGGCTTTACTCACTCTTTGCTTGTGCTACCTCCTTTTGCTTTGCTGATTTCTTGGCTCTATTGCCGCTTACGTCCTGATTCGTTTTGGACGCTTGCGCGGGTGTTTTTCCTCACTGTCAGTGTATTCGTGACTCATACTCTGTTGGATACAATGACCACTTACGGCACTCAGTTGATCTGGCCATTTGAGGGCTACTTTGAATTGAGAAACGTGTTCATCATCGACCCTCTCTATACGTTACCTCTGTTGTTTGCGATAGGTGTTGCGCTGTTCTCGAAAAGCAGCGGTGGGTGTTGGTGTCAAACCGTGGTGCTGATTTCAACGCTCTATTTAGGGTGGGGGTATGCCTCTCAACAGATGATTGCTTCCAGAGTTGAACAGAACTTGAGTGCACAAAATCTACCAAACCAACAAGTTTTGATTACGCCAACGCCTTTTAATACCCTGCTATGGCGGGTGGTTGTTATGGACGAGGGTAAGTATTGGGAAGGTTTAGCCTCCGTGTTAGATGGTAACGATAATATTGATTTTATTTCCCACTCTTTGGGCGAATGGCCATTAGAAGATCAACCTGAAACACTCATTGGGTTGAAATCATTTTCGCACAACTACCTTAACTACCGTGTTGAAGACGATTCCTTGATTGTCACTGATTTACGATTAGGCATGTCTAACAATCTTGCGTTTGAGTTTATCTTTGCCGAAAAGAGTGATAGTGGCGAGTGGGAACTACTGGACTCCACACAGCGTTATCCGAGCGAACGTAGCTTTGAATTGATGGGACAACTTTGGGAAAGGCTAAAGGGCGATCAAAGTATTGATGCGAACCTACAATCAAATCAAACCAAAGTAAGTTCATAAGCTTACCCCGAGATAAAAAAGCCGAGCATGATGCTCGGCTTTGACTTATTTCCCGATTTTTTACATTAAACGCAACGATTAAATCTGTGCGAATGCTCCTTCCCAAGTGTAAGTCACACCGTCGAACTCAACTGTGTGCGCTGCGTTCTGCTTGTCTTCGTCTAGGTTACAGATAGCAAAATGGTAAGTGTTGCCCGTTGTTGTTTGCAGGCGAATGACTGTACCGACTTCGTTGTTGCCAACTACAGTGACTGACTCAACTAAGCCACGAGCACCAACTGATGCTTCGATAGATTCGTTGAAGTAACCGTGTGTCTCTAGTACTGAAGCAAACACGTGATTTTGACCTGATTGACGCAAGATCAGTGCTGGCTCGCTCTTCAAGTTGAAGTCTGGATCGTTTGCGCCAGTGCGAGCAAAGTAAACTTCACTCTCTTTGGTTACGCTCGTTACCAGAGAGTAGTAGCTGCTGTCGTGTAGCCAGCTTACTAGAGAGCTTGTTCTTTCTGATGAATAAGGGACTTGGCCTGAGCCTACATTCCATAAGTGTTGGTAACCGTTGTTTTCACCAAGAGGACGCAGCGTGCTTTCAACTTTGTAGTCGAAGTCAGTACGGATGATTTGACCAGAGTAGTGCACAGGCAAGTCATATTGGTGCTCTTGCTCTGCTTCGATGCGGTACACATCAATCACAAGCGGTTTTTCGAACTCTGGCAATTCAGCAAGAATGATGCTGCGTTGCATGTCTACGCCATCATAGTAGCCAGAAATACGACCACTCATGCCTTGCAGCTTTTCATCGTCCACTTTGAAGAAGTGCTTAGAACCGTACCTTGATTCCGCTAGAGCGGTGTCGAAGTTGTTTTGTGTCTTTTGGTCAACCGTTACTGTGTTGTGCGCGACAGTCTGTTTACAGTAAGACTTGTTCTCTGGGATGTAACGACCGCCAAACTTCGGCTCAACATTTACCCAGCGACCGAAGCCGTAATCGTGCAGCACTTCATGACCGCGGTTAAACACACTTAGGTGCAGACCGTCGTAGTGACCATGGTCTAACGCTGAGTGGTATTGGTGATCAGAACCGTGTTGACCAAACCAGATAAGCGCCATCGTATCGTCATCTTGTTCGTCGCGGTGACGAAGAATGCTTACGCCGCCTTTTTCACCTTCTGGGCCATCAGTTACAAATAGGCTGCCCCAGTTGAAGGGTTTAATGTCGTCTGCTTCTGCAACCGCGTCAGACAATGTTTTACCTGAGATATGAACCCAAACATCTTGCTGGTGGTCTGCCATGCCAAGAAGTGTCTCAGTTTGTTCGTAACGGTGGTAACAAACAGACGTCGCCATGATAACGCCTTCGTCGTTGATCGAAATCGTCTTTGATGAATCGTTCAGTGCTGGCAAAGTACCATCTGGGAATGCGGTCTTAAATACTGCGTAAGACGTTGTCTTGATGACTGAGTCGTTGAACTCGTAGATCTTAAGTTCTGGCTGACGACGTTCAATTGCCTCGGCAAATAGGTAGATTGGGCGAAGCGAGAAACGGTGGTAATAAGGACCTTCCATGTAGTAGCCGTCTGGCGAGAACAATTGGTCTAGCTGAGCTAGGAAACCGCCGCTTACTTTGTCTAACTTCAAGCCGTAAAGCGCTTTGTCTACTGCGTCTTGATCGTTGATTGCATAGCCACAGATACCAACCGCTGCAACTGCCCACAAACCGTGGTTGTGAACGATGTCGAAGTCGTGACCGTAAGTTACCACGAACAGCTCAATCATCTGCTTGAATAGATCGTTTTCAATAAGTGTCTTTTGTTCTTCTTCCAACGTGTGGTAAACGCAGCTGTACGCGCAAGAAGCGTATAGCATCCACATGTTCTCATTCAGAGTTTGGTGGAAGATCTTACCTGGAGGATTCGAGTCACGGCTTGTGTTGCTTTCAAGCTTTGGGTAAACCTTCGCGTAAGCCGTTAGCATCTCCACAATGTAGTCACGGTATTTCGGCTCGCCCGTGATAAGGAATAGGCGACCCGCTAAATCAATGTGAATGTAGTTCTGCTTATGACGGTTGTGTTCGTAACCACCGCCTTCGCCATGGCCTGGTACTTCAATACCCACCTCAGCCATGTAGCTGTCAGTTTGTTTAATATCACGTGCAAGTGCGTGACCTAGTAGGCTATCCGTGCCAAGTGACTTTTTAAGCTCTGCTGCTTCGTCAAAGTTCAGTAATAGTGGTTGATAGCTCATTCTTATTTCTCCTGCTCGAATTCAGTCACTTCTAGTGAGTAGAAGCCATTCCAGCTGTATGTTTTACCGTTAATTTCTACTTGATGTGGGGTTTGGTCGTTAGCACCGAGTACATTGCTGATCATGACAGTCACCAGCGATTTCTCGGTTGCGATTTCTACGATGCTACCGACAGCGTCGTAGCCCACGACGCGGATATCTTTTACCTGACCACGTGCATTCACCGATTGCTCAAACTCTTCGTTGAAGTAGCCGTGTGTTTCTAGCACAGAAGCAAATAACGTCGATTCGCCCTTGCTGCGTAGAATGAATGCGGGTTCGCTACGTAGGTTAAAGCTTGGGTCATTGGCGCCAGTGCGAGTGAAGATCACTTCATTGTCACCATTTTGTTTCGCGCTGCTGCTTGTGCCTAACCAAGTGTAGTAGGTGTTGTTTTGTAGCCAGCTAACCAGTGCTGTATCTTGCGTTTTGCCGCTTGCTACTTTCCAAAGGTGCTGGTAACCGAAATCATCGCCAAGCGTGTTCAGTTCACCAAAGCTTTGGTAATCGAAGTTGGTACGTACGATCTGACCATCGTATTGATGAGAGTAGTCGTACTGATGTTCACCTTCACTTTTAATGCGGTAAAGGTCTAGTAGTAGCGGTGCTTCCAGTTCATCTAGGTTAAGCATGAACACACTGCGCTGCATGTCTGTATTTGGGTAATGATCGTTGGCGAATGCACTCATACCATTGATCTCGTTACCTTCTACTTTGAAGAAGTGAGGTAGTCCATGTACGGAGTCTGCACGTTCTACATCGAAACCATTCTGACATTGCTCATCAATCGTTACCGCGTTGTGCGCAATAGTTTGACGTGCGTATGATTTGTTTTCATCAAGGTAACGACCGCCAAACTTAGGCTCTACGTTTACCCAGCGACAGAAGCCGTACTCACGCAGAACTTCTTGACCACGGTTGAAGAAGGTAATGCCAAGCGTATCGAAGTTACCATGTCCCATGCCGTGTTGGCCGTAGTTCATTACAAGCTGCGACACATCACCGGTTTTATCCTGCATTCGGATAAAGCCTTGTGCGCCATTATTACCTTGTGGGCCTTCGTTTAGTTCCACACTTGGCCAGAAAGGCATACCAATTTCACGGTCGGCAATGGCTTCATCATAAGCTTGAGAAAGCTCTAAACCACAAGGGTGCATCCAAACAGCGTTTTGAATCTTCGCCATGCCAAGGATGTTGTCGTCAAGGCCATAGTGCTTGCTGTACACGCTTACGGCAACTTGAACGCCCATATCGGTAATGCTCATTGTGCGAGAAGCATCGTTGAGGGCAGGGAACTCACCATTCGGGTAAGCCGTTGCCAACATCGCTTGTACCGTGTTGCCAATCACTTTGTCTTTGTAGTTGTAGATATCTACTTCAGGCATGTGACGGTGTACTACTTCAGCAAATACGCAAGTTGGACGAATCGCATAACGGTGGTAATACGGACCTTCCATGTAGTAGCCAGACGGTGCAAACAGTTGTGAGATTTGCGCTAAGAAGCCGCCTGTATCGTCATGGTCTTGACCGTAAACAGACATCTCTAGATATTCAGGTTTGCCAATCGCAAGGCCACAAATACCAACAGCCGCCACAGCCCAGATACCGTGGTTGTGGATACGGTCGAAATCGTGCGCGTATTTCACTGTGAACATGTCTAGCATTGGTTCGAAAATACGCTCAACGACAGCTGTACGCTCTTCTTTCGTCATCACTGATGCCACACAAGAGTACGCAAGGCTAGTAAACATTAACCAACAGTGTTCATTAAGGATCTGGTGGAAAAGACGACCTGTTGGGTTAGTGTTTTTCTGTACGTGGAAATCAAAAGTTAGGTATTTCTCTGCGTAAATAGCGAGAAGATCTTTAACGAACTGCGCGTATTTTTCTTCTTGGGTGATCAAGAATAAACGGCCCGCTAAGTTCATGTAAGTGTAGTTTTGTTTGTGGCGGTTGTGTTCATAACCACCAGCTTCGCCGTGACCAGGTACGTCCAATGGTAGACGCATAAATGCGTCCAGTTCCTTGCAATTGGCTTCAATGGTTTTTCCCATCAAGCTCGGCTTACCTACTTCCTTTCTCAAAAGCGCGATTTCAGATTCAGTCAATAAAATCGGTTGTGTCGTCATTTCAATGCCACCCTCTAGATGAAGTGTGTTGTTATCTTAAACTTCCTATAAAGTAATACAATATGAGATTTGTTGGTAGTCTTTGTCGGCAAAAGAGAGAGTGAGGTCACGTGGTTTTATCTAAGTAACTGAATTTAAATGATTCAAATAATTGTTTGGTAATGTTAATGCATTGTCATGTCTCTACTTATTCAAGTCTATCTTTGATTAAAGTCACACAATTCTAGATATATTGTATGACAATTAAAATTTATGGGTTATGCTCCTTATCAATTTGATGGCGAACTGAATTTATCTGGCTCGCTTTAATAGAAATCTTTAGGAGTATGACGATGAATTCTTTCTTTGTATTAGATGAGAACCCGTGGGAAGAGCTAGGCGGCGGTATCAAACGTAAAATTGTTGCTTACACAGATGACTTAATGGCGGTTCACCTATGTTTTGACAAAGGCGCGATTGGCGCTCCGCATACTCACGAAATCCACGACCAAATTGGTTACGTAGTACGTGGCAGTTTTGAAGCGGAAATCGAAGGTGAGAAGAAAGTGCTAAAAGAAGGCGATGCTTACTTTGCTCGCAAACACATGATGCACGGTGCTGTTGCTCTAGAGCAAGACAGTATTCTTTTAGATATCTTCAACCCAGCTCGTGAAGACTTCTTGAAGTAACGTATAGCGCAACCTCAGTTGCTAAGGTGACAATATGAAATCATTAAATATCGCGATCATTGGCGAGTGTATGGTTGAGCTACAGAAGAAGGAAGGTCAGCTTCAACAATCATTTGGTGGTGACACGCTAAATACCGCACTTTACTTATCACGCCTAACCAAATCACATGACATCAAAACGAGTTATGTTACAGCGCTAGGCTTAGATCCTTTCAGCCAAGAGATGCTAACAAGCTGGCAGGAAGAGGGGATTGATACCGATCTTGTGATGACGGTGCCGGGTCGTCAACCAGGTATCTACGCTATCGAAACCGACGAAACGGGTGAACGTAGTTTCTACTACTGGCGTAATGAATCTGCGGCTAAATTCATGTTTGAACAGCCTCAATCTCAAGCCGTGTTGGACAAGCTCTACCAATACGATGCCGTCTATTTGAGCGGCATTACGCTGGCGATTGTGACCCCTGTTGGGCGCGAAAAATTGTTTGAGTTTCTTCACCAGTACAAAGCTCAAGGTGGTAAGGTATTCTTTGATAACAACTATCGTCCACAGTTATGGGCAGACAAGCAGCAAGCGGTCGAGTGTTATCTTAAAATGCTGGCATTAACAGATACTGCGCTGCTTACGTTTGAAGATGACCAAGAACTCTATGGCGACGTTGATGTCGAACAGTGTATCGAGAGAACAGCCCGCGCTGGCGTGCAAGAGATCATCATTAAACGTGGCGCAAAAGATTGCCTAGTTGTGGTCGGCGAGAGCGCAAACTTTGTCGCTCCTGACCCTGTCGAAAAGGTGATTGACACCACTGCTGCGGGTGATTCATTCAGCGCAGGTTTCCTAGCCAAGCGTATTACGGGTGGCAGCGCACAAGACGCAGCGTACACCGGCCATTGTGTTGCAGGCTCCGTTATTCAACACAAAGGGGCAATCATCCCACGCGATGTAATGCCTGACCTACAAATCTAATTCTAAACGGTCTTCAACAGAGGGCCTAAATAAAGCGAGTAAGTATTCATGACTACATTAAATGACCAGCTAGCAAACCTGAAAGTCGTTCCTGTTATTGCGATCAATAAAGTGGAAGATGCGGTACCGCTTGGCCGTACTTTGGTTGAAAACGGTATGCCTTGTGCTGAAATTACATTCCGTACCGAGTGTGCAGCGGAAGCGATCGCAGCGATGCGTGCTGAGTTCCCAGAAATGCTGATTGGCGCGGGTACTGTTTTGACTAACGAGCAAGTTGATCAAGCGATCGAAGCGGGTGTGGATTTCATCGTGAGCCCAGGCTTTAACCCTCGTACAGTTCAATACTGTTTAGATAAAGGCGTTGCGATTGTACCAGGTGTTAACAACCCAAGCCTTGTTGAACAAGCGATGGAAATGGGTCTACGTACATTGAAGTTTTTCCCTGCAGAGCCATCAGGCGGCGTGAGTATGCTTAAAGCGCTAACGGCGGTTTACCCAGTGAAATTTATGCCTACAGGTGGTGTAAGCCTAGGTAATGTTGATGACTATCTGTCTATTCCGTCAGTACTGGCGTGTGGCGGTACTTGGATGGTTCCAACCAAGCTGATTGATGAAGGTAAATGGGATGAGCTAGGTACTTTGGTTCGTGATGCGGTTGCACACGTAGCGTAGGTGCTGCACTTCCCCGATTAAACTAGCGAATAATTTGAAGCGAGCCGCGTGGCTCGCTTTTTTTGTTATCGAACAAAGCGCAACTCTCGAAACTATTCCATACTTTTATCAGTCCCTAATTCTTTATTTGTATTACAATTATTTTTCAAAACAGTAGGGTTTATCAGGTATTTAGTGGTTTAAAGGTCGTTTTTAAGGCTTTCTAGGCGATTTTAACCACTAAAATAGTTATGTTTCAGATCACAATAAAAGCATATTGTAGTACAAATAAAATCTAACTGGAGTAATCTAGGAGTCAGTTAATGATGATACTTAAAAGGCTGAAAAAATGACTATTGATACTCTTGTTGTTCTTGCCTACTTCTTCTTTTTAATCGCAATTGGTTGGATGTTCAGAAAGTTCACTACATCGACCAGTGATTACTTCCGAGGGGGCGGTAAGATGTTGTGGTGGATGGTAGGTGCTACCGCCTTCATGACGCAATTTTCAGCATGGACGTTTACAGGTGCCGCAGGACGCGCATTCAACGACGGTTTCGTTGTTGTAATCCTATTCTTAGCCAACGCATTTGGCTACTTTATGAACTACCTCTACTTCGCTCCAAAATTCCGCCAACTCCGTGTTGTGACGGCGATTGAAGCGATTCGCCAACGTTTTGGTAAAACGTCAGAGCAGTTCTTTACTTGGGCTGGTATGCCAGACAGCTTGATCTCTGCGGGTATTTGGCTAAACGGTTTGGCTATCTTTGTCGCAGCGGTATTCAACATTCCAATGGAAGCGACCATCGTAGTAACGGGCTTAGTTCTGATGCTGATGGCGGTTACAGGCGGTTCTTGGGCGGTTGTCGCGTCTGATTTTATGCAGATGCTAGTTATCATGGCAGTAACCATTACCTGTGCGGTCGCGGCTTACTTCCACGGTGGTGGTATCGGCAACATCGTGTCGAACTTCCACGGCGACTTCATGCTTGGTAACAACCTGAACTACGTCAGTATCTTTATCCTTTGGGTAGTGTTTATCTTTGTTAAGCAGTTCGGTGTCATGAACAACAGCATCAACGCTTATCGCTACCTATGTGCAAAAGACAGTGAAAACGCGCGTAAAGCGGCAGGCCTAGCGTGTGTGCTAATGATTGTTGGTCCTATCATTTGGTTCCTTCCACCTTGGTACGTAGCGGCGTTTATGCCTGACTTTGCAGAGCAATATGGCTCAGTGGGTGGTGATGCGGCTTACCTAGCGTTTGTACAAAACGTCATGCCAGCAGGTATGGTTGGTCTACTGATGTCAGCGATGTTTGCGGCGACCATGTCTTCGATGGACTCAGGCCTTAACCGTAATGCGGGTATCTTCGTGATGAACTTCTACAGCCCGATTGTACGCCCTCAAGCGTCTCAAAAAGAGCTGGTTATCATCAGTAAGCTAACGACTATCATGATGGGTCTTATCATCATCGGTATCGGTCTATTTATTAACTCTCTGCGTCACCTAAGTCTGTTCGACATCGTACTGAACGTGGGTGCACTGATTGGCTTCCCAATGCTGATTCCGGTACTGCTAGGTATGTGGATTCGTAAAACACCAGATTGGGCAGGTTGGGCAACATTGATTGTGGGTGGCTTTGTTTCTTACATCTTCGGTATCTCACTACAAGCAGAAGATGTAGAACGCATCTTTGGTCTTGAGCAAGCGCTGACAGGCCGTGAGTGGGCTGACCTTAAAGTTGGCTTGAGCTTAGCAGCACACGTTGTCTTCACTGGTGGCTTCTTCTTACTAACAACTCGCTTCTACAAAGGCCTAACGCCAGAGCGTGAGAAAGAAGTAGACCAGCTGTTCAAGAACTGGAACACACCAATCGTGGCAGACAGTGAAGAGCAGCAGAACCTAGATACAAAACAGCGTGGCATGCTTGGTAAACTTATCAGCGTAGCGGGCTTTGGTATCTTGGCAATGGCTCTGATTCCAAACGAGCCAACAGGGCGACTACTGTTCCTACTGTGTGGTTCTATGGTTCTAACGGTTGGGGTATTGCTAGTGAATGCGGCAAATAACCCAAAGCAGCAACTGGCTAGTCAGGAGTAACCTGCGTTCATCATTCAACTCTAAAGCCAGTCACGGAGACTGACTGGCTTTCCATCTAATGTTTTGAATATTGATTTGGCTAAGATATGACTATATGTATGACTTAATAGCTAAGCCAAAGCGAAAGTTTAAAAAACATTTTTTAAAAGAGATGACCATAAACAAAGGATTGAGCGACGTTTTTGATCACAAAAAGGCGCTCTATTGTCTATCTCGACCTATTTTATGATTGATCTAATGGCTATATAACAATATTATTCTGGTTATATAATCATATAATCATACAATAATGCATTTGGAGACAAAGATGACTAAACCTACTATCGGCTTTATCGGTCTGGGCCTAATGGGCGGCAACATGGTTGAGAACCTACAAAAACGTGGTTACCAACTAAACGTGATGGATCTAAACAAAGATGCAGTAGCGGTATGTGTTGAACGCGGCGCGACAGCAGTAAGCACAGGTAAAGAGCTAGCAGAAAACAGCGATATCGTGATGCTATGTCTGACTACATCTGCAGTTGTTGAGAAAGTGGTTTACGGCGACGAAGGTATCCTAGCGGGTATGTCTGAAGGCAAAACGCTGATCGACTTTGGTACTTCTATCCCAGCTTCGACTAAGAAGATTGGTGAAGACTTAGCTCAAAAAGGCGCTGGTATGATTGACGCTCCTCTTGGTCGTACTCCAGCACACGCTAAAGATGGTCTATTGAACATCATGGCAGCGGGTGACATCGATACATTCAACAAAGTGAAGCCAGTTCTAGAAGAGCAGGGTGAAAACGTATTCCACCTAGGCGCACTTGGTGCAGGTCACACGACTAAGCTTGTAAACAATTTTATGGGTATGACAACAGTAGCGGCAATGTCTCAAGCATTCGCGGTTGCTAAGCTTGCGGGTGTTGATGGCCAGCAACTGTTCGACATTATGTCGGCAGGCCCTTCTAACTCACCGTTCATGCAGTTCTGTAAGTTCTACGCGGTAGATGGTGAAGAGAAGCTAGGTTTCTCAATCGCTAACGCAAACAAAGATCTTGGTTACTTCCTAGAGATGGTTTCTGACCTAGGTACTCAGTCTCTAATCGCAGAAGGCACTTCTAAGAGCCTACAAGCCGCGGTAGATTCAGGCCTTGCAAATAACGACGTACCAGTGATTTTTGATTACTTCCTAAAACTTGAAGCTGAAGCGAAATAACGCCAGTTTCAAATAAGCGAAGCGATTAACAAGAATAGGAAGAGAGCAAGTGGTGTAAGCCGCTTGCTCTTTTTCTTTGTGGGAGAAAGATAAATCTGACAGAGCTTTTCTTTTCAAGTGGTTTTCAAAAATCGCAAATGGCAGGAAACTTGAAAAAATCAATGGACTGCTAAAGAGAATAAGGTTTGAAAAACTAAGTATTAGAGTTGTTCAATGGACTAAAGATTGTTAAGTGAGTTGAAATCGGCGAGCTGTATTCTTAGTGAAGATCAGAAAAACGGCTTAGCGCCACAGTACTAAACCGTTTTAATCTGATTAACGAAAGCTTGGGATAATCGCTGGAATACCCGGTAGAAGACCGACTAACGCCATCACACTGGTTAGCACCACAAACATAATGCCCGGCAACACCCAACGGCTCATTTTACTCAGTTCACCGCTACGTTCTTTACAACCGATTAAGCCTAAATTGTCTAACAGCATGGTGAGTGACCAACCAAATGCAGGGTTTACGAGCGCTGAAGAAAATACAACGATCGCAGCAGATTGGGTGGTTTTTCCTTCGCGCGTCATTTCCATGCCAGCTTCTAGCAATGGGACGAACACACCAACGATTAGCGCAACACAAAGTACCGGTTGCCAGATAGCTAAATCCATCGGGTAACCCCAAATTGCGGCGATGATGCAAAACAGAGCCGTCAGCAATGCGCCTGCAGGAATAGGGCGTTTAGCAATTGCCGCTGGTACGATGTAAGTCCCCCATGAAGAGGTAAAGTTAGTACCACCAAGAAGAGAACCAAACGTCTGACGAATAGAAGCCGTGGTCATGGTATCGTCAATGTTCATGTGTACTTTTTCGGTACGTCCTGGGTAGCTGATTTTTTGGAATACTTGATGGCCTAAGAAGTCAGGTGACCACATAGCCACAGCTAAAATAGCAAACGGCAATACCACCATGAAATGTTCAATTGTCGGTAGACCAAGCATCCAACCTGTATTCTCCCCCCACCAATACATAGGGTTCATATGAGGCAAACCAGGTTCGGTTTGGAAAGTAAACGGTGCGCCCATCGCAAAAGCTAACGTGCCGCCCAGCAAGCAACTAAGAGGGACTGCTAGCCAACGCTTACGGAAATGTTCCAATAGCGCATACAAAATAATGGTGCAAAAGATCACGACGAAAGCAATGTGACTCATACCAATGCCTTCTGCCCAAGCGAATAGCTTTTTGACTTGAGAAACGGTCCCAACAAAGCCTAGGTAGAGCAATAAGCCGCCACACACGCCTTTACTGGTGAGATTTGCCAACATGCTGCCACCTTTACTGATGGCCAGCAATAAGCCAAAGGCGCCAATCAGCAAGCCAAAGGCCATCGGGTGCCCGCCAGCGGCAACAACAATCGGAATTAGAGGGATAAGTGGACCGTGTGTACCTGCGAGGTTGGCGGTTGGTAATAAAAAACCGGAGAAAAGAATAATGAACACTGAAGCGATCAGTAATTCATATCGAACATTTTCTAGAATAAACCCTTCGTTTAGCCCCAGAGCTCCGGCAAAGGTTGCTGCAATAGCACCCACCATTACCACTTTACCAATGGTCGCCGCCATCGCTGGGATGGTGTCTTCAATCTCAAATCGATAATCTTTAAACGGCAAGTTTGGACGCCAGCGTTTAGGCGACATGATTTGCAACTCGTGCTCTAGATACTGCTCTCGGGACTCAAATTCAGAGCTTGGTTTGTGTTGTTGTTCATAACTGAGTTCATCCTCATTGGCTTGAGGCTTATCTGTTCGTATATGTGCGGACTCTAAAGTACTGCTCATTTTGATTCCTTTCGTTCACACTCTGAGGTGTGTTGTTCCAACAAACGTAATTTACTCCCGGTATTAAGAGGTAGCGGAGTAGTGAGTGATATTCGTTTCTCTACAAAGAATTCGATAAATCTCTATAAGAGGTAACTGAGTTATTATTTAAAAGTGAAGATAACTGACTGAGAATAGGGTCGGAAACAAGCTTGAATATCATTGGTACTGTTGTAAAAGCCTGAGGTTCACAGTTAACAATAAAGAACAAATTACCTTGCAAAATCGAATCGTTGAAGTTGTTAGTACCTTAAACCAAACTGAAAAAAACAAATAGTCTCAGTGGCTTAGACATTAGTCGTAGAGGTAGCCTGCAAGTATAAAGAGGTTAGATAACAAGGTAAGAAGAGCTTAGCGAGTGCGCTGACAACACGGTCAGATGAGCACGCTTGAAGATGCCGACATCACCAGCGCGGTTGACGCTATCGTTGCTCACGTAGCTGATACGTTTGGTGGGGCATTAGGCGGTTAATCACTACTGAATGGTGAGTGAAACCCTGCTCAATCGGCAGGGCTTCGTTATATCTTGTCTTTATTTTAAAAACAAAAATCAAAGGTAGATAGGCTGGTAATCAATAGACTCATTGTGAAAAGTGATTTTGCTTAACCCAATCTTTTGGCTACGATTATATTCTTCGATTGAGTGATCAAAACCGTATGCTGTCGCGGGTGCCATATACTGTGTTACACCGTGTTTTGTTACTTTTAGCCCGTCATGACCGTGCCCACAAATGACTTCTCTTACGCTACGTTTACTGAGCGTATTTAGCAGCGTGCCATCATTTTCCATGCAAATCGATTTCATCCACTCCGAGCCAACAGGAATTACGGGATGATGGACAACCACAATCACGTCTTTCGCTTTTCTCAATTGCTTTTCAAGCTTTGCGAGACCGCGTTTATCTATACGGCCTGAACCAAGTGGGTGCCGAGTATCGATTGGCTTGAAGCTAGAATCGAGAAACAGAACGTTTCGGCCGTGGATGTTGGTCTTGTCGACTACTTTAATCGTTGAGCCTTTCAGTTCTTTTCGCATCAGAACTGAATCGTCATGATTACCTGCAACGGCGTAGACGGTTTTACTTGAGACGTGTCGCTCAACTAAGGTGATCAGTCGAGTGTAGTCTCCCGCTTTAGGATTGCAGCATAGGTCGCCTGTGAGCAGTAATGTGTCACAAGAGTCATCATTCTGCGCAAACTCTAAAGCGTGTTTGAAATTGGCAAAGCTTGAATCATCACTAAGATGACAATCACTTATTTGATAGACAGTTTTCATGGTATGGGTTAGCCAACCTGTTATAAGACGTTATTAAGGTACTCTAATAGTGATCTGACTTTAGGCGTTGCACCTCTATGGCTAGGGTAGAGGGCATAGAGCGCAACGGGTTTAAATGACCAGTCAGGTAATACATTGATTAGCTTACCATTTATCTCGAACTCTTTGGCCATATAATCCGGCAGCTCTGTGATGCCAAGCCCTTGAACCGCCATTCGTTTTAGCATAGAGAAGTCATCACAGCGAACACTTGGCTTAAACGACACATGGTACTCCTCGTGTTTTGAGGTGAGCTGCCAATCCGCACTGCGCTCTTTTGCACTCATGAGCATTAACGGCTGATCGAGCAAATTGCTAGGGTGGGAGAGGGCTTCGAAACCGCGGTCCGGCGCAGCATAGAGTTTGAGATTGATCTCGCATAGTCGCTTGGCCACTAGGCTGGAGTCTGCGAGATCGCCCATTCGAAATGCAAGGTCAAACCCCTCTTCAATTAAATCCACACGCCTATTGGTCAATGCTAAATCCAACTCGATGTCTGGGTGCTGTAGACAAAAGTTGGCAAGGTGTTCGGAAAGCAGAGATTGGCCTACACCTAGCGACGTGCAAATTCGCAATCTTCCCTGAGGTTTTTCGAGCATAGATTCAACTGCGCTGTCTGCCGCATTGAGTTCATCCTTAATGCGTCGGCAGTACTCATAGTACCTTTGTCCGACTTCAGTTAATCGTAATGAACGAGTTGAACGTTCTAAAAGCCGAACCCCAAGGTGCGTTTCTAGCCGAGTTATCTTGCGGCTGACATTCGATTTGGGCGTGTTATATGCCTCGGCCGCTGCGGTGAAACTGCCTTTCTCCACCACAGTGGCAAAAACCATCAAGTCATTTAAATCACAGTTGAGCATAATGGGCATTCAATAGTTATCAAATATTGAACAGTATTGTTTAAAATTGGTTATATATCAACTTGTGATACCAAACTATTCTACTTCCATCAGCCAAATTAAATAAATAAGGAAGCAAAGATGGAAATTCTAACTCTTGATCAACTCCCACAAGGTGGTTTTGCCGGTTTGAAAGAAAAACAAGTGGTCACTGACGACCGTGTATTCGGGGCTCGTAAGCACCCAAAAACATCAAACGGCATTGGCAATTTTGTCTATCTCGCGGATGCTAACTTTGTTCCATATGGCGAAACAGGCATGCATCCACACCGTGAAATCGATGTTATCAGCGTAATGGCAAAAGGACGGGTGAGTCACAAAGGGTCACTGGAACATGGAAAAGGATTGGTCGCTGGCGAAGCGCAAGTTCAACGAGCGGGTGGAGAAGGTTTTGCTCACAACGAAGTGAACCCTGACGGGGTGCCAAACCAGTTGATCCAACTGTGGGTATTGCCAGAGAAAGCGGGAGAGCCAGCAGGTTACAAATCCTACACACCTGAAGTTAATCAACGTACACGTATCTATGGTGGTAACAAAGAGCAGTCCGACACGTTTGATAGCCATACCGTTATTGATGTGGTTCAAGCGACACAAGGTTACCAGACGACTCATCATGGTGAAGCTTTGCTCTACTTGAGTACAGGCAGTGCGGAGGTAAACGGCACCAAGATTGAAGCCGGCACCTTGGTGAGAGCAATGGAGTTTGATATTACCGCGAGGGAAGAGGCTCAGTTGATCTTGGTCTCTACACGAGAGTGAACATGTCAACTAATAGGACGAGCTTTTAAGCACTTAGTTTTATATTTCTTTGACGCTGTATCGAATAGATGCAGAGTAAGTGATGTTCTCACCCACCCGTACCAGATAGTCGTAAACCCCAAAATAGTGTGATGAATGGCAAAAAATCATGACTTACTAAAATTATTTTTAACTTTAGTAAGTCATTAATTAATAAGTGATTATATAAATGCTATAAATTCAATTGAGCGTTTGAATTCTTTTGGTGAATTGATGTACTGTTATGAAAAGTAAGGGTATTTATAGTGTCAATAACACTTACGAACTAAAAATATGCAATTGATCGCAAAATGGAAGATGTAACAATTTAGCACTAGCTTATATGTGTTGGTTGGTAAACTAATGGATATAGGTATGAAACTAAACAAAATTTCTCTGGCCCTTGGTCTGGCCAGTGCTGTTGTTCTTACAGGGTGTGGGGGCGGCAGTTCTTCCTCCTCCGATTCAAACTCCTCAGGCAGTAGTACTTACAGTGTAACCGCAATAGATGGGTATCTAAACGGCGCGTTAGTGTGGCTTGATATCGACGGCGACTTCGAGCAAGACGATAATGAACCTTCTGCGACTTCCGGTGCAGGTGGTGTGGCTAACTTGGATGTGTCTAATGTCACCAATCCAAGCCAATACGCTGTAGTCGTCAAAGCGATTCCTGGTCAAACGGTCGATGAAGACAACGGCCCGGTAGAAACAGGCTACGTGATGTCAGCTCCTGCTGGGGAGACCGATGTCACTCCACTCTCGACCTTAGTGCACGTCATTCTTGAACAAACTACCGATGATGACGCGACTGAAGAAGAAATTGAACAAGCGAAACAAGATGCGGTTCAACAAGTGGCCGACGATTTAGGCATTGATGCGGATGATGTACTCGGCGACTTTATTGAAGATGACCTTGATGACGCCGCATTCGCAGCAGAAACTATTGTCGAGCAAAATGTTCTTCCTGACGATGAGGAAGACCTTGGTGACGCCGCTGATGGTACCGATGATTCTCTGCTTGAATCGGCTGACAGTGTTTCTTCGTCAATCAAAACGGTCAACGACAGTGACCCAGAAGATTATGACACCATAGATGTTGAGACGGATAGCGATAGTGATGGTGTTCCTGACATACTCGATGCTTTCGATAATGATCCAAACGAACAGTACGACCTTGATGGTGATGGTACTGGTGACAACGCTGACACCGACGATGATGGTGATACGTACTTAGATACACAAGATGAGTTCCCAACCGATGGCACTGAATGGGCCGATGCAGACAAAGACAACATCGGTGATAACGCTGACTTAGATGACGACAACGATGGTGTCAACGATACCGATGATGAACACCCTAATGATGATACGCGCGCAGGGGACAGCGACGGTGATGGCACCGACGATCTCTACGATGAGTTCCCAGATGATCCTGAGCGTGTGGGGGATTCAGATGGTGATGGCGTAGATAGCGCGACAGACGAATATCCTGGCGACCCAACCAGAGCTGGTGACAGCGACGGTGACGGTGTTGATGACCTTGACGATGAATTCCCAGATGACAATACCCAAGCAGGGGATGCCGATGGTGATGGTGTCGATGGCTTGCAAGATGCCTTCCCAGGAGACCCTAATGAATCGGTAGATACTGACCTTGATGGCATCGGTAATAATGCCGATCCTGACGATGATGATGATGGCGTGGACGATCAGTTCGATTCAGCACCGCTCGATGATACGGTTGTTGAAAGCGGAAATCGACAATCTGCCAGCTTCTTCAATAGCTTAGATATGGCGTTTATCTTTGATGGTGACATCGAGGATGGCTACATCGATATTGAAACGCTTGAAATTGCTAATGGTATGGCGAACTTAACCGGCATTGCGACGCTAAACAGCTTCGGTGAATTTAGCTTCGATCTGGATGAAGACAGCGGCATCGTACTGACGGCGACCGGTTGGCAGCAGTTAGATGGTCTATACACCATCGACTTCTCTGACGGTGAAGATATCTATGCCTACGCAACCAACTTCGAATCGACGGTGAGTTATACCGTATCAGCCACACTGACTGATTTAGAAGGCAGCAACGTTTCAGATTACGCAAACGAAGATGAGATCTGGGATGAATTTACGGATACCACTAAGCTGTTTAGCAAAGATGCCAAAGAAGTCGAAGCAACGCTGACGCCTGAAGATGATATCTATCAACTTTGGGAAGAGAGCGAAGCCTACGTGTTCCAAGGTGATGGTGGTGCGACAGATGGTAAAGTCACTGATCTTGATGAGTTGATCACGGACATTTCCGTCAATACTCCTGCTAATACTGGGGATCTGGTTGGTGTCTACTTGTCCGGAGATGGCGACATGGCTGCGGCAGTAGAGCTACTTGATGACAATACCGCTCATTACTACTTGATGGATTGGACTGAACAAGACCCAGATATGAGTGCGACTCGTGTTGCGACGGGGACTTGGTCAGGCAGCCCTGTTGCTGGCGTAGAGCTGATTGAGTTCACTGTTCCTGAAGCCGCAATCACGGCATGGGGTGGCGTTTGGGATGAAGACAACACCACGTTTATCTTCGCTGAATACGATGGCGTTGTTCGTCAAGGTCATGTAGAGAAAGCCGGTGAAGCCCTAGAAGACGATGAAATCCTCTTTGTTAGCGAAGTCGCGAAAGAAGATATTGTCGGCGTCCTCGATCTTCCATTGGGTGAATGTCATGCTAATGATGTTGAATTTGGCGCGACAAATGACGATTTCCTACTAGCGATAGCAGGTTGTGGTGGTTTAGAAAGTGCAATCACATCGGATATGCTGGTGGGTAACACCTTTGAACGAGAAAGACGTGATGACAGCACTCGTCAATATACCTTCGTAGAAGGTGGCACGGTCCATGTTGGTAAAAACGGCTTGTACTCTTTCGATGCTGCTTGGGCGATAGACGGTGATTTCCTAGTGATCACCTTCGAAGATGGCAATATCTGGAAGTGGGCGCTGGTTGGCAAAGAGACGGAAGCCAGTTCGGCTGGAGGTGAAGAGTTAGCGGTATTTGCTGCTGCCGAAGAAGATTCGGTCTGGTCAGTCAAACACTTCGAGACTTATACCAATGATGCTGGCGTTTTAGTTAACTCAATTTGGTCTGAAACGTTTGAATTGATCGATGAAGCGGTATGTGGATTTGATGAAGTTGAGTCTGATGCAACACAGCAAACCTTTGATGACGCCATTGCTGAGTACGAAACGTGTACTGGCAAAGACATTGTGACGACTGATGACGATGTACGTGGTCTAACACTAATGCGTACCAACAGTCGTGGCGAAGTACGTGCCACTGAGTTTGATGCGGAAGGAAATACGGGTACTTACTACCGTAATACGGTGATGAGTGGCGAGTTTGCTTGGAGCATTGTAGATGGTAATAAGATTGTACTGAGCGACAGTGAAAACGCGAGTGATGTTTGGGATCAGTATGTGATTCTCTCTGAAAGTGAAGGCACCTATCTCATTGCGGACTTTGTTCCAGAAGATGGGGAAATTTGGACAGATACCTATACCGATGTTGCAGGTCAAATGCTTGCAGAGTGTGAAATCGGTAACACAGAATGGGACGACGTTAACGATGTTCCTTTAACAACCGGTTCATTTGAGGAGTATCTGGAAGCTGTCGAAGATTGTCGCGAGCAGTCAGGTGTCGAAGCCTACTTTAGTGGAGAGTTCTTCGACAGAGATGATCGTACCATTGAAATGGCGGTTGACGATGAGAAGTATAGCTTTGAAAGTGACGGTACAGGTACCTATTCAGATATTGAAGAAGGTCAAGTGACAGACACTTACAGCTTTACTTGGACAGTCGATACCGATAACGATCTCATTGTGGTCACGATTACTGCGGGAGAAATCACAGCGATTGATTACCTAGCGATTGTGGATACCAATGGTAAAGCACTCTCAGTCAAAGCCATGTCTAAGGCAAATGATACCGGTTGGCCGGGCATCGGAGCTGACGACGAAGGCGATATCTGGGGAGATGTCTTTGAGCTGACCCAGGTGTTCCACGAAGAGTAACCAAGGTTTGCGGTGAACGGATTCGGGGTTCACTGTTAAACACTAAAAGCTGGCGTAGCGAAAGCACGCCAGCTTTTTTTCTGCAAAGAACCGTACCTTTTAAATAGCAAAAATGCCCCACCAGTGGTGGGGCAGAAGTCAAAAACATGTTTTGACTACGGGGACCGTCCTAGTCCATCGTCTAGTGCTAAGCGGTTGCGGTTTTCCCTGCTTTAGCACTGTCACGTGCTCCTAGTACTAGGGTTAGACCAAATGCGACTGCGAATGATATTGCCATACCTGCAATGTAGTAACCGATTTGGCTTGGTACGATAGAGATAATTCCCGGCAAACCAGCGGCACCAAGTGCTTGAGCTTTTACATTGAATAGCGTGATAAAGGCACTAGAGGCTGCTGCACCGATAACCGCGGCAATGAATGGGTAACGAAGTTTTAAGTTAACGCCAAACATAGCGGGCTCTGTGATCCCCAGTAGTGCCGTTACACCTGATGGCATGGCGATGCCTTTCAGTTTTGTGTCTTTCGTTTTCAATCCTACAGCCAGTGCTGCGGCACCTTGAGCGACGTTAGACATGGCTGCGATAGGGAAGATAAACGTACCACCAGTGACTGCGATATCTGCCAACAGTTGTGTCTCAATAGCGATGAAGCTGTGGTGCATACCTGTAATTACAAACGGTGCGTAAATGAAACCAAATAGAGCGCCACCAATGAAGCCTGCTGAATCGTATAACCAGTTTAGGCCATCACCAAGTAGGAAGCCGATATCACGAGTGATAGGACCAACAAGTGTGAAGGTTAGGAAACCCGTGATGAAGATAGCCAGCATTGGGGTTAACAAGTTATCCAATACAGAAGGAATAAACTTGCGTAGACCGTTTTCAACTTTGGCTAGAATGAATGCCGAGACCAATACCGGAAGCACTGAGCCTTGGTAGCCAACTTTCTGGATCTCAAAACCGAAGATGTTCCAAGTTGGGATGGTACCCGCGACACTCGCACCACCGAAACCCCAGCCGTTGAGTAGATCAGGGTGAACCATCAACATACCAAGTGCCGCCCCTAAGAATGGGTTGCCACCAAATTTTTTGCTAGCAGAAAAGGCAAGTAGAACGGGCAAGTATACGAATGGCGCGTTGGCAAAGGTATTGATCATACTTGCGAGATCCGCCAAACCTGGGTTTGCTTCGATCAGAGATTGACCTTCGATAAATAGGCCTTGAGCCGTCAATAGGTTGAAAATACCCATCA
The DNA here is from genome assembly GCF_000189275.1 of Vibrio sinaloensis DSM 21326. GTDB lineage: Bacteria > Pseudomonadota > Gammaproteobacteria > Enterobacterales > Vibrionaceae > Vibrio > Vibrio sinaloensis. Next base: position 196,773 of record NZ_AEVT01000058.1, on the reverse strand, counting down.
ATAAACCACCCGCAACAATCGCGGGAATGATAGGTACAAATATGTCAGAAAGGCCTTTTACCGCTCGCTGAACAATGTTTTGTTTCTCGGCACCGGCACTTGCCACATCATTGGTCGACATTTCGCTCATGCCAGTTAGCTTGGCCATTTCAGCATGTACTTGGTTCACAATGCCGGATCCAAAGATGATCTGATATTGACCCGCCACTTTAAACTGACCTTTTACCCCTTCAAGGTTAGCGATAGCGTCTTCATCAATAATCGAGTCATCTTTTAGTGCTAAACGTAGGCGTGTTGCACAGTGGGCGAGCGCTTGCAGGTTATCTCTACCTCCAAGAAGCTCCAGCAGCTCTTTTGCAATAATCGGATAATTCATTCCAAACCCCGGTTGTTATCTTTTGCTTATTTAGTTAATAGTTCAAAAAGGTGTTGAATACTTTTTGGGAACGTTTGCAAAGTGGATTTTTGGCGATCTATAAGATTCAGTCAAAACATATTAGGTTTTTATGTGAGATGGATCTGCTAAAATATTTTGCTAAACCGTTTGGGCAAAGTGGATTTTGTTCCCAAATCTGGTAGTTTTTGCAAAGAATCCCAATAACTTATTAAGAGATCACTTCATGGCAAGCTTACATGACGTTGCACAGTTGGCTGGCGTTTCGAAATCGACCGTTTCTCGTGTCATTAATAACGAATACGGTGTGAAAGAAGCCACCAAAATAAAAGTGATGAAGGCGGTAGAAGAGGTCGGCTATGTGGTCAATCAGGTCGCGAAAGACCTAAAATCACAAAAGACCAATCTGGTTGGCGTTATTGTGCCTCGAGTTTCTTCTCACGCGACGGCGCAGGGGATTGATGGTTTAAGCCGCATATTTGAATGGGCTGGGAAACAAGTGTTGCTGGCCAGCACACAGCAGTCAAATGAGCGGGAAATCGAATACATTCAACTATTTAACCAAAAGCGCGTTGAAGGGATAGTGCTGTATGCGACTCACATCGATGCTGATTTGGTTAAAGCGATATCCCAGTCTCAAGCCCCCGTTGTGCTGGTGGGACAAGATGGCTCTCTGTTCAATATTCCTAGCGTTGTTCATGACGACCTAAGGGTAGGCTTTGAAGCGGGCAATCGATTAATGGCGGCGGGTTGTGAGCAGATTGGCTTTATTGGTGTGGCAGATTCCGATTTAGCGGTAGACAAGCTGCGCTCTGATGGCTTGATACAGGCATTGAACATGGCTGGTAGTAAAACGCTTCTGTTCCACAATCACGGAGAATTCAGCATCGATTCTGGCTATGCCAATATGAAACAAATACTTCAAGAGCATCCAAGCGTAGATGGTGTCTTTTGTGCCACCGACCGGATTGCCGTCGGAGCGATTAAAGCCCTACAAGAAGCGGGAATTGAAGTGGGCCAGCAGGTTAAGGTGTTAGGTGTTGGTAATGATGAGTTGGGTTATATTAACTCACCAAGCTTATCTACATTTAACTATGCCTTTGATAAAGCAGGGGAAAGTGGTGCGAAGATGCTATTGGAGCTCATTGAAGGTAAGCCCCAAGTCATGAGTAAGTTGGTCTTAACATTCCAGAATGTAGATAGAGAAACCTGTTAACAGTGTCGTTAGCCACCTAATCGAAAGCCTGAATCATCAGGCTTTTTTTGTGCGTGGGATCACGGCTTGTCGCCATAAACAACACGTCATATCTTGTAGTTTTTAGCATGATCATGTAGTTTTGCAAACGTTCCCAATTTTTAGGTAAGTTTTAATGTCTGTTGAGCACTATCTTTCCCTCTGCGGTGGAAAAAACAATATTACTCGAGTCCTAACCCCTGATGATGAGCTCATTTTTGCGGTCAAAGAGGTGAGCCAAGTCGGCACTAGTCACCTAATTATTGCGATAAGGGAGGTGCTTGGTGAGCATCAAGTGGTGTTTAAACGTACTCACTCTTTTGATGATGAGGCATTACTGCAAATTGGCCGTTACATTGCTGAGCAGCAACAAATCGCGTTAGCCGTTAAGGCTGAACCGGTAGACTGTGACTACAGACCAAGCTGGCATATCTCACCACCACAGGGCCTACTCAATGACCCTAATGGTTTTATTTACCATAACGGTGAGTACCACCTGTTTTATCAATGGTATCCGCATGCTTGCCAGCACAAGGATAAGTATTGGGCCCACCTTACCAGTGCTGATTTAGTCAACTGGCAGTGGCAACCTGTCGCATTGACACCTTCTGACTGGTTTGATGCCCATGGCGTGTTCTCAGGTCATGCATTGAGTCATGAAAATCAACTTATGCTGTTTTATACCGGAAACACACGAATTGGTGAGCAGCGCGATCGCCATACCACCCAGTGTTTAGCAATCTCACAAGACGGCTTCCATTTTACCAAACATGGTCCCGTGATCGAGGGGCTCCCCGACGGGGTAACACCGCATATCCGAGACCCTAAAATTATTCGCCACAACGACGCTTGGCTGATGTTGCTCGGTGCTCAAACTACCGAGCTTAAAGGTCGTCTAGCCGTTTATCGTTCCGAAGATTTGCTCGATTGGCAATTTGAAGGGGTATTTGGTCAAGAGTTTGGTGACTTTGGTTATATGTGGGAGTGTCCGGATCTGTTTACCATTTCGGAGATTAGCTTTGCCGTCATTGGTCCACAGGGCATCGATTCGTTCTCTGCTCATAACACGATTCCCCATCACAATGGTATTGCCCGCGCCACATTGAGTACCGAAAACGGGCTGGAGCTGTCGGATTTTCAACACCTTGATTACGGCTTCGACTTCTACGCACCACAGACCATGTTGACACCTGATGGCCGACGCGTGATGTGCGGCTGGATGGGGCTACCGGATGAGATTGACCAGCCTTCCGCAGACAATGGCTGGATTCACCAGTTAACAGCAATGCGTGAGTTATCGGTAAATAATGGTCAATTGGTGCAATGGCCAGTTGCAGAAATTGAAACATTGGCTCAACCCGAGCAGACAGTGACGCTCAGCAATAGCGCTTATAACCTTGAAACTAAGAGTTTTGATTTGACCCTAGAGCTTGAGTGGGGCAGTCAATTAAATCTGTTTGAAGGCAGCCAGCATAAGCTGACCATAACCGCGGATGCTGAGCACCAAGTGTTAGTAATGGATCGCTCCCAAACCCTCAATCGAGCTCAGGATACGATACGCGAGCTGCCATTAACCAGTGACACCGTTAAGCTACGTATTCTCGCTGATCGCTCTTCGGTTGAAGTGTTCGTTAATGGTGGGGAAGCGGTGATGACTTCTCGTGTGTTCACGGCTCCAGATTCGACGGGCATTTCATTAAACGGTAAACCGACGCAAGCGCGAATCAAGCGCTTGAATGCGAGCCACGCACCTTTTAAAAGTTAAATCGCATCAATCAAAAAAGCCCCAAGTATGATCACTTGGGGCTTTCTGTTGTTTAGAGCAAGGTGTTAGATGTATTCGAGTAATGCTTGCTCGCTGGGCAGCGCCGTCATTGCGCCTTTCTGAGTTGTCGCCAAAGCGCCACAACCGTTCGCCCATTGAACTGCTGCCTCAATACTAGAGTGGTTCGCCCAATCCTTGTGTTGCGATAGCTTGGCTAACAAGCCACCTACGAATGCGTCACCCGCGCCCGTCGTATCAACGGGCTTCACTGCTTGACCTGATATCAAGCGCTGCTCGTTATTGAATACGACCAGTGCGCCTTTCGCTCCTTGAGTAATCAAGACTAACGTATTGTGATACTTTTCAACGGCGGTTAAACCTGCGGCTAATGTATTGGTTTCAGTAAGAAACATAAGCTCGTCGTCAGAGAACTTAACCACATCTGCCAGTTCGATGGCTTGGCTGACAACAGGTTTTAATTCAGCTGGCTCTGCCCATACTTCTTCACGCAGATTTGGATCGAAGCTAACAAATCCGCCTGCGGCTTTAATTTGGCGCATCGCTTCAAGAGTGCTGCTGCGGCTCGGTTCGTTAGCCAATGCAATCGAGCAGACATGCAGCCAATCTCCCGATTGGAACTGAGGTAAATCCTCTAGTTGAAGGAACTGATCGGCACTGGGTTTGACCATAAAGGTAAAGCTACGCTCACCTGAATCATCAAGATCGACAATCACAGTAGAGGTGCGTTGTTTATCGTCGAGTCGCATAAACTCAGTGTCTACGCGTTCTGCGGTCAATGTTTGCTTCATAAAGCGACCGAGTGGATCTTGGCCTACGCGCCCAAAAAAAGCCGCTTGGCCTCCAAGGCGTGCAATAGCCACAGCTACGTTTGCGGGAGCACCACCTGGACATTTAAGGTAGGTAGATTCCGTATCTGGAATCAAGTCAACAACAGCGTCTCCTGTTACCCATACTCTGTTCATAATTGTCACCTCTAGTCTTTCAATTAGGATAGGCTAATTATAAGGCTAAAACGATTTAGCAATCTAGTTCGTTTAGGCTATAATGCCGATATGGGAAGCGTTTTGTGATCCGTGGCGATCTTTTTATCTCAATTTGGATCCCAAGGCATGTTCGCCTAGTAAAGCGTTAGAAATCTTTCTCTAGGTCAGTAGAATAGGGCGATGAACGTCAAACACCTCTAGGTAAATACAGGATAAGAATGACCACCAAAAAGTTTAAGCTGGCAGACATTGCTGAGTTAGCGGGAGTGTCAAAATCAACGGTGAGTTTTGTTCTCAACGGCCACGCGAAAAAACATCGTATTAACGAAGAGACGGTGAAAAAAGTTGAGGCGATCGCCTTTGCACATAACTACTCACCGAGTATTTATGCTCGTGCACTGAAATCGAAGCAGACATACACTGCTGGTCTTGTTATTCCTGATTTAACCAACATGGGTTTCGCGACCATTGCCAAGAAGCTCGAAGTACTATGTCGAAGTCAGGGCTACCAACTACTGATAGCGTCCTCCGACGATGATCCTGAAATGGAGAAACAGGTCATCCAAAGCTTAGTGGATAGACAAGTTGACGTATTGTTCATTGCCACCTCGTTAACGAGCGAGAGCTACTTTCATCAAGTGAAACAAACGACCCCGATCATTCTTTTTGACCGCGTGATTGAAGAGAGCGTATTTACCAATATCAAAACCGACTCCGCCAGCGCGACGCAACAAGTGGTTGCGCATTTGGTACAAGGTCTTGAGGAGTGTTTTTATATTGGTGGTCAAATGGACCTATCTCCGAGTAAAGACCGTTTTGCTGGTTACCAAGCTGGTTTGCATCAAGCTGGGATCGCTTTCCAGCCACAGCATGTATTGAACAAGGATTACCAGCCGTCTTCTGGATACGAGATGATGGCGACGATCATGTCGCAGCATGGGAAAGCGCCTCAGGCGATATTTACGGCATCATACTCTTTGCTTGAAGGAGTACTGCGTTATCTGACTGAGCATGATTTGCTTTCAGCGGACATCCAAATCGCGACCTTTGATAACTACGACATCCTCGATTGCCTGCCGATCAAAATAGACTCGGTAGAACAAGATTGCGATTTAATTGCTCAGGCCTTGTTTGACGAGGGCAAGGCGTTATTGAATCAGCCAAACCGTCAACCAGAGCGACTCTCTTTTCCCGCAAAGATTCACTACCGACGATAAACTATGACTGACATTTATACGCACCAATCATTGCCGCTTTATTTGCAAGTGGCCGAAGACCTAAAACAGCGAATCGATCAGGGAGTGTTTCCTGCGGGCAGCCGTTTACCCTCTGAAAATCAGTTGGTTGAACAACTAAAAGTCAGCCGAGTGACAGTCCGTAAAGCACTCGCGTATCTTAATGAGCAGGGCTACACGTTTGCAGAAAAAGGCAAAGGCACCTTTGTTAAACCGACTAAGCTTCGCCATGATTTTCTGTCGATGTCTGGTTTTGCCCAAGAGGCCGCTGGATCAGGACTCAAAGCTAAAAATTTGGTCGACTCTTTTACGGTTATTGAGGCTAGCGCAGACATTGCCGCTAAGTTGAACATTGCTGTGGGGGCTAGGGTGAATTGTGCGGCGAGACGACGTTTAGTGAATGATCAAGTCGTCTCTTATGAGGAGTTTTATATTCCCAGAGAGATCTTGCCATCACTCAATCATGATGATTTGCTCGGCTCTAAATTTGATTACTTGAGTCAGCAAGGTATTCAAATGGTCAAGACTCAACAGAAACTGATTCCAGCGCTGCCAGATGAGCGGATTCAATCATTATTGTCGGTGCCAGCCTCAGAGCCTATTTTGATTAACCAGTCGCAAAACTACTTGAGTGAACAACGTGTGTATGAGTATTCCATTGTTTACTACAAATCCAGTGTGTATGACTTTGAAATTACCGCCAGAGCGTAAACGGAGCCTCACATTTGTGGGGCTTTTTTGTATTTATACAAATCAGAACTCCCATGAAAATTGTGATTGGACGCAATAATTGGTCATTGAACACGACAAAATAGTTCAACTTGTATTTAACCTGTATTAATCTAATACATGTTGAATACAGGTTGTTATTTTTTGTGCTCTTAGGAGAGGAAACAAATGGCAAGAGATCCAAAAGTCGTTGCTGATCAGGTGCTGGCTTTGCTCGGTGGTGAAAGCAACATCGAGCAGTTGAGTCATTGCGCGACTCGACTACGCATCGTTGCAGTCGATGATACGAAAGTTGACGCTCAAGCTCTTAGTGAGACGGAAGGTGTTCACGGCTACTTTGAAAAAAACGGTCAGCATCAAGTGATCTTAGGTACGGGGTTTGTTGGTAAAGTCTTTGCCGTATTAAAAGGTGAAGAGGTTATCGATGACGAAAAGCCGAAAACCAAAACTGAACAGGTAAGTACATTCCAATCGGTGACAAGAACCTTCTCTGATATCTTTGTCGCGATTATCCCTGCATTGGTGGCGACGGGGCTGTTAATGGGGTTGCGCGGGCTTATCGTTAACGGTTTTGGCGTCGAGTTGTCTCCTCAACTGACTGTATTGTCTCAAGTGTTGACCGATACCGCCTTTATCTTTATTCCTGTGCTGGTGACTTGGTCGGCGATGCGGGTATTCGGTGGTAACCCAGTGTTAGGAATCGTGTTGGGGCTGATGCTGGTAGCGCCACAGTTGGCCAGTAAGTGGGATGTCGCTTTCGGCAACGCTGAAGCGCTAATGATACCTTTCATGGGCTTTGATATCGCAGTGACTGGATTACAGAGCTCGATTCTTCCTGCTGTGTTTATGGGGTGGTTTGCGGCGATGGTCGAAAAGACCTCACGTAAATACGTGCCAGAAGTCCTCGATCTTATCCTTACACCATTTATTACTTTATTGATTTCGCTGATTGCAGGCTTGGTGTTTGTTGGTCCTCTATTACTGGGTATTGAGAAGCTGATTACTGAGTTAGTACTGTACTTCTTACAGATTCCTTATGGCATTGGTGGTCTTATTTATGGTGGGGCTATTCAGTTTATGGCCGTGACTGGCATGCATCACACCATAGTGCCGATCACGATTGCTATGGTGACCGATACTGGCTTTGACTACATCAACCCACTAGGTACAGCAGCCATTGCAGGTCAGTTTGGCGCAGCGATGGCAGTTGTGATGATGCAAACCAGCAAAGTGAAGAAGTCAGGTATGTTTGGTGCGGCGTTACCAGCGCTTTTTGGCATCACCGAGCCAGCCATGTTTGCCATCACGTTACCAAGGGTTAAACCTTTCTTATATGGCTGCGTTGGCGGTGCTATTGGTGGCTGCTTGGGCGCGATTGCTGGGATTGGTTCCGCGGGGACAGGTGCGACCATGTTACCTGGTATGTTGCTTTACTTAGGTGGAGGTTTGGGTATGTACATTGTCGTTATGTTAGCCGCGGCCAGTAGCGCTTTCATACTCACTAAGCTGTTCTACAAAGAAACCAATTAGTTCACTTTTGCGCCCTCACGTTTGAGGGCGCGTTTTCTTTTCGGAGTCGTTATGGACTTTTCCAATCGCCAAAATCGTTTGGTTAGGTTAAGTGAAGTTTCTCAGTCTTATCTCGATAAAATTAAAAACCTCGCTCAATCTGACCCTTATTATCCGAGCTATCATATTGCTCCACTACATGGCTTACTCAATGACCCTAATGGTTTGAGTTTCTTCAATGGTGAGCATCATCTTTTCTACCAATGGTTTCCACTTGGGCCAGTGCATGGCTTAAAACACTGGTATCACGTCTCGACCCAAGACTTCGTTCATTTTTATGACCATGGTGTGGCGATGTGGCCAGATCAAGAGTACGACTTGCAAGGTTGTTATACTGGGGTCGCGCTAGCCAAGCAAGAGGAGCTGCACCTTTACTACACCGCCAATCGCATTGATCAAATGGGGGAAATTCACCAGACCCAAGCATTTGCTGTAATGAACAAACAGGGAGAGGTGAGTAAGAAAGGGGTTTTGGTAGAAGAGAATCGTGAACATTACACTCATGAATTTCGTGACCCGATTATCCTTGAACAAAACGACCAACACTACATGCTAGTGGGCGCGCAAGGGGTGGATGGAAAAGGTAAGCTTGCGGCGTACCACAATTTTCGCAATGACGGTTTTGTGCATTTAGGTAACATCGATATTGGTCTCGAAGATTTTGGCTACATGTGGGAGTGCCCTAACTATTTTGAACAAGATGATTTGGGCATTTTTATCTTCTCTCCCCAAGGTGTAGCAAGTGATAGCAAATACGATCTGAACAACGTCTTCTCTGTTGTTTATATGATCGGCAATCCAATCGATTTCAACTCATGTACCTACACCCATACGGGTTGGCATGAGCTTGATAAAGGTTTCGATTTCTATGCGCCACAAACATACTTAGATGAGCAAGGGCGACGAATTCTCCTTGGCTGGTTGGGCAACTCAAAAAGTGAATATCCTACGGATAAAAACTATTGGGCGCACATGCTGACAATACCTCGACAACTAACAGTCGAAGGTGAGTATTTATTGCAACAACCTTTAACGGAACTCACTGCACTGCGTCAAACTTCATTGCCACTCACCCCTAAGCAGCGACTCATCTCTCCGGCTTTTGAGTTGGAGCTAGAGGTAAAAGGGGAGTTTTGTGTGTTGTTCGGCAATGACTTACAAGAGTGCTTACAGTTTAGCGGGTCGAGCTCTGAATTTTGCCTTGATAGGAGCAACGTGTCGCAACTGCATGCCGAGCAGTTTGGTACTGTTCGTTATGCAAAACGCGCTCAAGACGAGCAGGTCATACGGATCTTTGTCGATCATTCTAGCATCGAGATTTTCGCTGATAATGGTCGAACCGTGTTTACTTCGCGTCTGTTTGTTCAGGACATGTCACAGTTACGTATTGCGAATGCATCGGGGGTTATCCACTATCTAGCACCTATTCAGCTTTCATCCAGTTAAATCTGTCGACGTTGAGTCACAGCCTTTTATTTACTTCTATATCGGCCACCCTCGGGGGTGGCTTTTTCAGCTTGACCACATCGGGAAACCTAAGTAGTGCCTAAAAGGGCACATCGTTGACAGTCATGCCTCGTGATTATGATTTTCTAGTCGATGATGGTTTCGACCAATTAACAACAGAGTTCACATTTTCCTAGCGTTTGATATCAAAATATCTAAATGCAGCAATTTTTATATGTAAGTTGATGATATTTAAAGGTTAATAATCTTATCAATAAATTGTGATTTATGGCTGCAAAATCGGTTTAGCATTCTGTTTTTTGTCAAACTAGTGAGTAAGAATAGCCCCACATTTCGAGCAGAACCGCATCGACATGATTGTCCTTTCACTGTCCAGAAAAGACCAAGTGCCGACGAGCACAAACCAATAATAAAACATTGACCATAGGGGTTAACATGAACAACACATTTAAACTGACGCTTGCAGCCATGCTTGTATCAACTGCGATTTCTGTCCATGCCGGAATCAGTATTATTGATACTGAGGAGGGGAATTTTTCAGTGGGCGGTAACGTCGAGCTGAACTTTAATTATCAAGATAGAGAGTCGAATGATTCAGGCGAGCAAGAATTCAACCAAGATGGTCGTGTTCTGATCGAATTTGCGGGAGAAAAGTACACCAGCAATGGTCACTTTGTCGCTGTAAAGGCGCAGCCGCTATTTGAAAGCACGGGTAATGTCGCCTTGGATGATGCTTACTTTGCATTTGGTAAGAAAGACGGTTGGGCAATCAAAGCTGGTCGCTATGAAGCTTACGATATGTTCCCAGTTGGACTCGATGTTTTCCTCGAATACTCGGGTGACACATCGAATGAACTGTATACGGATGGTTCCGCGTATACTTACCAAATGAAAGAGGCACGCGGACGTGGTTCTGATGGCCAGATCATGTATAGCCAAAATTTCGGAAACCTATACCTTGAACTGAGTTCTATGATTGGTGACCGTTCAAATCTGTTCAGTGATGGTACCGATGGCGGGACTTACCACGGTCAAACGATTGATAGCAGTAAAGATTCCTTCTTGATTCGCCCAGTGGTGGCTTACCAAATGGGTGATTTCAAAGTTGCAGCATCGATGGAGACGAACCTAGTATCAGATGCTGTAGTCGCAAATGGCGTAGACATCTCTGATCGAACAGGTTACGGCTTAACGGGTAATTGGACTAAAGATGATTTGTCGATCAATCTTAACTTCGCTTACTTAGATGCGGTGGACGAGAACAACCTGTCTACTGGGATTAACGCGCTTTGGAATGGCTTAGGAGTTGGCTACGTTTACGCAAATAACCAATATGAAAACAAACAATTCTCTGGTTGGGCGGATGGCGATGTCAATGTGTCTACCTGGTATGCGTCGTATGAGTTCAGTGATGTGTTGGATGTTGAAAACTTTTCAGTATTACTTGGCTCTTACTACACCTCTGTGACAAACGATCTGGATAGCCAAGCACGTTCAGACATCTTTAATGAAGAAGATGATTTTGGTGCTCGTGTTCGCTTGTTCTACGAGTTCTGATCAAAAGGCTGATTTAAGGTCGAGTTGATGGCGTTGAGTCTCGCTACCGGTAACTTCTCTTCACTTTGATACCAAGAAGCTGGCATTGCGTTATGCAATCCAGCTTTCTTTAGGCTCGCCAGTTCTGCTTGGCTGAGTGAAACGTAATGAACTAGGCTATCGAGAATTCGCTGTAATGAGGCCGGTGTTAGTTCGCCATCACGCCAATAGCGTTTGATTTCGCCGACAACGGCCTTGAGCGGTACCACGGGCTCTAAGCATGCCTCTTGCTGATTTCGCACGGCTGTTGAGCGAGGCGCGTTTTGACGAGCGCTTTCCCAATCAGGCTTGTTGTTTGCGCTGACAAACCCCTCTCGGTAACAGTAGTAACTAAACAAGAATCGTTCGATTTGCTGCCAGCGCTGTGCACGGACTTCAAGGTAGATGTGTTCGAATTCAAGTTGCTGATCGGTCATGGTCAGATAGAGTGAGCAAAAACAGCATAGTAAGGCTTAACTGGCCATCGCGGCAAGTGAACCGAGATTACGCTGTTTTTTAATCGCAAACAGCAGTTGAATCAAGAGTAGAATCCCCGTTACACCCAAACCAACTCCGATGCCTCCCCAGATTCCTGCCAATTGATGCTCAGGCATGAGTAGCCAAGCCGCCGGCAAACCAAACATCCAGTAACCAATGGCCGTCATTATGGTTGGGCCGATAACAATCTTCATCCCCCTAAGCAGGTTTATTGCCAACAATTGCCACGCATCCACAATAAAGGAAAGCGCCACCACCCAAAGTACTAAAGTCAGCAGGTCGGTAAGTTCAGCATTGAGGTTGAACATAGCTGCAATCACTTCTGGGTAAAGCATGAAGGCCCCCGCCAATACAATACTGAGGATGGTTGTAATACCAAAGCTACGTAGCGCGGTGCGCTTGATGCCGTCGTAGTTCTCGGCTCCAAAATCTTGACCCACCAAAATAGCTGCCGCTTGAGAGAAACCAAAGTTGACGTTCCAAGTAAAGCTCAAACATTGCAGTAAGATTTGGTGTAGAGCTAATGCGGCCACGCTGATGGTACCCGCCATCAAGGTACCCCCATAAATAAGGCCATGCTCAAGTAAGGCCGCTAATGCGATTGGTAATCCCATTGCCAGTAGCGGCGTGAGTAGTGACCAGCGGTACTCTTCGCGATGTAGCCAAGGAGCAAACGGTGCGTACTCTGGACGCTTAAACACCCAAAACGCGTAACCCAACATGACCAGCAGTGCCGCTATCGCTGTGCCTGCTCCAAGTCCCGCTAAGCCAAGATCTAAGCTGAACGCTAAAAGGTAGCTGATAGGTACATTCAACGCGACGGTGAGCAGCGACATAACCATGATCGAACGTACATTGCCAAATGCGCTGGTTAGGCCGCGTAAAACTAACAGTAGCAATGAAGGAAGCATCGCCCATTTTAAGGTATCGACGTATTCCATAGCGTAACTGGCCAGTTCAGCCGATTGGTTGGCCGCAGCAAGTAACTGAGGAACAAACATAAAGCTGAAGGTAAGCACAACGGAAAGCACCACCGAGAGCATGACTGCGCCTTTCACAGCCAGACGAATCTGTTGGTTACCATAGTCAGGACGAGCAATGCGTTGACCATAAGCAATGGCGATCAAGTTCGCGACACAACCCACGGTGCTGCCGGCAACAATAAACACAAAGGAGTAGATTGAGGCACCGAGTCCACCTGCTGCGATCGCCGATACACTCAATCGTGACATCATCCATACATCGGTCAGAACCAGTGCCATGGAAATCATTTGAGAGATGATGAGCGGTATCGCTAAGGAGAGAATTTTTTTCATTGGTTGCCTCGTGATCTTTATCACACAAAGGTACGGGTTATCCGACTGGTGTTCAAATGACATTTATGCCACTCTGGCATGAGTTGAGATCATGAGAGTAAATAATGAGGCCTTATTCCCATCTACCATACTCGCACAATAGCCTCAAAGTGTTTGAAGCCGTCGCTCGCTTGATGAGTTTCACCAATGCGGCACAAGAGCTCAATGTGACGCAAAGTGCCGTGAGTCGGCAGATAAAGCAGCTTGAACAGGAGCTCAATTGTGAGCTGCTGATCCGTAAGCATCGAACCATTGAACTGACTGAGCAGGGCAAAGACTTGTATGAAGTTTTGCGCCAGAACTTCCATAACTTAGATTCATTGATCAGCCAGTGGAAAGCGCCTGCCAAAAAGCGCATTGTGATCAAAAGTGCCCTCAGTTATGCGACTCGAGTGTTGATGCCTAACGTAGCGATGTTGAACGAAAAATACCCTGAACACGAGATCGTAATTATTCCGTCTATTGAGGAAGATCCGCCTTTAGAGTACGAAGACAGTGACTTGCTGATTTTAAACACTCGTCAGCGAGAGCGTTATATTGGTAAACCGGGGATCACTTTTTTACGTGCAGAGTACATGGCGCCGGTTTATACCGAATTGATGTCTGAGCAAAACATCCAGATTGAGGATGTGCTCAATTTACCCCATCTCCATGCCACTTTAGATCACCAAGATTGGAAACTATGGTTGGCGAATGCCAATTTACAGGGCAAAAAGAAAGGTCGAGACACCGTATTTTTTAGCCTCGATTTGGCGTTGAGTGCGTGCCTATCCGGTCAAGGTGTGACGGTAACGGACTTGTTATTGGTATTACCTGAACTCAAAAGAAAGTTTCTCAAATGTCCGGAGAACATCGCGTTACAGCACAGTGATTGGCAGTATTTCTGTTATCAAAAAAATCGCAGCCCCATTGCGAATGAAATTCTCCAGTGGTTGGTCGAACAGACGGAATCAGACGTGCAGCAACTGAAACGCCTGTGCGGAGAGTTTGCGTGGCAATGTGATCAAGTCGATTGGAATAAGGGCTAGAATATTCAGAAACTGCATATTTTTCAGATATTTATTCATGGTTGGCTTGTCGTGGAACTGTGATCCAATGATCATTAATCCCGCTCGTACCTCGTTAGACTGCCTGCAGCAGCTTTCCAAACAATAATACTTTTGCAAACACAGATAAAAAGCTGAATTCGCCTAATTTGATCCCAAGATGGAGATAGAAGAGATGAAAACATGGTCTGTGACATTTGCCGCGAGCGCGATAGCAGTGGCTATCAGCGGGAATGCAATCGCTTGTACGGGTTTGATTGTTGGTAAAGGAGCATCGACGGACGGCAGTATTATGATTGCTCGTAACGAAGACTTCGGCATCAATAATTGGAACAAGTACCTTGAGTATCGCTCTGCCCAAGACAATCAACCAGGTGATTGGACATTGGGGAATGGCCTCGTTGTGCCTATGCCAGAGCATTTCTTGGCTTATTCTTCTATTCCTGATTGGGATGCGGTAACGGTTGATAGCGACGGTAAATACTACGAAGAACGTGGTATTAATGAATACAACGTCGCGGTCTCTGCGACGACAAGTGCAGAAGTGAACGATAAAGCGGCTAAAGCGGACCCTTTGGTTAAGCCGGGTGTTATTGAAGCGATTATTCCAACTTTGATCTTGCCGCAGGCAAAAAGTGCCAAACAAGGCGTTGAGCTCCTTGGCCAATATATTGAAACCTACGGTGCAGGGGAGGGGAACAGCCTCTACATTGCTGATGTAAATGAAGCTTGGTTATTTGAAATTGGATCGGGCCATCATTGGATTGCAGTTAAGGTACCTGATGATAGCTACGCGATGATCGCCAATGGGCTGCGCATTCATGGTGTCAATTTAGCCAGTGACGACGTGATGCACTCACAAGGATTAACCGAGTTTGTTAAGCAGCACAAACTGCTGGATAAGGTCGACACCAAGTCGTTTAACTTCGCTAAAGCGTTTGGTGTTATCGGTGATGAATACAATATTGATCGCGAATGGCTAGGACAAAAAATACTGACGCCTTCCAAGCATCAACAGAACCGTCGCGCCCAATATCCATTGTTTATGCAGCCCGATGACAAGATCAGCGTGGACGATGTTGCCGAAGTGCTGAGTGCAACTTACGATGGCACTGCGCTTGAAGGCAAGGCTAAGAGACCTATTCGTGTCGAACGCCAGTTAGAGTCGCATATTATTCAACTGCGTGCCGACATGCCGAAAGAGCTTCAAGGCGTGATTTGGCAAAGTTTTGGTGTGTTACCGGAATCGGTTCTCGTTCCCTTGTATTCGACGCTGCAAGATTACCCTAAGGCGTATCAAGTGGGGGATGATACTTACAGTGATGACTCTGCGTATTGGCAGTTTAGAAGTTTGACCGCGCTCGCTTCAGCCAATCCTGATAAATACCTCCCGCTGCTTAAAGAGACGTGGGACAAAGAAGAAACTCGCTTGTATAAGCAAGTCGAACATCTCGATGCCACTTTGAGTGACATGTACAAGCAGGACAAACAAGCGGCGCTCGATATGGCGGCGGATTACTCCTACGGGCAGTTAAAACGCACCTTGAATATGGCGACCGAGATTCGCTATAAAATGCTTACAGATTTAACCAAGAGTACTGAGAAGAAATACTCTGAGGAAGAGTTCAAGAAAATCATGAGCTTATAAATCAATTGAAAACGGAGCCGCGGGCTCCGTTTTTTATTCTGCTTAATGAATTAGCTTGCTTTATCGAAAGTTGAAATCAGGCCAAAGGAGTGTTTAAGCTGGCTTAGGAATTCTTCATCTTCACACATGGCTTTTTCCGGCTCGTCACTGATTTTTGCGACCGCTTTACCATTACATTCAGCCAGCTTCACCACCATAGAAAGTGGTTGGTAAGTGATGCCTTCGCTGCGCCAGCTACCCATATCATTCGCTAAGAAAGTGCCGATGCCAAAACTGACATTCGCCCGTCCTTTAAAGTAGTCACAAATCTCTAGTGCGCGTTCAAAGTTAAGGCCATCAGTGAAGATCAGTATTTTTGACTTTGGATCGATCCCCAAAGATTCGTAGTGAGCAATCATCTTGTCTCCCCAGTCAAAAGGACTGCCGGAGTCATGGCGAACACCGGCATAGGCATTCGCTCGCTCTAAGCTGAAGTCATTAATGAAAGCGTCGATGCCTATCGTATCAGTTAAGGCGATACCTAGTTTGCCGTTGAACGATGTATGCCAGCAATCAAGTGCGACCCTTTGTGAGTCGGCGGCATCCACCAGTTGTTGATGCGCCATAAACCATTCATGAGCAACGGTGCCAATCGGTGTCAGGCCAAACTGTTTGGCGAGATGGTAATTACTGGTACCAGACATGAGATCCGCAGCGTGCTGGCTCAGGTAATCGACAACATCATGCTGAACTTGAGCGCTAAAGCGACGTCGGCTACCCATCTCAGAGAATTGGAAGTTAGTGATTTCACGGCGCTTCAACTCTGCTCGCAACCAAGAGAGCTTTTCTTCTAAAGTGCTTCTGAACTGAGAGTAAGGAATATCTGACCAACGCTGGCGATTTCGTATCTCAGAAATAATGCTCATCACTATGGTTTCGTAAAGAATCGTCTCGTGCCAAATACCATCAATAGAGACTTTCAGCTGTTGGCTGCCTTTGACTGTAACGGTATCAACCTTGACTTGAGAGTGTGGTCGAAAGCGAAACTCGGCTAAATACTCGATGAACTCTTTATCAAGATAAGGGGCTTGCTGCGAAAGGTATTGACATTCTTGCTCGCTAAATTGAATGTCCGCTAAGCGCAGAATTTCGTTCTCAACCGCTGGTTTGAGGCTAGACAGATCTTCATCAGAGCGAACGATCAGCTCGTATCGGACCTGTGTCACCGGATACAGCTTGCGCGCCGCATACATCATATTGATTTTATACACATCCAGATCGAGTGCACTTTGAATGATGTTTTGGTTGAAAAGCGAGGTGGTCATTGCGCCATCCTGTCTATGATTTAGCTGAGTTACTTGGTCGAACTGTAATTAACCAACTTTAGTTTGTCAAATTTTGTTATTAACTTAAATTTAACCCTAGTAAATGGACAGAATTAACTGACAATAAAAATACCAGCTTATATTTTCTTTGATTTCCAGCTGAGACATAAAATAACAGGGTTAATCACAAATGGTTACTTTCTGGTTGATATTGCCTTCGATAGTGATAATGTAGCCAGCAGACAAGGATTTAGGAAACGCAAATGATTGTCACGATTGACATGATATGTCTAAGGCTGGGTAGCCAAGGGCTAGAGACGCTGTTAATTAAGCGCAACAACCCAGATAGACCTCAACACGGTATGTGGTCTATCCCGGGTGGGTTTGTGTTTGAGCAGGATTTAACGGCCAACGGCGGTCAAGCGGCTGACCAAGATTTTGATGCGGCAAGGCGTCGAATTTGTCGGCAAAAAATTCACACTTACCCGCACTACATTAGTGAGCCCATGGTTGATGGTAACCCCAAGCGGGATCCGGAAGGGTGGAGTGTGACAATTGCCCATTACGCCCTGCTCAACAACGCCAATGTTGAACAAATAGAGAACTGTGGATTGTGCCAAGAGCAACTAAGGTGGTTTTCTCTCACCCAGATCCTTAATGATGAGATTGAACTGGCGTTCGACCATGCTGATTTGATTAAACTGGCGTGGCGCAAATTGCGTGCGGCGGTCGAGTACACCTCGGTGGCTTTGTTTGCGCTTGATAAAGAGTTCCTTGTCTCTGACATCATCGCCGCTTATGCCGAATTCGGTGTTGAGGTAAACCGCATGACGGTGAAGCGTCGCTTGATCGATACCGGCGTGATCGTCAGTGCGAATAAGATGGCTTCAACCAACAAAGGTAAAGGTGGCAAGCCAGCTCAGGTGTACAGCTTGGGTGAAAAAAGCGTAACGTACTTCCAAACTTGCCTGCGCTAATTGAGATGGAGTGAGTAAACCAATGCAAAGCGTACGAATTGAACGATCTAAGACCGCTGCGGTTGATGTGGATCCGCAGAAAGGCTTCAGTGAGCTGTGCCCGAATGAGCTGCCAGTGGCTGGGGCATTGGACATTGTTGATGAGCTGATTGCCAATCACAGCAAAGCGAGTATCAAGCTTGTTTCACGCGATATGCATCCACCGGGGGCTGCCTGGGAAGCTGAAACGCCAGAGCAGATGTTGCAACCGGTGGGTTTGCCAGAAGTGGACATTAAGTGGAACCCACATTGTGTGGTTGGCACGGCTGGGGTGGAGCTACTGCCCGGTTTACCGGCGATCCGCGAGTATGATTTCCAAATGAATAAGGGCATTGATCCAGACGCTCACCCTTACGGCGCCTTTTATCACGATCAGGCGGATAGTTTATCCACTGGCGGAATAGAGTTTTTACGTTCAAAAGGGATTGATACCGTCATTGTCGGTGGCTTAGCGTTAGACTTTTGTGTCAAAAAGTCCGTTGAGCAACTGTTACAAGCTGGGTTCAAAGTGATCCTAAACCTTGCTTCTACTCGCGCTGTTTTTCCGGATAATGCCGAGCAAGTTGCGGCTGAACTGACTGGGCAGGGGGCTATCATGGTCGCAGACGCCAGCCAAATAGCGTTGAGTTAACCCCTTGAAAATAGAGGCTATCGAGCGAAGCCAACCGGCTTCGCTTTTTGGTTAACGCTCATCAAACCAGGGCTAGCAGACTTAGCACAAGCAAACCGGCTGTACAGGTGATGGTTGATAGTGTGGTCGTTAACGCGATGATATTGGCCGCTAATACTGCATTACCATTCATTGCCCGCGCCATAATGTAGCTTGCAGACGCGACAGGTGCGGCATTCATAAAGAACAGAATTCCCAGTTCCATACCACGAAACCCTAGCCAATATGCAGCAGCAGTGATCAACACTGGGGCGAGGAGCAGTTTATAGCTGCTGGCAACCCAAGCTGGAGCTTGTTCTTTTTTCATCGAACCTAGGTTGAGCGACCCACCTGTACACAGCAGCGCCAGTGGCAAGGTCATTTTGGCTAAGTAGTTGCCTGCATCAATGGCGATTTCGGGAATAGGAATGGCAAGTAGGTAAACCAACATACCCAGTAAAATGGAGATGATTAGAGGGTTTTTAGTCAGCGTCGACGCCATCATCTTGCCAACGGTCTCGCCAGATTCACTATGTCTTGGGGTTAGGCATATTACTGCCAAAATATTGTAAACAAGGGTAGTCGCCGCGACATAAATAGCCCCGAGTGCCACTCCTTGTTCGCCATACGCGTTTGCGACATAAGCGATACCGATGATGCCAGTATTGGCTCGAAAGCCTCCTTGAATAATGACCCCTTGATCGGCGCTATGTGGAAAGAACGCTCGAATCGAATAGGTGGTAAAAATAAAAAACACCACACTCGCGATGACACCAAAAACAATAAAGTGGCTGGCAGCGTAGATGTCGTGTTCGGACACGACAATGCTCAAAAACAGCATAGTAGGCAGTGTTACTTTAAAAACCAGCTTGGAGGCAATTTCAATAAAGTTCTCGTTGATGAGGCCGATGCGCTTGAAAGCAATGCCGAGCACTAACATCAGGCAGATTGGCCCGGTTATAGAAAGCGAAAATTGCAATTGGTGATAAAAGTCCATAGGAAGCTGCGCTACTCAATCCATTTCATTTACTCTACCAGAGACCGATTCATAGAGCAGGATAGATTGCTCTAGAAGTTAGAGGTTTAGCAGCGAAATTTCACCGTCTAAGTTTTGATTCACTGGATTTTTAATTGATATTCATTCTCATATATATTGAAAGTGTTGTTATGTTATAACATACTCAGGCTTTCATTCATCAAGGATATGTATTTAATGAAAAGTAGGATTATTGCTTTGGCGGCGGTTGCGGCCGTAGCGGCTGTTGGCTTCAGTCAATTCGGTCAATCAGAGGAAAAACCCGCCCTCAAGATTTCGGGTCCTTTTGAGTTTTCCAGTCAAGATCTGTCCAAAGATGGCTACATGTTTACCCGCATGCAAGTGGTCGAGTCTTTAGTGGCCATCAATAAAAAAGGTCAAGTTGAGCCACAGCTGGCGATAGCATGGTCAGTAAGTCCCGATGACCTCACTTGGACATTTGACTTACGCCAAGGTGTGACATTTCACGATGGTGCGATACTGGATGCGGCCGCTGTAAAGTTGGCATTAGAGAATGCCAGGGCGAAACCCGGTGTGATCAAACGCGTGCCTATTGCTGAGATCAAAGCCGATGGCGCGCAACTCACCATTCAGCTCACTAAACCTTATAACCCTATGCTAACGGTGCTCGCTCACTATACCGTTGCGATTGCCTCTCCAAGCAGCTACAACAACCAAGGTGTGGCGACTTCTCTTGCGGGAACTGGACCGTATCAAATCGAAGAACTTGTGCCACCGCATAAGATCCACGTAACGCGTTATGACAATTACTGGGGCGAAAAAGCCAATATCGAAAAAGTGCAGTATCTAGCTGGTCACCGTGCTGAAAGCCGCGCGTTATTGGCGCAAACAGGGCAGGCCGATATTGTTTACACCCTTGATCCAGCAAGTGTAGCGCCGCTGCAACAAACCGAGAGTGTTGAGGTGGTACGTGAATCTATTCCACGTACCATTCTATTGAAGCTGAACAACGAACACCCTTACTTAAACTCTTACCAAACGCGTCAAGCCTTGAGCTTAGCCTTGGATCGTTCAGGTATCTCTCAACAAATCATTCGTATGCCAGGTTCAGAAGCCTACCAACTGTTTGCCCCTTCATTGGGAGCATGGCACATCGAAAACTATGCTCAAAGTTCACGTGATCTTGCGAAAGCAAAAGCGCTGTTGACGTCGCAAGGTTGGCAAGCCAATGAGCAAGGTATGCTTGAGCGTGGTGGTGAAGCGTTTGTTGTTAACCTAACGACCTATTCTGACCGCCCAGAACTGCCTGTCGTTGCCACTGCAATCCAAGCACAGCTGAAAGAGGTCGGTATTCAAGTTGATATCAGTATCGATAATTCAAGCGCGATCCCGGCTAAGCACCAAGATGGCACCATAGAGTTGGGCCTGGTTGCGCGTAACTTTGGTGCCACTGTTGACCCGTTGGCACTGCTAATGAAAGATTTTGCAGAGCACAAAGGCAGCGACTGGGGGCCAACCAACTGGTCATCGCAAGAGTTCAGTCAATTGCTTACCGATCTAAGTGCGACCAAAGATGCCGCTAGCTACCAGAAGCAAGCACAGCAAGCGTCGCAAATCCTCGCAGAACAGATGCCACTTATTCCAATTACCTTCTACACCCAGCTGGTGGCGGTGAATAAGAAGGTCGGTAACTTCAGCTTTGACCCGTTTGAGATTAACTACCGTATTTCAGAGATGACGCTGAATGATTAACATCTTACTCAGACGATTACTTCAGGCCACATTGGTGGCTTGGAGTATAGGCACACTGACGTTTATTTTGATGCGTTTGTTGCCCGGCGACTTTGCGTTTCGCATTGCTGCTGGGCGTTACGGCTACGACTATGTTGATGCAGAGGCCGCGAGAGCGGTGAGTGCGGAACTCGGGCTAGAACGCCCGGGGTTCGAGCTCTATTTACAGTGGTTATGGGACTTGCTTCAGTTTGATCTCGGCCGCTCACTGATCAGTGGCGCACCTGTGATAGAAGAGATTCAACATCAACTGGGCCATTCTCTGCTGCTGGCCTTAGTGGCTTTGCTGTTGTCTGCCTTGATTGCGATACCCATTGGTGTTTATTGCGGCAAGCACGCTCACTCCGCAGCGGACAAATGGAGCCTAATCACATCAGTGTTTATTCGAGCTCAACCGGTATTTGTGATTGGCTTGGTGATGACCATCATTTTCGCCTTACATCTCGGCCTATTCCCAGTTGCAGGGTTTGGCACCGTGGCCCACCTATTTCTACCAGGTTTAACGCTAGCATTGTCGCTTGCCGCCATGTCGAATCGGCTCATTCGCAATGCGACAAGAACGGCGATTAATGCACCTTACTTTAAATTTGCGCGTTTGAAGGGATTAAGCTTTGAACAGGCGTTTCAACATCACGCTCAGCGCCATATTGCTATTCCCATTGTTACGTTTCTTGCCATCCAGACCATAGGCTTGATGGAAGGCATTATTATGATCGAATCTCTGTTCTCTTGGCCGGGCATTGGTCATGCTCTCGCCCATGCCATTTTCGCGCGTGACATCCCGATGATCCAAGGGACTGCGCTGGTGATGGGATTACTCTTCGTTGCGATCAATACCTTTATCGATCTGGTGACTTATCAATTGGATCCAAGGCAACAACGGGAGACAGCGCAATGAAAGGGATTCAGAAACAAGTCGTTGGATTGGTCATTATAGGGGCCGCGTTGTTGTTGGTATTGGTTGAGAAGCTGCTGTTTAACTCAGACCCCGCCGCGCAGCAGCTCTCGTTGGCGTTTGCCTCTCCTGATCTGACGGAGCCACTTGGGCGGGATCATTTTGGCCGCAGTAACTTCGCCCGTCTTAGTGATGCCATTATTACTTCTCTTTCTTTGGCATGGATGAGCGTTCTGACTTCTGCCGCGCTGGGTATTGCTGCTGGTGTGCTTGCCGGTTGGCGACGAGGCTGGTGGGATAGAAGCTTTTCCTTCGTGATGAACATTATTCTCGCCATGCCGGGGCTTATTTTGGTTCTGCTGTTTGCAGCGCTCGTACCAGGCTCTTTCACCATCTTGTACGTAGCGATTGCTTTGATTCTGTGGGTGGAGTTTTATCGAGTGGTACGTAATAGAACCCTTTCGCTGGTTCATTCACCAGAGGTTGAAGCGTCTTTGTTGTATGGATTTGGTTCTTGGTATGTGTTCAAACGTCATATCTGGCCACACTGTCGTCAAGATGTGTTTACGCTTTGCTGTTTTGGCGCAGGTAATGCCATTCTTGCATTGGCCTCACTGGGCTTCTTGCACGTTGGGCTTAAGCCGCCAGAAGCAGAGCTTGGCCTTATGATGGTGGAACTGTTCCGTTACTACCAAGTCGCGCCTTGGGTGCTTGCTCAGCCGTTGATTACTTTGTTTGTGTTGGTGCTGGGTTTTCATTTGCTAGCCAGCGGAGAAAAATCATGAGTCATTTAATTCGTGTCGAGTCATTGTCCGTTTCAGCGGGTGAGCAAGTCTTAGTTGAGCCGGTCAGCTTTACTCTCGATAAAGGCAAGCCGCTGACCATACTCGGCGAAACCGGTGCGGGGAAAAGTCTGATTGCAGCCGCGTTAACGGGCACTTTACCGAAAGAGCTTTCCGCCAGCGGGCAAATCTATCTTGAAGAGCGTTTAGTCTCAGATACAGAATTGCAACAGACTTGGGGGAAACAGATTGCATTGTTACCGCAAGAGCCTTGGCTGGCACTAGATCCGATCATGCCCGTCCACAAGCAAATCGAGGAAGTGCACAGCTTGGTGAATGGAGAGAAAGCGTCGTCGGCTCAATCACTTACTCAGCAAGCATTGCAGAGCATGAACCTTGGCTATGCTAAAGCTAAATATCCGTTCCAGCTTTCTGGCGGTATGGCGCAGCGGATCGCGTACTTATGCGCCACTCAAGCGGGTGGAGAACTGCTGCTGGCAGACGAACCAACCAAGGGCTTAGATCGAACTCACTGTCATATTGTCGGTAATATGCTGGCTGAGCATGGCAAGTTAGGTGCCTTGATTACCATTACCCACGATATCGAATTAGCAGAAGGGCTAGGTGGCGATATTATTGTCATGAAGCAAGGTACTGTGGTTGAGTCGGGAGAGGCGAGGGAGGTGATCGCCAACCCTGTGTCTGACTATACTAAAGCTTTAATTGCGTCGAATCCGAAATACTGGCCTAAGCGTCAACCTGCTCTAGAAGCTAATCCACTACTGAGCGTAGAGCGTTTGTCATTGCGTCGAAACCGGTCAACGTTGTTCGAGAGGCTGTCACTGACAGTGAATCAGGGAGAGGTCGTTGGTATTTGTGGTCAAAGTGGCTGTGGTAAAACCAGTCTGGCTGACGCTCTGCTCGGTCTATTAGCTCCGGCATCAGGTGAGATTGTGTTCCATCAACCTGTTGGCATTGGCCAAAAGCTCAAGCTATACCAAGATCCTCCGAGTGCGTTTCCGTCTCATATTCGCTTAGGTGGCTTGTTGGAAGATTTGCAGACTATTCATCGGTTTGATATGGCGGAAGTGGCTCCGTTGATGGCGAAGCTCAAGCTCGATTTGAGTCTTTTGCAAAGAACACCGCGACAAATTTCCGGTGGTGAACTGCAACGTTTCGCTATTTTGCGGGCTCTGCTCATGAAGCCTAAGTTGTTAATTGCTGACGAACCGACCTCTAGGCTTGACCCCATCACTGCGGCTGAAACTCTACACCTTCTGGCTTCTTTAGCCACTGAGCAGCAATGCAGCCTGATCATCATTGGTCATGATGAGGTCGCGTTAGAGAAGTTAAGCGATAAGGTGGTCAATTTACACCAGTTTTCGCCTCAGAAATTAGCAGAGACTACAACTATCCAAGCCTCGGCTTAACATGATTGTCTAACTAGGCTCGTGCCCTGTATTGAGATTTCCCTTTCTCTAATGATGAGTGCGAGCCTAGCGCCATGTCTAATGTCCGTTTTTGATGAAAAATTAATTGATAATAATTCTCATTACTATATTTTGGTCGAGTTAACTTTTTCTGTCGCGGAGACCAAAATGGAACATTCTGATATCACACAACTGCTTATTCCTAAAAGTGACTGGGCTTCGCCCGATTTATTCCTCTATGAAGGTGAAGATCGTCTTAAACTGGACCTTGAAGGCGCAATCCAATTCAGTGGTTTAAACAGTGTTGGTGGGGTCGTGCTTGGGTTTAGAATGATGCAGTACGCCGTCCAATTGGCTGCGGGTGATCTTGCCTTGCAGCGAGACGGTATCAGCATTTACACCGCGTTTCCCGGACGCGGGACTCAAGACGCTTTTGAATATACCTGCCGCGCTTTACGTGATCGTCGTTATTGTTGTGATACTACGTTAAGCCACCCAGCGGCGCAGTCCGGCCAACGTGGCCAGTTCCTGTTCACCATTCGAGTGAATGAACAATCTATGGTCATGACCCCAGCCAATGGACTGCCAACGCAGAGTTACTTCGAGGCTGATCGCCAATCTCAAGATAGCCAGCAAGCTTTGGCAAGATGGCGCGACGAGAAAATTAATTTTGCGAATACACTTCTAAGCTTGCCTCCCGAGCAATGCTTGCGCGTTTTATAAGGTTTCCTACTTGTCTTTAAGCCGTCCAACGGAGGCGGCTTTGATCGCAAATTACCTATCAAAGAAATTGACCATAGCGATTAGCCCTACCTTTGTGGTTTTGCCACAATGAAACTGCGTGGCCACTGGCGGCTATACCGGAGATATTCTGTTGATTGTGTGAGGAAGTCTTGGTTTCAAGGCGGTTTGATAAAATAAACAAGCCATAACGCAATATTTCCTTCATTCGACAGGTCTAGGTCTTATCGCAAACAACAATTGATAATCAGGCAACCAAAGCCGTTGCCTCTACACTCTCGCTTGCTACCAGGAGCTTCCAATGCAGTACCTTGCTCAATTAAAAGTCAGAACACGTTTAGCGTTAGGTTTTGGAACCTTAGTTGCGCTGATGGCAGTGCTGACCGTTGTCGGAATTCAAAAGGTCAATTTTATTGATATGACCTTATCTGAAGTGACAGACATCAACTCTGTCAAGCAGCGCTACGCCATCAATTATCGAGGCAGTGTACACGATCGAGCTATTGCGATCCGAGATGTGGCCGCCGCGCGTGATATGTCAGAAATGAATGCCTTTGAGCAAGAGATTCGCCGTCTCGAACGTTTCTACCAAGAATCTGAAAGCAACATGCAGAAGATGATGACGCAAGGTGTACTTTTCACTAGCCAAGAACGCGATATCTTGTCACGTATCGATCAGATCCAATCCCGCACTTTGCCTTTGGTTGAGCAGGTTATCGCTAAGAAAGAACGTGGTGAAGATGTCACCATGTTATTGCTCGATCAAGTCCGTCCCAATTTCTCAGCTTGGCTCGCTGCCATCAACGAGTTTATTGACTATCAAGAGTCCCTCAACCAACAACTGACCCCTGTCGCACGTGATCAAGCAAGTGGTTTCCAAGAGCTGATGTTGGCACTCAGTGGGGTTGCCTTGCTTATCTCTCTGGTTGTTGGCTTTATCATCGAACGCAGCTTCCGTTTGTCACTTGGCGGAGAGCCTTATGTCGCACAAGACGCCATTCAGTGCATGGCGGAAGGCGAATTGAACCAAGACAATCAGAGTAATGAAGCCGGTAGTATTTTACACTCACTCTCGCTGATGTCCGATAAGCTAAGTAATATTGTCCGCAATATTCGTGGTGCATCGGACCAACTGGTTGAACAGGTGGAAGAAGTGTCACGAGGCTCCAGTTCGGTGTTTGATTCGGCGCAGCAGCAAGCGTCGTTAACCGAGCAGATGGCAACACGATTAGAAAGTATGCATGCCAGTATTGATGAAATAGCCCAAATCGTTAACTTATCCGAGCAGAACTCAGTCAACACTTCAGAAAATGCCCGAGATGGCCGCCAACGAATTTCTGCTGTGGCTGAACAAATGCAGTCAGTGACAGCGGCGGTAAATGGTACCGTCGAGCAAGTGAAGCTGCTGGAAGCGAAAACCAAGGACATTGGTGGCATCGTCAATATGATCAGCGAGATCTCCGAGCAAACCAACTTATTGGCGTTGAATGCGGCGATCGAAGCTGCGCGAGCGGGTGAGTCCGGACGAGGTTTTGCTGTGGTTGCGGAAGAAGTTCGTAACCTTGCCAAGCGCACGGGTGAAGCGACAACTCAAATTGAAACCATGCTCAAGGAAGTTCAGTCACAAACCTCGGCCAGTGTATCAGCGATGGAAAATACTCAACCGCAAGTGGAAGCGTGCCAAAAGAACACCGAAGAGGCGAGTCAATTGCTGATAAACATAGAGCAGCAAGCACAAGACTCACTGAGTCGAGTTCGTGACATCGTGGTAGCTACGCAAGAGCAAGTTCAAGTGGTTAGTGAGTTGGTTGTGGCGATGGATCAAATCTCCAGTATGTCGAATGAATCGATCCATTCTATGGAAAATAACCAGGTTGCCAGTCAAAAACTCGCTCAATTATCGAATCACCTGAAACAGGAAGTCGCATTCTTTAAGATTTGATTGTCGCGAATACCGATAGCCCCAGCTCCGTTTGGCTCTGGGGCTTTTTCGCTTCTATTGGTTTGTTGTGCTAACTCAAGGCCTCAGCACAATGTTTTAAGTGCTCGACCAAAAGTGCCACCTTTCTCGGGAGATGCGTTTTGGCGGCATGAAAGGCGTAAAGCACTAAATCTGCGGGTGGGTGCTCTAACTCAACCACACGCAATACGTCTTGCGCGAGTTCTTGTTCACACATTGACCGGGGAAGAATGGCAAAGCCAATGCTGGCCATTGCCGCAGACTTGGCGAGATAGCCGCTGTTCACTTTAAACGTAGATTGCACTCTTTGGCTAATAAAGTGACCATCCGGGTGCTGAAAGACCCAAGGTGTGCCATTAAGCGCCGTCAGGCTAGTAATGCAGGGAACACGATTTAGGTCAGCTAAGCAAGTCGGCGGCGTGGTGGTAGCGAGCAGTTTAGGTGTTGCAACTACAACACTGGGCCAGCGAGCGATTTCATTAGCTACCCAAGTACTGTCTGTCAGTTTTCCTCGTTGAAAGCTGAGAACCACATCAAACTGTTCGAGCCACTCTTGTTTGGCATTTAAACTGGTTTCACAGCTCAATGATATGGCAGGGTTGTTGTTGCAAAACGACACCAAAGCATTGGCCAGTATGGGTGAATCAGGCATGACGATTCTGAGCTCACCAGATAGGGTCTGGGTCAGCTCAGACATCTCTTCTAGCGCTTGATTAAGCTGATTGAGCAAAGAGTGAGTGGAGTGATAAAGCTGCTCTCCCGCTTGAGTCGGAGAGACGCGACGAGTCGTGCGTTCAAACAGCTTTGTATTTAACTTTTCTTCAAGTAGTGCGATGTGCCGGCTGACATTTGAGCTGGGTAAGTTCATTTGCTCTGCGGCGAGTTTAAAGCTGCGATTTTGAAACACGCAGTGAAAGCTCGCCAGCCATACTTGCTCAATCTGGTTAATCATGATTATCCCAATAATTTGGATTATTAATTCCAAGCGTAGCACTTTATCTCTTCATTTGCGTCACCGACAATAACTAAATTACAGTGGCTTAGGTGGTGCTTAATCTCTTTTAGTCACGGCTAGAGATTTATTGAAATCATATTTGGGATTATCAATGTAAGAAGGTGATGAGGGAGAGTGGAATGAGTTGGTTAGAGAAACTACTGGATCGCAACCGGTTAATCGGCAGCACTAAACGTCGAGTCCCCGATGGAGTTTGGGTGCAATGTCCAGCCTGTGAGCAAACTGTATATCGATTAGCGCTAGAGCAAAATCAGCAGGTTTGCCCTAAGTGCAGTCATCACCTGCGCATTGGAGCGCGAGAGCGACTAACGCAGTTTCTCGATCAAGATGGGCAGAGTGAGTTGGGTGCAGAGTTAGAGGCGCAAGATCCGCTCAATTTCAAAGACAATAAGCGCTACAAAGATCGTTTGACGCAAGCAAAGAAGCAGACAGGTGAAAGTGAAGCCGTGGTCGTGTTAAAGGGACAACTCTACGGCATGCCTATTGTGGCTTGCGCATTCGATTTTTCTTTTATGGCTGGTTCCATGGGCTCTGTGGCGGGGGCGCGCTTTGTGCGCGCTGTAGATAGCGCGATAGCATCGAATTGCGCCTTGGTGTGTTTCGCCACCAGTGGTGGTGCCAGAATGCAGGAGTCACTTATGGCCTTGATGCAAATGGCTAAGGTCAGCGCCGCGTTGAAGCAACTTGCTGACGCTAAGCTGCCCTATGTTTCTGTTTTGACTAACCCAACCTTAGGTGGCGTTTCAGCCAGTTTAGCCATGTTAGGCGATATCATCGTTGCTGAGCCTGAAGCCATCGCCGGTTTTGCTGGGCGCCGAGTGATTGAGCAAACGGTACGAGAAAAACTGCCTGACGATTTTCAGTGCAGTGAGTTTATGTTGGAACGCGGTGCAATCGACATGATTGTCGATAGAAGAGAGCTGAGAGCTAAGCTCGCTAAATTGATCGCTATGCTAACAGGATCTCCGACGATTGAAGATAAAAGTCTCATTGTTTAAACGACTTAGCCAATCGGAGACAGCGGAAGCGGCGTTGACATGAAACTGTCACTATTGCTGATTAAGGTGTGCAACCTGAGATAACCGAGTTGATTATTTATCTGAGGTTGCATGACTAAAGCAGTACATCCAGCAGATGAGCCCATCATCAAGTTGTTACAGCAACAAGGGTTGATTAAAAGTGAAGTAGAAGCACGTCTTAAACAGGATGTGTATCGACTGGCGCCCGATGAAGTAAACAAGATTAAGAATTACGCCAAGCATTTCGGTATTGATGCCAAAGAGAGACTCATTGATGAAATTCTAGATTTACGCCGAGAGTCGCTGGTGGTTCAACTGAACCGAATTCAGCGATAGAGGTAGTAAAGTTAGACCAAAGAGTGAGATAGGGCGTTTTAGCTGTGGTATGGTCAGATTCATTATCCAATTGAAATCGTTGCTATCCCAACGACGTAGTAGCGAATGAGTACCAATCTATGACGTGTTTAAATACCCAACTCGCCGACTTAAAAGTGGTTCCTGTGATTGCAATCAATAAGGTAGAGGACGCCGTGCCGCTTGGTCGAGTGTTGGTTGAAAATGGACTGCCGTGTGCCGAGATTACTTTTCGTACCGAGTGCGCTGCGCAAGCAATGGCGGCTATGAGAGCGGCCTTTCCTGAAATGTTGATCGGCGCCGGTACTGTGTTGACCAACGAGCAGGTTGACCAAGCTGTAGCTGCAGGGGCCGATTTTATTGTTAGCCCAGGCTTTAATCCTCGCACGGTGCAATATTGTATCGATAAATCGGTGCCTATTGTCCCGGGTGTGAATAACCCAAGCCTGGTTGAGCAGGCGATGGAAATGGGACTGCGGACTTTGAAGTTCTTCCCTGCGGAGCCTTCCGGTGGCGTCGCCATGTTAAAAGCCATGTCGGCGGTGTATCCAGTGCAGTTTATGCCTACGGGTGGTGTCAGTCTGTCTAACCTTGATGCGTACCTGTCTGTTTCTTCGGTGTTAGCGTGCGGCGGCACTTGGATGGTACCGACTTCCTTGATTGACGAGGGTAAATGGGATGAACTCGGTGAGTTGGTCAAAGATGCGGTTGCACGAGTTGCCTAAATAACTCGCTTTACCTAAACTTAAGTTTCACCTTTATAAAGGCCAGTAAACTAATGATTTGCATTGGTTTACTGGTTTTTTTAGTTTGCGGACTAGGCTGGTGAAAAGGGCATCACCGTTAGTCAATCGATGTCATTTATTGACACTTTTGATATAAATCAAATCAAGCGTCGATAAGTTTGTTAACTAAAATGTTACGGGTTTGTGAATGCGAATGAGCAAGCCTTTATGACGCGGCGTGTACAAAAAAACAGCGCTTTTAACATCGATTTTTGCCATAAAAACCATCGATTTTTTGCGTTTTAACGCGAAATTCAATTCCATTACCGTGACTTCCAGAGCGCATCAAATAGAAATTGCGCCAACCTAGTGAGATTCATTGTCACTTGAAAGGAAGCCATCATGAAAAAATTGATTGCAGTGAGTATTCTCTCAGCCCTATCGTTTTCGGCTTATGCAGAGCGTCAGTCCAGCGAGCCGATCCAAGCTATAGAACCGATTGTCGGGCTAGACCAAAAGAAAGTGGATCTGGGTAAAACGCTTTGGTTTGAGCCGCGTTTATCGGCGTCAAACACCATCTCTTGTAACTCATGCCACAACCTTGCTAAGGGTGGGGTGGATAACCTACCCAGCTCAATCGGCCACAAATGGGCAATTGGCCCCATTAACTCGCCCACGGTGTTTAACTCTGACTTGAACTTTGTTCAATTCTGGAATGGTCGAGCAAAAGACCTCAAAGAGCAAGCAGCAGGACCGATCGAAAACCCGTTGGAAATGGCCTTTAGCCACGACTTAGCGGTGGATACGCTTCGCTCGATCCCTCAATATCAGACGATGTTCAAATCCGCGTACGGCGTCGATACCATCACAATCGATGAGGTCACCGATGCGATCGCGACGTTTGAACAAACGCTACGTACGCCAAACGCACCGTTTGATTTGTGGTTGAAGGGCGACGATAGTGCATTAACTAAGGTTCAGGTCGAAGGCTATCAGCTGTTCAAAGATAAGGGGTGCACCGCCTGTCATAGCGGGCCGTTAGCAGGTGGTCAGATGTATCAGAAAATGGGCCTAGTGAAACCGTTTGCGACCGACAACCCGGACGTAGGGCGTAAGGCAATCACTGGGAACGAGTTCGACAAGTTCGTTTTCAAAGTGCCTACCTTGCGTAACATTGAGTTGACCTATCCGTACTTCCACGATGGTTCTGTATGGGATCTTGAAGAAGCTGTGGCGATGATGGCGGATCTGCAACTTGGCCAGAAGCTGACCAAGGATGAGTCAGGCAAAATCACCGAGTTTTTGAAGTCACTAACTGGTGAGCAGCCGAGTGTGACATTGCCGCACTTACCGCCTTCAGCACAAGAAACAACGCGGCCAAACATTTAAATCAAACGCTTATCAAGAGCCCGGTTGCGGGCTCTTTTTGGCTTTTATCCGACGAAATATGCTTGCACAGTGTTGGCAAATTCGCCGCTAGATTGACTAAATTTAAAATAACTCCCCAATATAGGCATTATTGCTCTATAATCTGCGACCGTAATTTTGGTTATGCTTTGAATTAGCCGTTAGTTTTAGGAACAAGATATGTCATTTGCATCACAAAACTTTTCTCCCGAGATCGTGAAAGCGCTTACTGAATGTGGTTATGAAAAACTGACCCCAGTACAGCAAAAGGCGATTCCTTTCGCACGTAAAGGGCATGACATTCTTGCTAATGCGCAAACCGGTACCGGTAAAACCGCCGCGTTTGCCTTACCTATTGTGCAAAACATTCTAGACAATGCTAAGCCTCGTCAACGTCATCAGGCTCGTGCAGTCATTCTTGCACCAACTCGTGAACTGGCAGCGCAGATCGCAACCAATATTCAAGATTACACTAAGTACACTGAGATCAAGACGGTCGCCATCTACGGTGGTGCAAAAATGTCTTCTCAGCAGAAGGCTCTGGAAGCCGGTGTGGATGTGCTGGTCGCAACCCCAGGCCGCTTGATTGAACACATGGATCTAAACAACGTCTCTCTTGTAAACCTTGAGTTTCTTGTGTTCGACGAAGCAGACCGCATGTTGGACATGGGCTTTATTTCTGCCATCGAGAACATCATGTCTGGAGTGGCTACTAAACCACAAACAATGCTATTTTCAGCCACTTTCTCTGCGCAAATGAATACGCTTGCAACCAAGATCTTACGCCAGCCAAAGCGTGTATCGGTTGCGCGTGAAAATGCAACGGCTGAAACCGTCGCTCACGTTGTGTATCCAGTAGAGCAAGAGCGAAAACGCGAACTGCTTTCAGAACTGATTGGTCGTAAGAACTGGCAACAAGTACTGGTGTTTGTGAACTACAAAGAAACCGCAAATGAGCTGGTAAAAGAGCTGAAATTGGATGGCATTAAAGCGGTGCTTTGTCATGGTGATAAGGCGCAAAGTGCACGCCGCCGCGCTTTGGACGAGTTCAAATCAGGCAAAGCGCGCGTCATGATTGCGACAGATGTTGCTGCGCGTGGTCTAGACATTCAGAACCTGCCGCATGTGGTTAACTTCGATATGCCATTCCTAGCGGAAGATTATGTGCACCGCATTGGTCGTACTGGTCGCGCAGGGCAACGTGGTAACGCGGTCTCTTTTGTGAACCGTGATGAAGAGCTGACGCTACAACAAGTAGAAATGCTGATTGGTCAGCGTATTTACCGTAAAGAGCTAGAAGGCTATGAGCCTAAGAACCGTGATGCCTTGCTAGAGAAGATGCACTCTAAACCAGCATTTAAAAACCGTAAGACACGTCAAAACAACCCAAGCGATTCTAACCAGGGGGCGGCAGAAAGACGTTCTCGTTTGCGTCGTATGATTCGCAGTAAGAATTCATAATGAAAGAAGGAGCCAGTACGGCTCCTTTTTTTATTGCCTGAACCGTTTCCACTAATCAGCTAAAGCGGCCTTCCACTCGGCCAGTGTTTTAATATACTCGGGCCCAATTCCACAGCAGCCGCCAATGATGGTCGCGCCTGCGTCATACCAACGCTTGGCAAATTGTAGATACTCGTCTGTGGTAAGTGAGCGCATCGCTTGCAACTCATCGTTTGCCTGGTGGCTGGTGTCAATCACTTCGAAGTTATTGGCGTAAGCGCCCAGTTCGATGTCGATATTACGATCATCAAACACTTTCTTAGCATCTACGATGGCTTGCTCGAGAACTTCAGGAATCGAGCAGTTGAACAGCATGCCGGAAGCGCCAAGAGTCGCAACGCGTTTGGCGGTTTGAGTGACGGTTTCTCCTGAACGCAGCAAAGCGTTACCTTCAGGTTCATCATCTAAAGTAAAGGCATAATAAGCTGGCTTTTGACTGTGGCTTAGTAATCGATGGTTCACTTCAAACTCTTCGATAGAAGCCAATGTTTCAACCATCCAAACATCGATGTAAGGCTCTTGTGCTGCAATCAGCGTTTGCAGAATGGGTGTGGCTTGTTCTACATCGAATAAATCAGGGCGATAACTGCCCATGGCTGGAGGAATACAGCCAGCAACCAGAGTCGGAGTTGAACCGAGTTCGGCGGTGGTGCGAGCGATTTGGACTGCAGTTTCAGCCAGTTGGTGCCCCTGTGACTGATAGAGTTGCTCGCCAAGGTGAAAGGGAACACAGGCGTAGGCATTGGTAATGATGATTTCAGCACCGGCATCAATAAAACTTTGGTGGACATCCGCAACATGCTGCGGTGATTCAATCAGAGCTTGGGCGCTCCATAGGGGTTGCGAGAAAGGGGCGCCGACTCGTTTTAGTTCACGCCCCATTCCGCCATCTAAGATGGTGAGCTTTTTCATGTTTGTTTACAGCAATGATGTTCATGAGTTATCTCACATCATAGAGCGCTGAAAAGAAAAATGAAACGACAGTTTGCCGTCTTGGCTACTGCTTTTTCAATTGATAGTGCTGAGCAAGATCACCTTCAACTCGCTGACCGTTAATATCCAGCTTGAACAAGACGTTCTCACCGACGAAATATTGATTCGCTCCCGACTCCTGCTCCAGAATGACGGTGTTTCCCGCTTCATTCCAACTCAGTTGCCCCTGTGAGATAAAGTAGCCATCTTGCTTACCTAAGTAGGTTTGTTCAATTTGGTAGCTGTCATCATGATTAAGGCTAATACGCGTTTCAATTCCGGAGCAATCGGCACAAGGGAGAATACCTACATAAGTGCCATTCCAATCAAGCGAGTTGTTTGCCGTATGTTCACCTGTGGGTTGGGGCGCGGTCTCTTGCGGCGTCGCCGTGTCACTCGATGACAAGGCTGCGCTGCTTTGTTCGTCCTGACAACCAGCAAGAGCGAGGCTTGCGGCTGCGATTATGAGCAATGTACGTTTCATCTTGGTTTCCTTACGATTCGGAGGCGTGTCAAAATGATAATGAAACTGAGTGCATTTTCGTCAAAATTCGGTGAGAGGGCGATGAAGGTTCGGTGAATTATTGCACATGGCCTCTTTAACAAGCACACTGGTAATAAGTTGAGTGACCATAAGAAGCGACGTTATGACCCAGTTCACGAGTGAAAGATTACTGTTGGAGCGACTTGTTCATTCCGTTTCAGATGCGAGCAAAGCGCAGCTCATCGCGCAGATCCCAAGTTTACTTGAAGCGGATGTGGTAGAGAATTTACCGCCTTATTTTCACGCGATTGATTCAGAGGCAAAGGCTGTGCGTTGGTTGGACAGAATGCTCAGTGAGAGTGAACTGTTTCTCGTACGACAAAAGCACGGTGATGATTTGATGGGTTTTCTATTTGTGTCTCCAGACCCAGCAGGAGAGGTGCACATAGGCTACTTGCTGGGCAAAGCTCACTGGCGTAAAGGGTATGCTTTTGAGCTTCTGCAACGTTTTATTTCTTACGCGCAAACGCGGGATGAGTGGAAAGTGTTGATTGGCGGCGTGGAGGTGAGTAATACGGCGTCTTCGAATTTACTCACCAAGCTTGGTTTTGCGCCGCAACAGAGTTCTAAAGGGGTGGTTTTTTATCGCTATTCACTCGATTGAGTGGCTAATAAAGAAAAGAGCTGGCTAACGCCAGCTCTTTTTGATTAATCCTGCACCTGCGGCAATATGCTGTCGAAGTGAGGGTTACCATGCAGCCCTTCCAAGTCTGGCTCGGTCGCAATCAATTCTTTAATGGACGGAGTGGCTTCAATCGCTCGTTCTAGATCTTCAATGGCTTGTTCTTCAACCCCCAAACGGGAATAGGCACAAGCACGCTGATATAAGGCTGGACCGTTGGTGGTATCGAGTTCAAGCACTCGGTTACACAAGCTCAGCGCCCAGTTGTATTCTTTGATTTCCATTGCTGCATCCGCTTTGTAGGTCAACGCTTCAAGGTCTCCTGGGCGAATGGTCAAGATTTCATCATAGACATCTATACGCTGCTCAGCGGTTGGCATACTTTGCGCACGAAGCCAGAGGTTGTGGATTTCATTGATTCGCTCAATCTCTTTGTTGTTTTCGCTGATGATGCGGGTTTTACGCTTCAAATCCCGCTCCAAGGCGCTGAACTTTTTCTCGTACTCTGCGGCGATACCTTCTAGGCGTTTGTCGGCCATTTCCTTAGTATTGCTTTTAAATTCGTTGAGCGATTGCCAGCCGACGAAGGCGATCAAAGAAGCGACACCGGCAATGATGTAAAAGAAATACGTGACGGTGACATTGGCGTAGTTGAGGGACTTATCCGCGACATCAAGTTCGCGATCGGTGATTTGAATGACCAATCGCTTTTCGAGATCTTGCTGATCTTGGCGCAGTGATTTCAGCTCATCAAGGATGTAGCGCTCAACGAGCGGGCGATCAAGAATATCGCTCTCTGAATACTTTTCTTCTGCAAAAGAGAAAGAGGTGATGGTCAGCCAACCCAAGATTATGGCCAGAATTACTCGCATACTCATATCCGTATAAACGCTTGTTTCTAATGAGTAGACCTTAGCAAACTGAACCGAAAATGAGTATCCGTAAGCCTCATTTTTTTCAGTCACTTTGCTGCTGGCCTGCGTGAGGTGGTCACACAGGCAAAATCGCGGAGCGGTTCATTGCTCTGGTCTTTCAAAGTATTGGCTGGATACTTTGTGGATCGCCTCTTTACGACAACGCACGTTGAGCTTCTTAAACAGCTTGTAGACATGAGTTTTCACCGTGCTTTCGGCGACGAACAGGGCTTCGGCGATTTCTAAGTTAGATTGACCTTGTACCAAGCGTTCAAGAGTTTGTTGCTCTCGTTTGGTTAAGGTGGTGTTGATATCTTGATAGGTCAGTGCATAAGGACGAATGTCGCTGAGCATTTTGACCATGAGCTTTCGCGGTAGCCAAAGATCCCCTTGCTCCACCGCCTCTAAGCTGCGTAGCAGATGCTCGATTGGCGCGTCTTGATACAGGATGCCTTTTAAATGAGCGTAACTGGTTAACTCGAGATCCGCATCTCCATGAGGAACGTCATAGACAATAAGGCTGGTGGTTAATATACGGAAAAGGTCGCATGATTTATTCGCAGTCAGTTTCAACAGCCGATACGAGACAAGTAATATATTGGCCGATTCGGAGAATTGCTCACCGCGGAGATAAAATTCTTGTAAACCGCGACGGGTCAATTTGTACTTGCCATGCTTTTCTATTTCTCGGCGAATAAACTGAGTTTGAATACAGTTGTCCCCGACTAAAACAACATCCAGTTTGTTACCACTGCTACGCGTATTCTGTACCATAACCAACCTCAAACTGATATTTTTGTAATCACACTAGTTCAGCGTTGAGGGCGCCGCTAGCATTATGCTGTCTCACTATCGAGACTTGTTTTTTCTATCTCATTTTTAAGACGCGCTAGGGCGATTGAGAAAGCTGTGGTTCTATTGAAATCTGTAGTGTATCGCTGTATTCACCCCCCGGTTTGTTCTCGGTTGCACCAATCTCAAATTGGAGCGGAATTGAGCTGCCTGAAGTCGGGGAGTGACGATGAATATGGGCCTGTGATTGCCTTAGGTCGATCTGCTTGTCGTCAAAAAGTAGCGCGTAGAGGATATCCCACTGCGGATTGTTTGATTGATGACGTAGGTTGCCCTGATGGCTTGATTCTATCGTTACGGTGTAACCCGTATTGGTTCGTACCCACAGTTTGGGAGCGCTGCGAATAACTTTATTACTGTATAGGGTGCCCATGTCTAAGTCGTAGTGAGATTGCGCTAAGCCATAGAATTGAATTTTCGTCACTGGCAGAACGTTCACTTCAAGACTAAGTCGCCTCGGCGCTAGGTTGGCTAAATTGTTTAAGTTCCCTGTAACCACAGAGGCTTCTATGTCGGCTTGATAACGCCCCGAATTAAGCCATTGAAGTGACGGGTAACGCAACTGAAAGGTGACAGAAGGGGTATCGTCGTTTAGGGTGACATGCCATTGATTGGCCTTTTGAACTCCATTTCTACCGTACCAATCAAACTTCAAGCCGTGATTGTTGGTGTTTTTTAGCGCCCGGTCGCCATCCTCTGTTTCTAACATCACCACGAGTGTGCAACCCGAACCGCTAAACTGAGTGCTCAGCTGGTAGGTGTTGGTTAGTGTGTAGTTGCCGTTGGTCAGGATGTCGTAGTTTTGTTGTTGTGAAACCACATCTAAATTTAAAGCAGAGGCATTGCACGCTGCCCAACTTGGTAAGGCAAGTAACAGTGTGCTACTTGCAAGTAAATATCTAATCCACATACAGTTCTCCTAGTCTAATTAAGACTTCATTTCGAGAATCAACAGAGAGTGTCACTGACTGTTTCTGCGCGTTGTTTAATTCGAGTTTGTATTCACCTGGGCGCAAGCCTGAAATCGCAAAAAGCCCGTTGCGATTAGTAAAGAACTCGATTGGCTCTTGAGATTGTTCGCCTAAATAAATGGCATATCCCGCTACAAGAGGTATGGGTTGCTTAGAGCGGTTGTCGATGAGTGTGCCAATTATGGTCAGTACCGCATCAGACCCGACTTGCAGAACATAGCCGCGTTTGTAGCCGGGGTTTAGCCAGAATGCGCCGTCACCTAAGTCATAGCCTGGTGGGAGGTCATCGACATCATAGGTCAACAAGCGACTGTTGTAAGCGACCAAGTCGGGGACAAGCGCGTTGCGATTGCCCTCACTGTAGACTCGAGCTGAAGCTCCATCACTTGAATGATCAACAGCCAGACGATTGTCTGCTAAGCTATCGTGCTTAGTCACAATCGCAAACGCTTCTCTCACTGGGCGGCCAATGGTCACCTGTGACCCGGCAAACGCAACCGAGCTACTGAGCTCAAGGCGGCTGGTGTGACTGCGGTTGTCTTGGTTAAAGTCCTCGACTCGCGTTGTATGATCAGCAATGGCAATAAAACGATTGCCCGTGTAGTTGATGCCCATATCTAAGCTGGAGTCGACATCTCTGTCTCGCGCTATAGAAGCAAAAGCAGAAACTCCCCCAGTATTACCAATGTTCTTTTGGTAGGTATAGTCAATGGAGGCTTGGTCTACTTGACTCGCATAGCGGCTCACCACTCGAGTGGTTTTACCAAATGGCCAACTGAGCGTTAGGGTCGTCCCCCAGTCGTCTTCTTTGTGGCGGTTATCCCGGTAGTTCACACGTGCGCTCCAACTTGCTGGCGTAGCGAAAAATGGGCCGGACAAACTGGGACTTAGCGAGAGATAATCGCTACTGCCATCGATGCTTTTGCTGTAATTGACGGACAATGCTGCGCGTAGGCTATCCCACAGATAAAAAGAGCCAAATACCGATGCATAGTGGGGGATATTGTTGAGTGGCGACTCATCTAATTCAAAGTCTCGGATACCAGAAAAATGCTTGGATTGATATTCGTAAATCAGACTTAGCTGTGGTCTGAGTGGGTTATTGTCATCAAACTCGGCATCAAAGGCGACCCGGTAGGCGTGGCCGTCACCAAGTGTAGGGTGGGTGCTTTTATTGGCAGATAGTTCAGTAATTCCAATCGAGGAAGCGATCAGCGAATTGCCACCATATTGATACAATTGTTCTCGAGATTGGCCGTTGACACCCAAAGTTAGCCAAGGGGTGACCCCGATATCCAGATAGCCATGGAGCACCTTTTGCTCTGTAAGGTAATGGATTTCTTGCTGCTTTCGTTCACTCGGTACGCCGTACATCACGCTGTACTCGAACTCTCCGCTGTCGAGAAGATCGTTGCCTGTAGCGACTGAAAACTGGACGCGCTCTTCCTGTCCGGTTGAGTCGGTGATTATTAGCTCAACATCGTTATTACCTTGAGCGAGAGGAATATCATTCAGGTTATAGCTGCCGGCACCGAGTGTGAGCCTTTGGACAACCACTCCGTCGATGACCACATCGACACTAGACGTGCGTTGCAAGGTAAACGTTTGAGTTGCTTTCGGTCTTACGTTTCGGGTTGGGATGAGAGTGAAGTCACGAGTGAGACCGACTCCAAGGATGTCGATCGCATCTTGTAGCAGCTTGCCGCTATTATACATATCGCCAACGACCAAACGTGTCCCCTGAGAAGCAAAGTCGATATTTAACCTTGTGCCGTCACGTAAATATTGAGTGTTATTGCTCGAACCTCCTTCAAGGGCACCTTCATACTCTAGATTGACATTGCCGAGGTTAAAACCAGAGTCGAGCCTAGTGTAATACTGCTCGCTGCGCTGTCGCTGCGTATCGATTGATTGAGTAGTTGAGCCTCCAACGCTAATATTTAAATAACCCGATATCCATTCAGGTTCGACGTAATTTGCATAATCGGCATTTTGATCCAGTGATAATTGTCGAGTTCGGCTGGCATCGTAAGGGATAAAAATGATGCACTCTAAGGTCGACATATCAAAGTTGAGGTCTAATCCGGCTGCTGTAAAATCTTTGGCTGTTAGATAGGTGCTCTGACTGTTTGTTGATAAACGCTGCAAATTACTGGAAGAGACAAACTCCTTCAGCAGAGCTAGGGTACTTTCCTTAGGTAATCTAACTTGGTTGTTTGCTGTGATGGTGATCATGGCTTCGCCAAGCACAGAATCACTGACTTTCAACAACGAAACGAGTTCGATATCTCGTCCTGTTGGGTTGAGTGTGACGGTGGTTTCTTCAGCCCAAGGGCTGGTCACGTAAGTAAAAGTCATGGCCATTGTAAGACTGAGCTTAAGCACATAACTTGTAGCTTTTTTAAGGAGTGCGGCCATCATATTCACCGCTTGGTAGTGGATGTGATGTCGACAGCTCTAGCCTTGAATTCGGGGGAATAAAGTGCTCTCCAATCAGCGAGCTCCAAGTCACTTCTCCCACTTCGCTAGTCGGATGAAAGCGAAGCAAACTAGTGTAGCTAAAACGACTGCCGGTGTTTTCTACTACAACGGCACCGTCTGGCGCCACCGTCATACTGACGTTAGGGCGGTGGCTTTCTGTATAAACGTGTACAACTGCATTGTAATGAAGCTGAAATTTAATATTGGGTTGCAGGTTGTTATTGGTTTGTTCAGGACCAGAAAAGTTTATCTGGCTAAAACGGACAAAATAGCTTTCTGATTGAATTAAGTTACGATTGGCAGTCCATTGCAAGCGAAAGAGTTGCTTTTCACCCGGTTTAAGTAGCGCAGCTAATGGGAAGACCATAAGGCTCTCACTATCTAGTTGTCTATCTTTTAATAGACCGCTTTCAAGAAAACTCAATTTATATATATTTGCTTCCAAGGCCAATTTGTCAGTCGAACTATTGGTGACAACAATTTGTGCTGACTGTGAACCATCAATATTGAATTCTAATATTGTTGGTGTTAACGCAATAGCTTGAACATGAGTGTTGACGGAAATAAGCAATAAAATAAGAGCAACATTTTTCATATTACTCCTCTTTCGTTATATCGATTTCTAAACGAGATAGGTCAAAGTTTTTAATTGGGGTCATCTCAAATAATCGAGTTGATTTAGGTAAAATAAGTGTTCCGGCAATCAATTGGCTTATCTCTATACCTTTTAAATGCCTTGAATGGTTGCCATCTGTAATGCTCCACTCTGTATTCGATAACCTACCATAACTATTTCCTGAATTTTGTACTTCTACGAGCCAGTTTTTACCATTGGATGAGATGTTTTTTATATCAAGATCAGGAGAGGTATTTTTCGGACGGACATTAATTAAGGTATTAAACTGAAACAATAAACCCATTTGTCCGCTGTCGGTACCAGAATTATTGACTTTTACTTGCTTGACCGCAATACGGTAAGATTTTGATTGAGAAATAGATGGGTCGCCAAGGTATCGGATCATGACCGCTTGCGAGCGCCCGGGTTTAATGATCGCAGTGACTGGGATTACGAGCAGATCACTGTCGGCGGCGGTGATGGTCTCGTTTCCGTATTTATCCATGGTCATGGCCAGTGGGTACAGTTCAACAGTAAGAGGATCTTTAGAAGTGTTATCTATCCGCATCGACATTTGGGCGCGTTTTCCGATCGGCTCCATTTCCGCAACCATAGGCTCGACTCGGTAGGCATAGACGTTACTGCACAATAAAGCGACTGAAAAGCATAAAATCCATCGAAACATACTTAACTCCATCATTCCATGAGGGGATAAAGGAAGCCAACAAGTGGCTTCCTACTTTGGCTTCTAGTTAGAAGTGATGTTGACTGTCAGTGTGTCAGAGTAACCGCCTGCCCAAGAGGCAGTTTCCGTTGTTGCGACATCAAGCGTTGCGCCGATGCCAGTTGCCAGTAATGCCGAGCCGCCGTATGATTTTTCTTCGGAGACATCGTTCAACCCTGGACCACCAGGAGCGTTAAGTACAAGAGGATCTAGGCCAACAGGCGTGAACGTTGCTGTGTAGGTCAGCGCGAAATCTTCGTTGTCATCAGATTCCAATCCGCCTTCTGAACTGGTTAACTTCACGGTTGCA
Organism: Vibrio sinaloensis DSM 21326; assembly: GCF_000189275.1. Classification (GTDB taxonomy): domain Bacteria; phylum Pseudomonadota; class Gammaproteobacteria; order Enterobacterales; family Vibrionaceae; genus Vibrio; species Vibrio sinaloensis. The sequence goes on along the minus strand of NZ_AEVT01000058.1, from coordinate 154,663 downwards.
CCGTCAACGTCATTACATTTCATACCGAGGTTAATCGATACGTTTTGCAGCGAAGTCACCGCGCCAAAGTCTAGCAGTTGAGTTGCTAAGCCTGTAACTTCACAGACTGGTGATACATAACCAACTAGCTGAACATCACCCGGTGCTGCGTGGATTGGAGTAGCCAGAACAGCAGTCACTGTAGCTGCACAAAACGTTAGTTTTTTCATAAGAAATTCCTTTAACTCTGATTGTAACATTCATGTTGAGCTCTAAGCTAAGAGCTATTAATTTCTACCCTAAGGTAGTCTTCCTTTATTTGGTGACGGTGTGAATAGAGGGAAAGATATCTATTTCTACAATGTCACTATACTCTCCCGCATAAAGCAGGCTTTCATTTAGTGTTATTTTTAAACTCCCTTTGGTTGAAAAGGGAATAACACCAAAACTGTTCACTTGACTTGTAAGCTGTAGTTCTTTGCTGTCAAATGATTGATTGACTTTTGTTTTATCAATATTGATTTCTAGTAAATAACCCATCAAATATGGCTGTGATTCGTTATTTAATTTTAGTCCACCATTTCTTGACGATATCTCAATACCAAATGCTTGATTGCAATATAATGAGAAAGGCAGTTCTTCATACTTATCGCTGCTTAAGTCGATGACATTGCCATAGTTAAAGTTAATCTCACACTTATCGTCTATGCTTCCATGCAAATACATAGACAATGGTGTCGACCATGCTTTTGGTTGAAATAAAATAAGTAGACATACGGTAACAAGCGTAAATAAAGGTCGTGTATTTGAATTCATTTTTATTGACCTTGGTTATCTCTTTGTTTGTTGTTATTTGAAGTGTAAATGTGTCGTTGCTAGGCAGAGTGGGAAACTAGGTTGATATAAATGAGTAAAGTCGTAGAAAAAGTCGTAGTTTTGTGAAGGCTAAATTAGCGCTTACTTAAACTAAAGGTGCACAACCAAAGTTCCAAGAACGTTTTGTCGCGATCAAAGGCTGCGTGTAGGCTGCATGGGGCAGGCGAGTCTCCGCCTTTTGCTTCATCCTATGGTATTAATGCCGGTTATTCTGGATAGTGATGTCGCAATGGTTTACGCGTGAAGGAATCGATAGGTGAGGTTTATTCGCGCTTGCTTAGGCTTTTTGGTTTTCGGTACGGTGTGAAGCCAGTATTTTTGCGTTTCACCCGCCATGATCAGCAAGCTCCCTGGCGTGAGGTCGAAGCTGATTTTCTGTTTGGTTTGTCGGTGTTTGAGGTGGAAACGTCTTGTTTCTCCGAAGCTTAGTGAGGCAATGATGGGTTGTTCTCCAAGCTCAGGTTCGTTGTCGGCGTGCCAACCATTCGAGTCGTTACCATCTCTGTACAGATTGGCGAGAACGCAGTTTAGCGGGCTATCCGTGATTTGCTCACAGCGGCTTTTAAGCTCAATGAGTGGATTTAGCCAGGCTTCTGGCTGCATGGTTAAATTGGAGTAACAGTAAGGCCCATCACCATACCAACACTGTAGGCGGGGAATAAAATGACGTTGGCCAAACAGGGTGATTTGATCACATCGCCACTTAATGTCTTGATGAAGAGTCGTAAACAGCTGGTCAGATTCTTTTTTAGAGATAAAGTTTGGATCCCAATACAGTAACCCGTCTGGGATTGACACCCAACGACCTTGTTCAATTGCCATCCCTTTACCCAATCAGCCTTTTACTTGAGTTTTGATGTTATACCTTATGTTGGAGTAGCGCTACTGAGTTTATAGCGAGAGTTCCAAAGCAACGTGGTCAGTCACGTTGCTTTGGTTTTCTACTTCTAAAGAGATTACTCAATCGAGGTAATGAACTCGAACTTATCTGATTCTGCTTTGGTGATCCAGTGCTCACCTTTAAAAGGTGCCGCGTCTAACGTGAAGAGGTAAAAATCAACGCCTTTGTCTCCCATCATGGTTTTAAAATAGGTGGCTTGTTTGCGATGGCTAGCGTCCGTGTAAGGGATTTGCTTGGCCGATTGCTTGCCATTACTCCAGCTATGAACACCGATCTGTTGATTCGTTTCGATATCGTCGACGTCTTTGCTGCGTTGAAGAACGCGAGACTCACCAGCCGCGAAGAGATCTGTACCACCAGAGAATACTGAGCCTGTCGGGGTAACAACGGTTTTCATTGCTTGATTGTGGATAATCATGCCGGTGTACATATTAATATCGTCATCTGCGCTGCCCCCAATGTCGTTATTGAACTTCAATACCATTTTCTGTCCGGCGTATTTCTGAGTAATGGCGGCCAGCTCAAGATAGGTGGTCACTCCTAAAGTTGAACGAATGCGTTCGTTGGCAGACGTTACCCCAAGCGCGTCTTTATAGAACCCAGTAAAGGCAAATGAGGTTTCAATATCGACACCAGCGCTACCATCGATAGCTGTCAAAATGGTCGAACCTATGCTGGATAGCTCCCCAATTAGTTCGTTATTGAACTCGACTTGAATCGGCTTTTTGCCTATCTGGGTAACGGATTGAATCAATGTTGTGTCATCTGATTCTGATTGAGTTGCGTCGCCACACGCAAAAACATCAAGTAGCGCCCCTTCGTGATATACCGCGCAGTCACTGCCATCTTCAGCCGTCATAAACAGATCGAGATCGTTATCGCTGTTGTCTTGTAAACGAATAACAAGCTGCTCTTCACCCAATTCTTCCGCGTAGCGAACTCGGTTATAAGTCGTTCCGTCAAAATTCACGCTCATTGAGTCAAGCAGTGGTCGACGTTCTGCCAATAAACTCGCGAGTTCAGAATCACTGAAGTTGTAGTTTGCTAATGGTTTCGCTTGAGCGGTGCTTTTGGTGTTCGAGCTTGAACTCGAGTTACAGCCAGCCAATACGATAAGCGGTGCAGCAAGCAGTAGGTGTTTGTAATTAGTCATTGTGATTCCCCATTTGATTGATGTGAGGCAGTGTAACGATGGAAATGGTCAGCCGCTGTCGTGCTCTTGTATGGATTTGTCATTGCACATGATTACAATAGATAAGACTGATGAATAATAAATAAATCAAATCTTTGTTGGGCAGGGAATTTCTTGGCTTTTTGTCAGTCTGACTCTCGACCGATTACTGGGTGAATAGACGCCAGAAGCAAACATAGTAGGCAATCCATTTATGACACAACAAACCATGCTTATTGTTGAAGATGATCTCAAACTGCAACAGATGCTCGCACGATACTTCTCAGGCCAAGGGTTCAACGTTTCCACATTAGACGATGGTAGCCAAGCCGTAGAGTACATTATCGATCATCAACCGGACGTGGTGTTGCTTGATCTGATGTTGCCTGTCATGGATGGGCTGACAATTTGTCGACAGACGCGCGCGCATTTCGCGGGTAAGATTTTAATGCTGACTGCCAGCGAGGATGATTTTGACCACGTCGCTGGGTTGGAGACAGGCGCGGATGATTATGTCACCAAACCCATCAAGCCGAGAGTGCTGCTTGCGCGTATTCGAAGCTTACTACGCCGTTACGTGGAAGTGACCACGATGCGTAGTCAAGATCAGTTGAGTTTCGGTAAGCTGAAATTGCTCAATACGTATAAGCGTTGTGAGTTAGGTAGCCAAGCCGTCTCGTTAACTGACAGTGAGTTTGACTTGCTGTGGATATTGGCGAACAACGCAGACAAAGTCTTATCTCGTGATGTCCTAACACAAACCCTGCGCGGCATTGAGTACGATGGATTTGACCGAACGATAGATAACAAGATCGTTCGATTAAGAAAGCTTCTCGGTGATGATGCGGCACCTGCAGAAAAAATTCAGACTGTGCGGGGAAAAGGCTACTTGTTTGCGTCTGACGCTTGGTATTGATGGCGATTTATAAGGGAAATAGGCGCTTATGCGACGAATCTATCTGGAATCTTTAACTGCATTATGCGCATGTTTTTTAGTGGGTCTTTTTGCCTACGATATTGCTGTTTATCAACTAACGACAGACTATGAGTTTCTGCTAGAAGATTATGAGGCATTAGGGCATCAACAGATGCTGCAAACCATTGCCGATAGCCAAGGCATTGAAGCCGCTGAAATGGCTATGCAGAGTTTTGCTAACACAACTCGTCACGATTTAAATCTATACGCTGATGGTTACAGTGTTCCTAAACCTGTCAGCGACTTTTTTAGCCTTAATCCCAACCAAGTTATTTACTACGATGATGAACGTGACTTGTGGGTCAAGATCCAAGGTTCGTCCACCCTTTATCAGTACACACCGAATGAAGAAACACTGGTTAGGCGCAAGATAGAGCTGGAAGATGCCTTGATATGGGTATTCTTTATTGGCAGTTTCGCTCTATACAGCGTGGGACATATGTTGATCATTTTTCGCCGAGTCAAAAAGCTTGAGAAAGCGACGCTGAATTTCGCTCAGGGAGATCTTTCCGCCCGAGCAGAAACGGCGGGTGGAGAAGCGATTGGCACGCTCAATCGATCGTTTAACGTGATGGCAGATCGAATCCATCGCCTCATCGAGAGTAATCGAGGGTTAACTAATGCGGTAGCCCATGAGTTGCGTACACCCGTTTTCCGTATCCAATGGCAAGCTGAGATGCTCAAAGATACTCCACTGGATAAAGAGCAGTTCGAAACCATAAACAGCATCGTTGAAGACACGGAAGAGATGGAGAAAATGGTTGATGAGCTATTGTATTACGCCAAGTTAGACAACCGACAACTCGAATTGTCTTGCCAGGCAATACCGGTAGAGGCGTTTTTGCGTGAGGCATTAAAGGGTTGGCAAAAAGAGAGCCCGATAACACTGGAGCTGAGGCCTGTTGCCTCACAAGATATATACCTTTATGCAGACAAAAAACTTGTTAAACGCGCGTTAGATAACCTAGTTCGCAACGCAATTAAGTTCGCGGACAGTAAAATCATGCTTAACATCGACTTTGACCAGCAGTCCCTTGCTATTTCGGTACACGACGATGGCCCAGGGGTCGATGAAACGCATTTTCCTAAACTGTTCGAGCCGTTCTATGTCGGCAGCAAAGCGCGAAATAAAGCGAAAAGCGGACACGGTTTAGGTTTGTCTATTGTGTCAAGAATTTGCGAGCAGCATGGGGCCGTTGCGTCCGTTGGTCATAGCGATATTTTGACGGGAGCGGTATTCACCATGACATTTCCTGTTTGTAACGAAGTCACTGACAAAGCAATACAATAAACACAAACGCACTCTGAAATAATGTTCATCAATCCGAGTGAAGCTATTTGGGCAATTCACTTTCTCGGTACACCTGATGATTATTTTGGAGAGAATCATGAAAAAACTAGTATTGGCTGCCTTTATCGCCGCTTTGGCTTCTGGTTGTGCGCAACAAACTTTTGTTATGTCCCCTGAAACAAGTGCCCCAGCAAGCAATGCCACTAAAGAGCAAACGCATCACTTCTTTATCGATGGTTTAGCGCAAGAAAAAGAAATCGATGCTTCTAGTGTTTGTGGCGGTGTCGACAAGATAGCGAAAGTTGAAGTCCAGAAAACATTTACTAACGTACTGCTCGATGTTGTGACGCTCGGGATTTATACGCCTAAAGAGGCGCGTGTTTACTGTAAGTAGTGTTGCTTCAATGCTTTTGATCTTTATGCCCGGGTTATCACTCGGGCATTTCACTCGGGCATTTTTATTGCCGTCTAAAAGGCAGTCACAGCACGAATCGAACGGTGACGGCCACAAAAGCATGATCGCTCGCTTGCTTGTCTTGGCTGTAGTTTGGGTTAATTAAGTGTTGGTCAAGCACACGGTAGTGGCTCACATCGGCCATAGAATAGCTGGAGTGCGTTTGAAATTCCTGAGACAGCAAAACATAGTCGAGCACATTGCCGCGTGCGAAGTGATAATGAGTGGCTGCACGCTCTGCACTTGGGTGAGATTCTTGAAATATCAGCCAACTGTCTTCCAATTTCAACTCATTGTCCAGCTGTTTGAGATCTTTCACTAACATCCCTGTGGTATCGCTGAGAATGGTCTGGTTCATATCTCCCATTAGCGCGGTCGGCATGGGTTTATCTCGATACTTCTGCTGCATAAAGTGACGCAGCATAACGGCTTCCCAACCTCGTTGCTGGCTCGACAACCATACGCCAAGTAATGCATTGTCACTCTCTGGGTTATTACTTTCTGTCGCACGCTGAGATTTAAGATGGCATACATAGACCGCGACCTGTCCAATATCCGCAGCATCAATCACGGCGTAAATCGGCTGACGGCTAAAACGCGGACATTCCACATTGTAATCTTGTACAAGCGAACAGGGTGGTGTGACCGCTTCAAAATGCGTAATAGGAAAGCGAGAAGCGAGGGCGACGATGGGTTTGGTATAGATGTAATCACTCTCAATGTGAGGCTCATCGACAGTCACAAAGTAACGATAGCCTAATTGATCAAACAGCTTTCTGGTTGCCTCAATACTGAACACTTCCTGTAGACCAATAATATCGGCATCGAGGCTGGTGATCTTCTCGGCCGTCCAGCGACATTTATCTGCCCAACCTTGCGCATCATATATGTTCTCAAAGTCATAAAAGGCGCTGGGGGGTTCAACAAAGTTAAATAGGTTAGCCGTCGCAAAAGTCAGAGTGTTATCAGTGAGCAAAATTCACCTTTGAATAGGTTGGAATAACTTAATAAGTGTAAACAAAATCATAGCCTTGTGCTCATGTTAGTTAATGAGATTGCGCTTATGCGTATAAGGACCTGTCGACTAGATAGAACAAATGAGTGCAATCAGTGTGTTGATCGCTTAGTATTGCTTAAGTTTATTTAAGTGGATTGATGTGTGACGCAAGATGAACGCCTGATTGCGATGCAAGATTGGTTAACCCAAAGTAGCAAAATTACCTTAGCGGAGATTTGTCAGCGATTTGATATTTCGCGTGATTCTGCGCGCCGGGATTTGGTCAAGCTTACTCAGTTACCTGGTGTCCAGCGTATAAGAGGTGGGGCAATATCTGCGCCTGTTATGTCAGGGCCAATTGCTTACTCTCAAAAAGAGATCAGCCAAGATAAAATTGAGATTGCTCGCACTGCAGCTCAACTAATCGAGGAAAACGATGCGCTATTACTCGATTCGGGGACCACATTAACCGCGCTAGCCAATCAAATTTCTCTACCTGTCACTGTTGTTACTAATGCTGTCGACTGCTTAGGCGTTTTGTCTCTCAACCCCGAAGTTGAGCTGCATTTTCTTGGTGGGCAATTCAATCAATTTCACCGCGCGATGTTAGGTACAGAAGCGCTAGAGCAGCTTAAGCAATATCACTTTAGTAAGGCATTCATTGGGGTTTGTGCACTTTCAAAACTGGGTGTTTCTACGACCAGCAGTGAAGAAGCGGCAATGAAGCGCGCGATGCTGGATCGCGCTCAACAAGTCATTTGTCTGTGTGACAGCAGTAAGTTTGATAAACAGCAGATGTTTAAAGTGTGTGACTTTGATTGCATCGACATTTTAGTCACCAATCAACGACCGCCTAAAGCTATCCAACAGCAACTAGACCTAAACGATATTCAACTTATTGTTACTCAGCCTGACAGCGAGAGATAGAACCATGACCAAAGCAATTAAGACAGCCATAGTCGGCTACGGCTTTTCTGCAAAAACCTTTCATATACCTTTTGTAACCACCTTAGCTGAGTTTGAGCTGAGCGCGATTAGCACGAGTAACCAGCAAGCGGTAGCGCGAGACTGGCCAAGCGCGGCACATTACTCATCGGCTCACGACATGCTTACACAGTCCGATGCCGAGCTGGTCATCATAACGGCACCCAACGATGTGCATTTCGAACTTGCCAAGCTTGCATTGGAAAATGGCAAACATGTGATCATCGAAAAACCGTTTGTGACTCGTGTTGAAGATGGAGAAGAGCTGATTAAGCTTGCGGAGCAAAAGCAGCGAGTGTTGAGCGTTTACCACAATCGACGCTGGGATGGAGACTTCTTGACGGTCAAAAAAATGATTGAACAGGGGGAGTTTGGTGAGCTAAAACACTTCGAATCTCACTTTGACCGTTTTCGCCCACAAGTACGCCAACGCTGGCGCGAGCAAGCCACTGACGGCGGTGGTATCTTGTTTGATTTGGGGCCGCATTTGCTTGATCAGGCGCTGGCTCTGTTTGGCTTACCTGAGGCAATAACCGCTCAATGTAATATTATGCGTGAGGGCTCTAACAATGTGGACCACTTCGATCTCACGTTGCATTACCCCGGGCATGTTGCCGTGCTCCATGCTGATCTGTTCAGCGCCCATCCAAACCAGCGATTTACCATTAAGGGCTCTAAAGGGAGTTATGTAAAATATGGATTAGATCCGCAGGAGGCGAGGTTAATTGCAGGACAACGACCAGAACAACCTTGCTGGGCCGATGAAGAAATCGATCAGTATGGTTGTTTTTATGATGGCGAAGGGCAGCGGACCATTGCAACGGAGCGAGGTGGTTACCAGCATTACTTTGTTAAGATCGCAGAGTCGATTAAACACCAGACTCCACCTCCAGTAAGCGCTGAAGAATCACTTTGGAATATCAAGCTAATCGACTTAGCAATGGAAAGTAACCGCACTGGACAGACAATCGCGGTTAAATAATTGGCGACAAATTAACGCGAAAAAGAGTCGCTTATTGCTGCTCTTTTTTGTTTTTATCTATTATCAAAATGGCAATGACGAAGATAGAAAACAAGTCTCTTCTAATAAACTTCAACACGAATAAATCAACGAGATCTTAGAAGATACAGTGCACGTAATGCGCATTGTCACAACAATGCAATTATGCCGACCAGATGCCTCCTAACTGCTGGTTTTGATTAGATTTTTAGGATTCCTCTCTACTTATTGGTAAACACAATGATGTTTGAATCACAAATTTAGATTATGAATATTAATGAGCGTATTTCTCTATAGTATGTTTGGCTCGATTTTTTTGTTGTAGCTAGGTAATGATATGAAAAATAAAGTAATTCTATGTTCTGCGCTCCTTTTAGGCTTGTCTGGTTGTGCCTCAGTCCCTACCGTCGATTCAACTGTATCGAATGAAATCAAATCGTTTGAAGCGCCTACAGAAGGCAAATCTGGTCTCTATATCTACCGTGAGGACAGTATTGTTGGTGGAGCACTTAAAAAGTTCGTGTACGTAGATGGTGAGTGTATCGGTGAGACTGCCCCTGGAGTGTTCTTTTACCATGAAGTAGAAGGGAACAAAGAGCATCAGGTCAGTACAGAATCTGAGTTCTCAGAGAACCATTTAACGATATATACCGATGAAGGTCGTAATTACTTCGTTAATCAATACATCAAAATGGGAGTGTTTGTAGGTGGCGCGGGCGTTGAGTTAGTGGATGAAAGTAAAGGGAAAGCGGAAGTTCTAAAAGTAGATATGGCCGCTAAAGGTAATTGCCCCTCCATTTAGTTAGCGCGTAGCATGAGTGTAAAGCAGTAAAGTCGCTCGCCAGCGCTTAGGAGCATTCGGCGAGCGATACTAGAGTGGGAGCAATGTGTTAACCGCATTGGTATTGCAATTCGGTGTTAGCCTACAAGAAAAAACGTAACTTCTTCTTTGGCTGAGCGCGTCGTTCAGTGAACATGGCTTTCCCGACATATCGAAATTACAGAGGCAATATTTTATGTCACCTACAGTTTTATTCAGTGCTCTCTTTTTAGTGCTTTCAAGTGTATTAACGCTTCTTTTCGGGGGAGAGCTGTTTTTCATTGCCATCTACCTCATCATGTCATTTGCTACTTTCGTCATGTATGCCGTGGATAAAAGAGCAGCGGTAAAAGGGGAGTGGAGAACACCTGAGAACACATTGCATCTTTTGGCTTTGTGTTTCGGTTGGCCGGGAGCATTGCTTGCTCAGCACACCCTGCGTCACAAGTCTCAAAAGCAACCATTTAAAACGATCTTGTGGGTTACCATCATTATCAATATCGCTTTCTTTATTTGGACGCTCACGCCAGCAGGTTTAAGCGTGGTTCGAAGCATTGTCGGTTAGCTAGTGCACCACGAAAAATTAGCTCGAGTGAGATATGAACGGACACTCAACATTTGGTAAAAATGTTGAGTGTCCGTTTTTATTGCTATGACATAACGGTTGCGACCAATTGCACCTGAGGGTCGAGCTAGAAACGAGAGGCAAGGTGCAACATTACGCCACAGAATTGCGTTAAGATAATCGCCAATTGCCAGCAACAAACAGGGATAAGAGATTGGCTATCAAGTTTAAAGTTGTAAAGGACTATCAAGATGCACCGGATGACCCAATTCGAGTCACCAAAGGGGAGGTTCTAGATCTGGTTGAAGAGTCCAACCCACAGGGAGATTGGGCGGACTGGATTTATTGTCGCGGCGAGAACAAACAAGGGTGGATCCCAAAGCAAATCCTAGCCATTGAAAATCAGCAAGTGACCGTGACGGAAGATTACTTCGCTAAAGAACATAACTTGGTGATTGGGGAGCTTCTGATTAAAGAATTTGAATTGAATGGTTGGATTTGGAGCAGAAAGTTAGGCGCTTCAGATGAGCTAGCATGGGCGCCTTTAAATCATTTATGTGCCGTATAACCATCACTTGGTATGGCTAGTGATTCGCTAGTTATTCAAGAATATAGGGTGAAGATCTAAAGGGATTGAAGGGAGTATGGAAAGCAGAAGGTTGTTGTTATCACCTCCGTCGTTGCTGTTGGCTGACCAAATGTATCAAGTTATTGATGAAAGCCGCTCTGAGTTTTCTCAGTTTTTGCCTTGGGTTACGGAATCTTTAACTAAATCGGATCTTATTGACAATATCGAGCTAGCGGTTGAAAACTACAACCAGTTTTGTGGTGAGTTCTGGTTCAACATCGTAGAGAAAAAATCGCGTGTTTTTATTGGAGCGATTGGTTTTATTGTCCGGGATCCTTGCGTTCCGTACTTTGAAATTGGTTACTGGCTACAAACCTCAAAAACAGGGTTAGGCTACATCAGTGAGGCGATTGAGTTGGTCGAGCAATATGCATTTATTGAAAAGCAGGCCAAACGAGTTGAAATAAAAATGGCAGCTTCAAATGAAAAAAGTCAGTCTGTCGCTCAACGCTGTGGTTACTTACTCGAGGGGCGACTAGCTAGCGCGAGGCGGCTACCTTCTGGGATGCTTGATGACACGCTAATTTATGCCAAAACTGAAATTTCACGAAGGAGCAGGGAGCTATGATTCGTAATTTTTATACGTGTGACAAAGAAGTTGATCAAAATAGTCATGATGGAGAGGGGGCAATTGACATATATCGAGCATTTAGAAGAAAAGACTTTGATGGTGCTTGGGACTTTGCAATTCGCGTTGTGATGCCGCCAGGAAGCTCTATGGGGCAGCACACCCATGGTGACGATGAGGAAATGTACATTATTTTGAGCGGTGAAGGCATGATGATGATAGAAGGAGAAGAGCGCAAAGTAGTATCTGGAGATATGATTGTAAACCAGCGGTATGGTACGCATGGTTTGGTTAATACGTCAGATCAAGAGATCGAGCTATTGATCATTCAGGCCAGCCTAAAGTAGTGAATATTCACACTTGGTCTCATTTCGGGCAAACATGGCGTCGGTGTTACTCACGCTCAGTTATTATTTAAATAATGTAAGTATATCTCGGTACTCTTTCTTCAACTTTTAAAGGCTTTACTATGATTCTTAATCATATTTCTCTCGGCACGACCAATGTGGAACGTGCAGTGAACTTTTACGATTCCGTTCTAGCAAGTTTATCCATCCAGCGTTCTCACTACATTGAAGGTGTTGCGGCTGCCTATGGCGAACAGTTTGAGTTTTGGGTTGGAGCGCCATGCGAAGGAAAAGCGACGGCAAGCAATGGGGCCCATGTGGCTTTTAATGCGCCTTCAAGAGGCTCAGTTGATGCGTTTTATAATACGGCGCTTGAAATGGGGGCCACTTGTGAAGGCAAGCCCGGTCCGCGCCCGGAATATGGTGAAACCTATTATGCTGCGTTTGTTCGAGACCTAGACGGTAATAAGATAGAAGCGGTCGCCATCTAGCATTGAGATAAAGCCGGAGGAGGTAAACAGTGAACATCAGTTTGTACTTATTGGGAATGGTGAGTTTTGCTTCCTTGGCTTCGTCTGAGCTTGTTGAACTGCCCAAGTTTAACGATGACGAATTTCACCAATGGCAATCCAAAGTTTTTTCCGGTGAAACCCAATACACCGTCTTATCTGCGAAGAATATACTGCACGCTCAAAGCATTGGGAGCGCGTCAGGCCTGATGTTTAGCCAAAAGATTGATCTAGAAAAAACACCTTACATTAATTGGCGCTGGAAAATTGACAAGAAGTTAGAGAATTTAGCGGAAAACACCAAGGCTGGAGATGATTATGCCGCTCGAATCTATCTGGTTAGGAATGAAGGTATGTTCATGTGGAATGTTTCCTCGCTTAATTACGTTTGGTCAAGCGATCATGCCGCGGGTGAGCATTGGGACAACGCTTACGCCGGCGCTAAAGTGAAAATGTTGGCAATTCGAGATGCAAGCGCCGAAGTTGGCGTTTGGTACCCAGAGAAGAGGAACGTTTTTCAAGACATGGTTGAGTTGTTCGGTGATAAGGGCAGCGAACAAGCGAATCTAGACAGTTATCAATTTATTGATGTCGTGGCGCTTATGACGGATACCGACAACAGCGCCTTAGAGGCAAGTAGTTACTATGGCCACATCACATTCAGTGCCGAATAAAACGATCCACATAAGAAAAGAGCAGCAAATCGCTGCTCTTTTTTCTGGTGGGAGGAGCAAGAGATTAGAGGTAACGACTTCTCAAATGCGCTTGGAAGTGCTCCGCGTTGAGCGTTTCACCTGTTGCTTGAGTGACCAGTTGATCTGTGGTCAAAATGCTACCTTTACTCCAGATGTTGTCAGATAGCCAAGTAAAGATAGGCGTTAAATCTCCACTTTGGATTGCGCCATCAACATCAACGGTTTGCTTCATCGAGGCCATAAATTGAGCGGCGTACATTGCTCCTAGTGTGTAACTAGGGAAGTAGCCAAATGCGCCGTCCGTCCAGTGGATGTCCTGCATACAGCCATTTTTAAAATTGCCTTGAGTCGATAGTCCGAGATATTGCTGCATCTTCTGATCCCACAGCTCTGGCACATCGGTATGTTTGATTTTGCCGTTAATGAGATCGCGTTCGATTTCATATCGCAAAATCACGTGTGCAGGGTAGGTAAGCTCATCAGCATCGACACGAATAAAGTCTTTCTTTACACGGGTGTATAGATTTTGGAAGTTATCTTGCGAGAACAAACCGGTATCGTGATCAGAGAAGTGATTGCCCGCTAAACGCGATAAATGAGCGATAAAGGCATTGCTGCGACCCACTTGCATTTCAAAGAACAAAGACTGCGATTCATGAATACCCATAGAGCGTGCTTCACCAGATGGTAATCCAGCCAATGCTTTTGGTAAGCCTTGTTCGTAACGCGCATGTCCTGTCTCGTGAACAATACCCATCAAAGATTGAACAAACTCGCTCTCATCATACCGCGTGGTAATACGTACATCTGATGGAACGCCACCACAGAAGGGGTGAACACTTTCATCCAGACGTCCGTGCTCAAAATCAAACTGGAGCAGCTTCATTACATCCAGGCCAAGTGCTTTCTGTTTGGCAGTATCAAAGCTTCCTTGAGGTTGCACGAAGGTCTCTGACGCTTGCTTATCAATCACTTGATCGATCAAATCAGGTAGCCATGTTTTTACGTCACTGAACAAGCTATCTAAAGAGTCAGACTGAGTACCAGGCTCGTAGATGTCGAGCATGGCATCGTATGGTGACAGGCCGGTGGCGTCTGCACGGATTTGAGCTTCTTCTTGAGAGAGCTTAACCACTTCAGCCCAGTTTTTTTCAAACCCTTGCCAGTCATTTTCGCCACGTTGCGTGCGCCATGCATGTTCACACTTTGAACCCGCTAGAGATTTTGCTTGAACCAAGGACTCAGGAAGTATGTTGGCCTGTTGCCAGTTTCGTTTGAGTTCGCGTAGCGTGGCGCTCTCTTGCTCTGTTAACGATTCTTGCTCGGCTTGATCGAACCAATCGGCCAACTGAGGTTGTGTGTGTAGGCCGTGTAGGTGAACCGACAACTCAGCCATTGCTTCTGAACGAGCTTGGTTGCCCCCACTCGGCATAACAGCCGCTTGATCCCAGCCACAAATAGCCGCGAGGTGGTTAAAGTGAGAGATTTTTTTGGAGTGTTCTGTGAGTTTTTTGAATGCGCTCATGGGTCGCCTTCCGTGACTATGAAAAGCGAAAGTCTACCAACCATCTATCAGTAGACCAAGTAGAACTGTGTATTATTTAGTAGCTGTTTGTAACCGTAACATCGGTTTAGGTGGGTTGCGGTTCACGCAGTCTAACTGGCCAGTTGTAACTGCGATATTCGCGCACCAATGCGTTAGCCACATCTTTACTGACGTAGACTTCGGTCCACTTGCCGATCCCCATGATTTGATAACTGAGCTTCACCATATCCATGGCCATTTCCTTACTGACTGAATCGTCGTTTCACTATTATGGAACGGCATACTATAGCTTGGTGAAGCGTTTGTCATTCTTTAATTTTGAGCAGTAAAATAAATTGTGATCTTGATTGTTATCGTACAGGTGGCGATAAGTTTATCGAAAGTTATTGTTGAATTAGGCAACAAACAATGGCAATAAAGTGGTTACATTTTGTAATGATCTGAGGGAGTAGACTTTGATTAGCAATTTTGAGGCGTTTTTAGTTGCCATTACCATTTTAACCCTCACCCCTGGTCTTGATACGGCGTTGGTGATTCGAAACTCATCGCGTGGAGGCTTTACCGACGGTGCAACAACGAGTTTAGGCATCTGTCTTGGGTTGTTTGTCCATGCGGGTTTTTCTGCATTGGGAATTTCCGCCATATTGGCCCAGTCGGCGGAGCTTTTTAATGCCATTAAGTTGATAGGAGCGGCTTATCTCATTTATTTGGGCTTGAGCAGTTTGAAAACCGTTATGGCGTCAGGTGGTGATGGCAGCGGGTCAGCACTCAGTGAATTGGTGAGCAGCAGTAAAAAGCGTTCGCTGAGAGAAGGCTTCCTGTCTAATGTTCTTAACCCCAAAACAGCGGTATTCTACCTCGCGTTTTTACCCCAGTTTATCAATCCAGAAGGTTCCGTTGTCCTCCAGTCTTTGCTGATGGCCAGCATTCATTTCTTGATCGCTATGGTTTGGCAATGTGGTCTAGCGGGGGCTTTAACCAGGGCAAAAAGCTTGCTGCAAAGCGCGCGTTTTATGCGTTGGATGGAAGCGACAACCGGGCTGGTCTTAGTTGGTTTAGGGTTTAAGCTGATTTTTGAAGAGCAGTAACTTAGCGTATTGAAAAAAACAGCGACCAAACTGGTCGCTGCTTTTGTTTACTAGTTCGAAGCCGTTTTCAAGGCTGAAAACTGGGCGGCAAAGTAGTGTTTGGTTTCTTCGATAACGACTTGACGAAGCAAAATTAGACCAATTAGGTTTGGAATTGCCATCAAGCCATTCACGATATCAGCGATAATCCAGATCATATCTAAGTGAAGGAAGGCACCAGATGCGACCAAAGCGACAAAGATAAACTTGTAAGGAAGTACCGCTTTGGTGCCGAACAAAAACACCACACAGCGCTCACCATAGTAATTCCATCCTAAGATAGTCGTGAAAGCAAAAAAGATTAAGCCGATTGAGACTAACATTGGCCCCAACGTTTCGGCGTTCAGACCGACCGCGAAAGCGTGTGTTGTCATCGCTGCGCCTGCAAAGTCACTTTGCCAAGCACCAGTGAGAATCAAAGCAAGGCCTGTCATGGTACAAATGATGATGGTATCAAAGAAAGTACCTGTCATTGAAATCAGCCCTTGTTTAACACAAGAATCGGTTTTCGCTGCTGCCGCTGCCATCGGTGCGCTACCTAATCCCGATTCGTTCGAGAAAACGCCACGCGCGATACCCGATTGAATGGCTAGCATAATGCTCGCACCTAAGAAACCCCCCGTTGCGGCTGTAGAAGTAAAAGCAGACACAAGCACGAGTTCTACGGCATTGATCAGTTGATCCGCGTTCATAATGATTACGCTCAAACACGCCAATACATAAAACAGCGCCATGGTAGGAACGACTTTCCCGGCGACTTTAGCGATAGATTGAATCCCGCCTAAGGTCACGAACGCCACGAGTAGGGTAAGGATGCTGGCAGAGATTTCACGCGAAATACCAAATGAAATCTGAGAGGCGTCCAAGATAGCGTTGACTTGCGGGAAGGTACCAATACCAAAACAAGCCACACCCAAGGCAAATACCGCAAACAACACGGCTAAGGTCTTAGAGCCGACGCCGTATTGCAGGTAATACATTGGGCCGCCAACCATCTGGCCGTTATCATCGACTTTGCGATATTTAACCGCCAATAGACACTCAGCGTATTTGGTTGCCATACCAAATAGAGCGGCTAGCCACATCCAAAACAGTGCTCCAGGTCCGCCTAATTTAATCGCCGTCGCAACACCCACGATATTACCCGTACCAATGGTTGCAGATAACGCCGTACACAGAGCCGCAAAGCTTGAGACATCCCCTTGTTTACTAGAATCCTCTTTACTAAACACCATTTTCAGCGCAGTGGGAAGGTGTCGAAATTGGATTAAGCCAAGACTAAAAGTGAAGTAGACACCAGTTCCCACCAGCAAAATAAGCAGTGGTGGACCCCAGACAAAGCTGTCGATAGTTTTAAGTAAAGATTGTAGGTTATCCATGATTTCCCCTTAATTGATAAAGCATTACTAAGGAGAAGAGAGAAAAGTAGAGATCGATGATCTCATGAAGCCAACAGACAGGAAGCCCATAGCAGGTAGTACTTTTCACTCCTCTGTCCTTTTGCCTGAGAGTTTCACTTAGCGTTTGTAGATAAAGCTAAGCTTGCTCCTTCGGCGACCGATTTAACGGTTCTCTCCAGAGGTTCCTCCAACAACAGTCCCCGCTACCTAAGTAGCACCTGAAATAGTTAATTCTTCGGCGGGTTATCTTGTCTAAATGTTAACATTTAGATAACAACCACTCTCCTGCAGTCTTCATTGGAACAATTACCCAATTAAATGAGTAAAAGATGGTCAATAGTTCTGATGTATTGACGTGTGAACTCTATCATAAAAATCATGCAATACAACCGTAAATTCCGCTTACAAAACAATTTATTTTTATTGTGTCTTAATGGATTGTTAGTGTCAAAATGACCAATTATATTGGTGGGTCACTTTGACTTGTTTTTCTTTTGCTTGTTGTTAAGTTTTTGATTTTTAATGGGTGAAAAGTTGGCAAGGAGTGTGCAATGACTAGGGGTATAAATACAAAACAATACTCTAGTGAGGTCAATATGTTTGCTCAACAAACAACGAGAAAGTTCCAAGTGCTGCTAAAAGCATCTAACGTAGCGCTGGTTTTCACCTTAATCGCAATGGTGGTCAGTATTTTGGTTTCTTATCCTTATGCTGATCAGTTCAGTTTGCCGATGCAAATTGCTGCGCATATCAGTACCATTGTCATCGCGGCGTTTTTAAAAATCAGTTACGTGACGCGCTGCCTTGCTCAGTACAATCTTGGCTTAGAGGTGAGATAGAGAATAAAAAAATAGCGCCAGAAGGGCGCTATTTTCACTCAAATATTCATTCGAGACTTAGAAGTAATTTGCGTCAAGCAGTTCGCTGGTCTCAACAGACGTGATGTCTGTGCGTGCTTCTAACCATGCAACAACTTGCGCTTTCTGTTCTTCTGTCGCATCAATGTAACGTTTTTGAGCACACAGGAAGCCTTCAAACAACTCAAGGCCACCGCCGCCGAAACACAAGCCTAAGCCATCGATGTAGTCGATAAACTCATCGACAAACGCGTCATAGCTGTCAAAGTCTTTGATCGTTGTTTCACAACTGATCTCAAAGCCCTGCATAGCAAACTCACCTAGATACAGTTTCTTAAGAATACGACGTTTTTTGTTGTCTAACTTGTATGGTTTCATTATTTAGCCTCGATTAATTTTACCGATTCTTTATACCTTGTTTATCATCATCCACCAAATTATATTCGGCAACATGTGGTAGAACTGATGAAGAGATAACCAATCAAAATGGAATCTTTCTTGCTTTGTTTAAATAATGGTCATTGCGGCAAAGAAAACTACCTGACACTGACCATTTAGGCCAATTTGATGGTATAAATGAAAGAGTTAACCTATGAACCATTTGGATGCGGTTAGGCTAAGGAGAAGGCATGACTCGTTTGATAGCTCTGGTATTTTTAATTGCGCTTGCGTTTGTTTTGATTCGGTATCGCACCAGCGAGAAACTGCAAAAGTACGTCGTGATCATGTTGCTTTCAGGCTTTTTTACCTATACCGCCATACTCATGGTCACTGAACTCATCCGATAGCCGGTTAGGAGCAACTAAGTGAACAAACAGACTGACATCGAAGATAACGATGATGTTGTCGTTATTGAAGAGCGCGATAGCCGCAGTTATCTCTACATTGCCATTGCAGGGATAATCGGGTTGGCCATCGGAGGCTTAGTTGGCTCCTCGATTACCGCGAGTAAATGGGAGTCGGCCTATCACCTTATGGAGCAGAATTACCAGGCGTTGGTCGATGATAAGCAAGCATTGATTCAGAAAGTGGAAACGCGTGTCGCCAATGTCGATACGGAAGTAGAAGATAAACTCAAGCTTGCAATGGAAGAGCAAGTGGCGGAAAACGAAGCCTTACTAAGCGCGATGAAGCAACAGGTTGCTGAGCTCGAAAAAGTTAACTTATCCCTTGAGGAACAGCTTAACGCCCAGAAACAGCAATTGGTTGAAGCTAACTCGGCGAATTCCAAACTGAATCGTCAGGCTGATATGCAAGCAACCATGTTTGAACGCTCCAGAGAGCTTTTCCAGCAAGAGCTGAAGGTTAAGATGGAACTGGACTCGCTAGAGAAAGAGCAAGAAGAGCTGGTGCCAAAAATCGAAGCCTTAAAGGTGGAGTGTGATGCTTACCTTGAAGGAACCTCTTGGGAAGCGAAGTCTGATTCGTGTGATAAGCAAGATGAACTGAACTCAAGGTTGAGCCAAGTAAACCAGATGATCAAAGTTCATCAAATGGATCTGAAACAGATGAAAGAATTGGCGCAAGAGCTGGGATTGTAAGCGTTAGAATCCAAGTGACAACCTCTTAGCCCTGTGTTCTATGAACATGGGGCTTTTCTTTTGTGGCTTGTCAGCATAAATCACAATTAGCTCAACGAAAAATAACGCCAAGAGCGGCAACAGAGCAAATATAGGCTACTGTTTATAGTGCACGCGCAAACAATAAACCGGTTTAAAAGGCGTGACTACGGCTCCATGCACTCTGTCTGAAATGGAATAACGCGTGTGGGAGATAGAGGCGCTAGTGGCAGGATAAGCAGCTAAATCGTCGTGGTTTTTAAACCATTGAAAACATAATGAGTTAAGGATAGCGATGCGTGTAAACCAGTTTTCGGATGGGCTGCAAGTTGTGGGCTATCTAGCTTACCTATCTGCAGTAGGGTGGATCTCCTATACCCTCATCATGGTGCCACACTTGTGGAACCACGTGTTTTATCTGTTTCCAGTCGCCATGCTGGTGGCTCTGTTTGCTCAACAGCATTCATTTAAGCATCTGTTTGCCTTCGCTAGTGTAGCTTTGTTTGTTGTCGGCGGTTTTGTCGAGCCATTCGCGCTCAGCGATGTTCAATCGACCTTAGTGTTGCTTCCCCTCTGTTACGTGGTCTTGTTCCCAGGAACTTTGTGGCCAATTGCCGTCGCCGCTGCACTCATCAATGGCTACTTGTATCAACTCGACGTGAAAGATTTCGATGCCTTTATTGATGTCTCGATTGAGGTCACAGCATTAACGCTATTTTCCACTCTCATGGTCTACTTCTCAGTCAAGTCCCGACAGCAAGCAGAGAAGTTCCACCAAGAAAGTTTGACGGACTACTTGACCAAATTGCCGAATGCCAACGCGTACCGTGAAGCGACAGACAGTATTAACAAATCCAACGCTGTTCTTTATGGCTTGATTCATGTTGGGTTGGAAGGTTTCAAAAACGTGAATGATCGTTTGGGTTATCGTCATGGCGATGCTTTGTTGGTGACGTTTGCAAGTCACCTGAAGGACTTAGTTGGAGAGCGGGGAAAGGTTTTTCGGTTTGGCGGCGACGAGTTCGTCATTTTGGTAGAAAGTAAAACGCTCGACACCACATTGGAAGGCTTGGCGAAAGAGCTGACTAAACATCAAAAAGTCATGTTCAGTATTGATAATACCTCCCATCGTCTTGCCTATTGTCTTGGTATTGCGTTGGCGTTAGACGCCAAGGGAAATCGAGAGCTTTGGGCGAAAAACGCTGACTTTGCCTTGTATAAAGCACGCACAGAAGGGCCTGGGAGTGTTTGTTGGTTTGACGACGAACTGCTCAAAGAAACCATTCGTCAGCACCAAATTGAAACTGAAATCAAAGATGCGCTGAAGAATGACCAGTTTGTACTGCAATACCAACCTAAAGTCACCATTTGTGGTTCAACCATACTAGGCGCAGAAGCCTTGATTCGTTGGAGACATCCACATTTAGGCCCGATTTCTCCTGCCGAGTTTATCCCTGTTGCGGAGAAAACAACTCAGATTGTCCCACTAGGAAAATGGATTATTTATAAAGCGTGTGATCAAGCTAAGCGATTGCATGACCAAGGTTTTGACATGTGTATCGCCGTTAATGTATCGACCGTTCAGTTTGCTCACGCCGACCTGTTTGAAGTGGTGTGTCAGGCCTTAAGAGAAACTCAATTACCTTCTCACTTGTTGCAAATCGAAATTACGGAATCGACATTAATGAGCGACCCTCAGCACATAACCGATATTTGTCGTCAGCTTCGAGCGATTGGTGTGACTGTCGCAATCGATGACTTTGGAGTGGAGTATTCCTGCCTCAAATACCTCAAACAGCTGCCTATTGATGTACTGAAAATTGATAAGTGTTTTGTTGATGAGTGTGCCCTCAGTCACTCAGACAAGGTACTGGTCAACACAATAGTACAAATGGGGCACAGCTTAGGCATTAAAGTGATTGCTGAAGGGGTAGAGTATGAAGAGCAATTAGAGGTTTTACGCGAGGTCGGTTGCGACCAGTATCAAGGTTATCTGTTCTCTCAACCGCTCTCCTACGCAGAGTTCTTTTCCATGCTCGAGCAAGAAACTATCGAGGCCAGCTCTGCTTAATAAGCCGCAAGTGAACTTGCGGCTTAGGCTAGCATTAGTGAGTTAGGTAGTGTTTAACAAACTCGGTGACTTTTACCATGTCGTCAATGGCGATGAACTCCTCCGTGGTGTGGACTTTTGCCATACCTGTCGAAATGTTCACGGTCGTAAGGCCTTTCGCATTGAAGTTGTTGGCGTCACTGCCGCCACCTGTACCTTTGGTGTATGGGTTTGCCCCAATTGCTTCGAAAGCTGATTTGACCGCCGTAATATGTGGGTGATCATCCGCAATAACGAACGCGTTGTAGGCGCGTGTCGAATTAATTTCTACCTCGGCGCCATGCTTTTCTGCAACGGATTGGAATGTGTCAATCATATGTGTCACTTGGGCATCCAATTTATCGCCGTTCAGAGAACGTGCTTCGGCAACGATCTTTAGTTCAGGCATGACGATATTGGTCGCATTACCACCTTGAACAATGCCGATGTTCGCGGTTGTTTCTTCGTCAATGCGTAGCAGTTTCATTTGGTTAATGGCGTCAGCCGCAACTTGAATTGCACTAATCCCTTCTTCTGGAGCAAGTCCAGCGTGCGCTGGGCGACCTTTGATGACAGCAACGATTTTTTGTTGGCCTGGTGCGGCGTTGACAATGGTACCGATAGGGCCGCCGGTATCAAGAACGATGGCTTTGTCAGAGCGAATGTAAGACATGTCGAAGTGTTGTGAACCAAATAGTCCGCCTTCTTCATGAACAGTGAAAGCCAGTTCAATGGTTTTATGCTGTAGGTTCTCGGCTTGGATGCAACGCACCGCTTCCATAATGGCGGCGATGCCGGATTTATCGTCACCACCCAAGATGGTATTACCTTTAGAGCGAATAACCCCGTCTTCGATGATAGGTTCGATGCCTATGCCTGGGGTTACTGTGTCCATATGACAGCTCAAAACGATGCTGTCTTCAATTGCTCCGTCTAGCTTTGCATACAGGTTAAAGCCGTTTGATACCTCTTCAGGCACGGGCAGTTTGTGGACGCTAAAACCGAGCTCACCTAACTGCTCTGCAAGTAACTCTCCGATTTGCTTTTCATTGCGGGATTCACTGTCAACTTTTACCAGTTGAATAAAGTGATCAACTAAGCGATCGCGATTGATAGTTGTCATTGTCATACCTATGTGTGGGAACAGAGACCCATACCTTATCCCGTGTTTCTTCTCGCTAAACTGAGGTAAATCAATTCTTGGCGAACTCTTTTGCGCTCAATTGAGGCAGATGTTTACGTGCTGTTAAACCCAGCACTGCCTTCAATAACAGCGTCGAATAGAGATAAGTGATTGTTATTAATCTTGCATTTATGAAACCGAGAGAGTGCTAGATTGATATGACGGAAGAAGGGGTGTATCCACAGCCGTACAGGAACAATAAATGTAAATTAAATGTTACCTTTGTTTTTGTGTCTAACCTTTTGTTATTTGGTGTTTATTTTAATTTGGTTTAACAAAGTTTACACATTTTAGCGCTGATGCTGAGGTTGGCTATGTTGCTCCAAAAGGTTCCTTTTGCCGCTCTTATGGGCAAATCTTTAGCTATACACGCTAACACATGGAAAGAGGGATCAAGAATGAACCAAGCGTTTAATCCACTAGGTACTGATGGTTTTGAGTTTGTTGAATACACCGCTGCGGATAACGCAGGGATACAGGCGCTTAAAGATTTGTTTAACTCTCTAGGCTTTGCTGAGATTGCTAAACACCGTTCTAAAGACGCTTGGCTGTATCGCCAAGGAGACATCAGTTTTATTGTCAATGCTCAACCGCACAGTCAAGCGGAGGGCTTTGCCAAAGTTCACGGGCCGTCCGTATGCGGTATGGCTTTTCGTGTTAAAGATGCCGCTTCAGCACTAGCGCATGCGTTAGACAATGGGGCACAAGAATACAAAACAGAAATAGGTCCCATGGAGCTAAGTATTCCAGCCATTTACGGCATTGGTGAGAGCCTGCTGTACTTTGTTGACCGCTACGGCAAACAAAGCATCTATGACGTTGACTTTGTGTTTTACCCGGATGCCGATGAGCGTTTAGCCAAAATGGACGTGGGTATGTATGAGATCGATCACCTTACTCACAACGTTAAGCAAGGCAATATGGATGTTTGGTCGGGCTTCTACGAGCGTATCGGTAACTTCCGCGAGATCCGCTACTTCGATATTGAAGGTAAGCTCACTGGCCTAGTCAGTCGTGCGATGACGGCTCCGTGTGGAAAAATTCGCATTCCAATTAATGAGTCCTCGGACGACAAATCGCAAATTGAAGAGTTTATCCGTGAATACAACGGAGAAGGCATCCAGCACATTGCGTTAACTACAGACGACATCTATCAAACCGTGCAAACACTTCGCGATCGCGGCATGGACTTCATGCCGACTCCTGATACTTACTATGAAAAAGTAGACCAACGCGTCGAAGGGCATAGCGAAGATGTGAGCAAACTGCGTGATCTGCAAATCCTAATCGATGGTGCACCAATGAAGGATGGCATCTTATTGCAGATTTTTACTCAGACAGTGATTGGCCCAGTGTTCTTTGAAATCATCCAGCGCAAAGGCAATGAAGGTTTCGGTGAAGGTAACTTTAAAGCCCTATTCGAGTCGATTGAAGAAGATCAAATTCGCCGTGGAGTATTAGACGATGCATAAATGGATCACATTCCCTCATCGGGAGGGGGTGTGCTCTAAACAAGCACATGCCGATTTCCCAGAAGAGGCAATTTATGAACGTGAAGCTGGCCGAAGTGGTTTCTTTGGTCCGGCGGCGCATTTTCATCATCAACACGCACCCACGGGGTGGACGGAGTGGGATGGAGAGCTGCGCCCAAGAGCGTTTAATTTCAATTTGGTAGAGAAAGCGGCGCAAACCTCTCCTTGGGCCGTTCCTCATCTTCTGCATAACGCTGATTGCAAAATCCGAATCTGGCGTATGGATGAGAAAATGGAGTTTCTAGTCCGTAATGCGGATGGAGACGAGTTGTTGTTTATCCACCAAGGTAAAGCAGATTTCTTTAGCGATTATGGTCACTTAGAAGTCAGCGAGGGGGATTATGTCGTCATCCCTCGCTCTACCAATTGGCGTCTAGAGCCTAGCGAGCCAATGTTCATCTTAATGGTGGAAAATACCGATGCTGCGTATACCTTACCAGATAAGGGTATGGTAGGTAATCACGCGGTTTTTGACCCTGCGGTGTTACAAGTTCCATCGATCAACGACAAGTTTAAAGCGCAGTATTCGGAAGCATCGACGCAAGTTCATATCAAGCGCCATGAACAAGTGAGTACGGTAACGTATCCGTTCAATCCACTTGACGCTATTGGTTGGCACGGTGACTTAGCGGTCGTCAAAGTGAATTGGCGCGATATCAGGCCGCTGATGTCCCATCGTTATCATCTTCCCCCGTCTGCGCATACCACTTTTGTCGGTGCTGGGTTTGTTATCTGTACCTTCGTCCCAAGGCCGATAGAGAGTGACCCTGGCGCGTTGAAAGTGCCGTTTTATCATAACAACGACGATTACGATGAAGTGCTGTTCTACCACGCAGGCGACTTTTTCAGCCGTGACAATATAGAAGCAGGAATGGTGACTTTTCACCCGGCTGGATTTACTCACGGACCGCACCCGAAAGCGTTTAAAGCGGGCCAAGAATATAAGAAGAAGTTTACCGATGAAGTGGCAGTCATGATTGATACTCGCCATGCCCTCAACTTTGCTGAAGAAGCAACCGCGGTAGAAAATAAAGAATACGTATACAGTTGGAAAGTATAGAAATTAAGGATTGATTATGAAGTTAGCCACGTTGAAGAATGGTCGCCGTGATGGGCTGTTGGTTGTGGTCAATAAAACATTAACCAAGTGCGTCGCGGTGCCAGAGATAGCCGCTACGTTGCAAGAAGCGCTCGACGATTGGTCTCGTTATGAACCTCAGTTGCAAGAAGTGTACACCGCCTTAAATGCGGGAGAGTTGGTGCAAGAGCTGCCATTCGACCAAGATCAGTGTGAATCACCATTGCCGCGTGCTTATCAATGGGCAGATGGCAGTGCTTACGTTAATCACGTCGAGTTAGTACGTAAAGCGCGTGGTGCAGAAATGCCACCAAGTTTTTGGACGGATCCTCTTATGTATCAAGGCGGTTCTGACGCGTTTCTTGGCCCTAAAGATGATATCCCAGTAATAAGTGAAGAGTTCGGCATCGATTTTGAGGGAGAAGTTGCGGTGGTGACTGGCGACGTTCCTATGGGCGTGTCAGACTCTGAAGCCGCGGATTCGATCCGTTTGATCATGCTGGTCAACGACGTCTCTTTACGTGGATTGATTCCGAATGAACTCGCTAAGGGTTTTGGATTCTTCCAGTCGAAACCCTCTTCAGCGTTTTCGCCTGTCGCGGTAACGCCTGATGAATTGGGTGACGCATGGGATGGTGGCAAGGTAAACCTGCCTTTGTTGTCGACCTATAATAGCCAAGCGTTTGGTTGCCCAAATGCAGGTACCGATATGACTTTTGAGTTCCCTCAACTGGTCGCGCATGCAGCAAAAACGCGCCCTCTCTCTGCTGGGGCGATTATTGGCTCAGGTACGGTGTCGAATAAACAAGGGACAGAGTTTGGTACCGCGATTACGGAAGGTGGAGTGGGGTACTCCTGTATTGCTGAAGTAAGAATGATTGAGACAATTCGTGATGGACAACCGTCAACCAGTTTTATGCGCTTTGGCGACACAATTAAGATGGAGATGCTGGATAGCGAAGGTCAGTCAATCTTCGGCGCCATTGAACAGCAGGTGGTGAAGTACTGATGTCTGAGATGACTTTGTACGGATACTGGCGTTCTTCTGCGGCTTATCGAGTCCGTATTGCACTGAACCTTAAACAGTTAAACTATCAACAACGTTCGGTGCATTTGGTTAATGAGGGTGGAGAGCAGCATCAAGCCAGTTTCAAGTCTCTGAACCCGAGTGAGTTGGTGCCTGTATTGGTTGATGGTGAAATGCAATTGAATCAATCGTTAACGATCATTGATTATTTGGATGAGCAATATCCGGGCGCTCGACTCGTGCCAGAAATGGGCATGCAACGTTACCTGATTAGATCGCTAGCGCAAGACATTGCAATCGACATTCACCCGCTGAATAACTTGCGCGTACTCCAGTATTTATCAGGGCAGTTTGACTTGCAGGCAGAGCATAAAGCTCGGTGGTATAAACACTGGATAGAGCAAGGTTTTGCCAGCTTGGAAACCAAGCTACAGGGCTGCCGTGGCCGTTACTGCGTTGGTGATGAGGTGAGTTTAGTCGATGTGTGTCTGGTGCCTCAGGTATACAATGCTGAGCGCTTTAATGTCGATCTTTCGTCGTATCCAATCATTCAAGAAGTCACTGCGGCGCTGAGAGCTCTTCCAGCGTTCCAGAATGCAGCTCCTGAGAATCAACCCGATGCAGAATAATATGTCATACATTGTCTTCCTTTAGAAAAGCAAAAGGCCACCCTAACGGTGGCCCACTCATCCTTGGAGAAGCGTTAATGCTTTAGCGCATTGCTTGCTGTTTTTCACGCTGTGCAAGTTCAGCAATATTGAATTGACGTACATCCAGTTTCGCTAGATCGTTACACTCTTTACAAGCGTGATGACATAGACCGTCAATATACTCATGCGATGTCAATAGGCCTGGTTTTTTACACCAGTCGCAAATACCTTCGATAGTAAACATAGTGTTCTCCCCACCTTTATTTTTAGGTGTCATTTTCGCGGCGTATTATGACACGAAGAACACAAAGAGGTTAATCATTTGTTATTTGTAATGGGAGAGGGATCGATTGCGTAGCCCAGTAATTCCGGCTTTGTCGCGATTTACCTACAACGACATCGCTAAATTGTAACTAGTTGTTAACATTGGCAAGGATGACTTTTAAAGCCGCGTTCAAACGTTTCATGTCTTCTTCGTTGCCTTTTAGATCTGGGTGATAGATTTTGCACAACTGTTTATAGCGAACCTTGATTTGTTTGTTGTCGGGGATAGACCCTGGTTTATAACCAAATAGCGCGCACGCCAGAGCCAATTTTTGGTCTTGGGGCGCGGCTTTCGCTTTAAGTGTTTCAGAGCGTTGGTTCTGCTGCTTTTTAAACTGGCGATACAGCGTCTCTAATTGACGCTTTTGCTGCTTGATGGTGGCTTCTTGCTGCTTAATCTGAGCGTTTAGCTTTTTGCGCTCGCTTTTATTGTCATCGCTCGTGCGGTGAGTTTGTATGGTCAGCTTACGAGTTGTCTTGAGGTGCCAAGCGATCAAAGCGGCCAGAGCGACAGAAAGCGCAATAGAAAGGTAGATGAAATCATTACCCGCTTGCTGTTGACTACTTTTGGACTTGGCAATCGGACTGAGTTCAATTGAACTGTCGTCAAATGCGACTTCAAGTTGGTCAATTGAAGAGACTTGCTTAGCGCGCTGCGCATTGAACTTCTTTTCCAGAACTCGCCCATAAGCGTCTTCGGCTTCACTCAGCTGCTCTGAAGCGACGCGATACCAGACTTCAGCCATATCGAGATTATCGAGCTTACTGCTTAGGCTCTCATAGACTTGTCCCAAAGTGAGCTGCGCCTGCGGATTGTCATCCACCGCAAGCTTGGTAAGCCAGTAGACGGCTTTTTCCGTGTCTCGTTGGCCATTGCTATCATCTAAGTAAAGCTGAGCAAGCTCTCCTGCGGCAATTTGGCTGCCGGAATCGGCGGCTAACTCAAACCAATAAATCGCCTCTTGAAGTGATGGAGTAACATCGGTTCCTGTCAGGTACGATTGTGCTAAGGTGATTTGCGCGTCGACATCTTGGTTTTGCGCTCGTTCGGTCAACACTTCAATGGTATTGGCCAAGCTAAATGGAGAGAGTAGCAGCAATAGCAACGCGACAAATTTCAAAGGAAGTCCCTTACAACGGATTTGTGTTCAGTTGTATAGTTTAAATCATTTAGTCGCTAAATAAAAAATGGCTTCCGAAGAAGCCATTTAATCAATGAGATAAGTTCATACCTGACTATTTTAGTGGCAGAATTTGAATCTCTACACGGCGGTTACATGCGCGGCCTTCTGCTGTGCTGTTGGTACACAGTGGGTGGCGTTCGCCGTTACCTCGTGCAATAGCGCGACCTGCTGCTACGCCTTGAGAAACCAAGTAAGAGCGTACTGACTCTGCACGGCGCTCTGAAAGGAGTTGGTTTGTGGTATCACTACCTGTGCTATCGGTAAAACCGTCGATCACTAGGCTGGTATCTGGATATTCAACCAGAATGCGTGCAACGCCATTGAGAGTGTTGCGAATACCAGAGTCTAAGGTGTGAGATGCGGTGGCGAAGCCAATACCGTTTTCAAGGCGAAGCAGTAGTTGATTTTCACCGACACGTTCCACTTGAACACCTGAGTTCAGCAGCTCTTGACGCAATGCTTCTTCTTGCTTGTCGAAGTAGTAACCGACGCCACCACCGACTACCGCACCACCTGTCGCACCGATAAGTGCACGCTTACGGCGGTCTTTCGCATCGTCACCTGTTGCAACGCCAACAGCGGCACCTGCAAGTGCACCGATGATTGCACCAGTTGTGGTTGAGTTGGTTTCGGATTCGCCAGTTGTAGCGTTTTGGCGTTGAGTCGCTTGACAACCAGATAGGGCGATCGCGACAGCAAGGGCTAGTGTAATTTTTTTCACAATAACATCTCCGTATGCTCAGCCCATTGATGAGCTGAATCTTTTATTTGCGAGGGAATAAACCCTATAGACTCCTGTATGTCAATAGAAGACAGGTTAATTGACATAACCTTAACGGGAGCTGAACGGATCGGTCAGCGAAGCATTTTCGGGGCTTGGGCACCATCTATCGGGCGGTTGACGGATACGGTGCGTCCTTTCTTAAGGCCGACTTCATAGTCTGCGGTAAGGTTTTTCATCGCTTCGCGGAGCTGCTGTTTGAAGGTTTCTCGGTCGATGTTTTGAAATTCTTTATCAATGTAATCATCAATCTTTTTCGCCGACTCTTCGTCAGGGCTGATGATAGGGAGTTTTTCTAGTGCGCCTTCAACCCATCCTGAAAGGAAAGAGTTGACGCGGCGAGTGACTTCGCCAGAAGGTGTGCCTGAGCCTGCAAAACTGTTGCGGAAACGACCTGTTTGCTCGTTCATCTCTCGATAGATGATGTCGAAAGCAAAGGCGGCAAAAATCGCGCGATCAGCTTCACCGATGAACTCGGCTCTTTTTAAACCTTTGTGGTTGAGCAGAACGGCTTCGACACCGAACTTGGTGTTGATACCGCGAATAATGCGCAGCAACTGGGAGCCGATATTGGCTGGCAATAGGTGAGTCGATTGAGTCTTGCCCATCTTGATAAACTCAATATCGTCTTTGTCGAGACCATACTTGAGCATCAGACTGTGCGCCATTTTTATCGCATTGGCCGCTTCGTTTACGTTTGCGGAGTTACCAAGCTCTAAACATTTGGCGATTTTTTTCAGGGCTTTTTGTTTATTCATCGACAACTAATATGTACCTATTTTTGCAAAGTCGACCATTTTAACGTGTTCCGCGCCAAAACGGAAATCGACTTATTCAATGAGCGGCATAACGGGCAGATAGACGTTGATGGAATAAACAACAACGCCACACTACAAGCGTGTGGCGTTAGTATAAGAACGGCTTATTGGAGCAGGTTAGATACCAAGCTCGTCGAGTAAATCATCGGCACTGGCTTTCGTTTCGCCACCGGATTCTTTTTTTGGCGCCATTTGTTCACGGGCTTTCTCTAGAATGGCGTCTGGGCTTTCGTCTTCGACTGTTTCAAACTCTTCCAACTGAATAAACTCAGTTTTATCCATCGCGAGTTCTAAATAGAAAATATTGCCTTTCTCGGTCGAGAAGGTTACGCGACGAGCTTGCGGGCGATCGAGATTAGTATCAACTGACAAGATAACTTGCTTGTTGAGAGTGAGCATTTTCGGCTGGTTTTGCGTGATATGCGTTTGCAGGTCCTTGCGAACCTGATTAGTGAAGTCACCCACCAACTGGTTCATAAGCTCGCCAAGTACGTCCGCTACTTCATCGGATGTATGCAGTACAGCAAGCTCTTCTTCAGGCATGCCCATATTGCGCATATAGTTGGTGTAAACTTCAAGCGCTGCTTTGGCGGTAAAGTTGATAACAACCAGGCCGGAAAAGCCGCCATCAAATAGGACGAAACAACCAAAGTCCGGTTTTAAGCTGGTTTTAGTGATCTTCTGCACCATGGCAGAGTAGGAAACCTGTGAGCTTGTTGCTGAAGTCAAGACGCCAGATACCGATTGGCACAGTTTCAACAAGATATCTTCAGTTGTGATGATTTTATTTTTTTTCATTGATGATTCGCTCATAAAGACACTTCAAATCAAGTCCATGATTTTTAAGTGTGGAAAAGAAATGCGATAACTTCCAATTTGACACTGCATTTCTGTTTTGATCACCCTTTTAAATGTTGTAAAGTGACCTGATTCAAATATTATAACTTAATATATAGAACCCAATGCTGATTGGATCAGCGTAGTAGGGGCAGGAAGCAAATGTTACCAAGATTAAATTCCCAATCTGATGTCGATCCCATCGTCCTCAAATTTCTCGATACGTTACGTCAATCTGGATTCAGCGGCGACATTGAAAGCCAATACTCTAGTCGTCTTGCCGTTGCCACAGACAACAGTGTTTACCAGCAATTACCGCAAGCTGTAGTACACCCTAAGTCGACCAAAGATGTCACGCTTATCGGTAAGCTTAGCAACCATTCTGACTATGAGCGCATTACGTTTTCGCCACGCGGAGGTGGTACTGGAACCAACGGACAGTCTTTAACCACGGGGATTGTCGTGGACCTATCACGACACATGAACAAGGTGTTGGAGATCAATGAGCAAGAAGGTTGGGTTCGAGTGCAAACGGGTGTGGTTAAAGATCAACTCAATGATGCAGTGCGCCCTTACGGTTACTTCTTCTCCCCAGATCTATCGACCAGTAACCGCGCAACGTTAGGGGGCATGATCAATACCGATGCGTCAGGTCAGGGCTCTTTAAAATATGGTAAAACCTCTGATCACGTTCTCTCTTTACAAGCGGTCTTCGCTGACGGCTCTGTGTTAGAGTCCGACCTCTCCAATGGCACACCAAGTGAAGGCGAGTTCGCGCATGAAGCGTTACGTGTGACAGAAAGCGTCTGCCGCGAAAAGCGCGATGAAATTAACGCTAAGTTTCCGCCGCTCAACCGATTCTTAACTGGCTACGATCTTAAAAACGCATTAGACGAAGAGACCGATCAATTTGACCTGACTCGTGTCTTATGTGGCGCAGAGGGTTCTCTTGCGTTTATCACTGAAGCTAAGTTAAACCTCACACCGATACCAAAAGCGCGCACCCTAGTTAATGTTAAGTACGACAGCTTTGATTCTGCACTGCGTAACGCGCCATTTATGGTCGAAGCTAAAGCGCTCTCTGTTGAGACGGTAGACTCGAGAGTCCTTAACCTAGCTAAGCAAGACATTGTTTGGCATACCGTAAGCGACTTGTTGACCGACGTCCCAGGTAAAGACATGCAAGGCATCAACATGGTTGAGTTTGCCGGTCAAGATGTCGAAGAGGTTAGTAAGCAAGTCTCTGATCTCGCCATACGCCTCGATGAGATGCTCGAACAGGGCGAAGCCGGGATCATTGGCTATCAAATTTGTGATGATGTGGCGAGCATTGGGCGCATCTATAACATGCGTAAGAAAGCCGTGGGTCTGCTTGGTGCAGCGAAGGGACGAGCAAAACCTGTCGCGTTTGCTGAAGATACGTGTGTGCCACCAGAAAACTTGGCCGATTTTATCGTTGAGTTTAGACAACTGCTGGATGAAAAGCAGTTAAATTACGGTATGTTTGGCCACGTTGATGCTGGTGTCTTGCACGTAAGGCCTGCCCTAGATTTGTGTGACCCGCAACAAGAAGCGCTGATGCACCAAATTTCTGATGAAGTCGTCAAGCTGGTGGCTAAGTATGGTGGCTTGATGTGGGGAGAACATGGTAAGGGCTTTCGTTCGGAATACGGCCCAGAGTTTTTTGGCGACGTCTTGTTTAATGAGCTAAGACGAGTGAAAGCCGCTTTTGACCCGCACAATAAAATGAACCCGGGCAAAATATGTACCCCGTTAAACAGCAATGCGAAACTGGTTAAGGTAACCGATACTAAACGTGGCTATTATGATCGTCAGATAGACGTTAAGGTACGCGACAGCTTTAAACAAGCGATGGAGTGTAATGGTAACGGCTTGTGCTTTAACTACGATACGTCATCACCTATGTGTCCTTCGATGAAAGTGACGGCCGATCGACGTCACTCACCTAAAGGTCGTGCAGGGTTGGTTCGTGAATGGCTTCGCCAACTGACAGACCAAGGCATTGATATTCTTGATCTTGAGCAGCAGACCCTGAGTGGTACACCCTCTGTAAAATCAATGCTCGATCGAGTGCGCAATAGCTTCAATAAACGTCATGAGTATGATTTTTCTCATGAAGTTCACGAAGCAATGAATGGCTGTTTAGCGTGTAAAGCGTGTGCTAGTCAATGTCCGATCAAAGTGGACGTCCCTAGTTTCCGCTCTCGATTCCTAAACATTTACTACTCTCGTTATCAGCGTCCTGCCAAAGACTATTTGGTTGCAAACATTGAGACCATGCTGCCTGTGATGGCGAAAGCACCTAAGGTAGTTAACGGCGCTTTGAAGCAAAAGTGGATTCAAGACCTGACGGCATCGACGGTTGGCTATGTTGATGCGCCATTAATGTCGGTACCGACTTTGACCCAGCGTCTCAATACATTGAAATCGTTTGACCTGCAGCAGCTTGCCGCATTATCTAGCGAGGACAAGGCAGACCATGTAGTGATCGTTCAGGACCCTTTTACTAGCTACTACGATGCTGAAGTGGTGGAAGATTTTGCGAATCTGGTCATCAAACTCGGTAAAACCCCAGTGCTGTTGCCCTTCAAGCCTAATGGCAAGGCGCTGCATGTTAAAGGTTTCTTAAAGCGTTTTGCGGACAGCGCAGCGAGTACAGCGGCGTTTCTTCAACAAGTGGCCGATCTCAACATTCCTTTGGTGGGTGTGGATCCGGCTTTGGTGCTGTGTTATCGAGATGAATATGCCGAAGTGTTAGGCAGCAAGCGTGGCGATTTCCAAGTATTGACCGCTCACGAGTGGTTAGAACCTCGTTTGGAACAGTTTGACACTGCTCCTGCAGATCAAACGGAACCCTGGTATTTGCTGGCTCACTGTACTGAAAAAACTAAGATGCCGAATGCTGAGAAGGAGTGGGGCGCGATCTTTAAACACTTTGGCGCTACGCTTAATACTGTGCCGGTCGGTTGCTGTGGCATGGCAGGAACGTTTGGTCATGAAGTTGATAAGCTAGAAATGTCGAAAGATATTTATGGACTGAGCTGGAAACCGAACTTAGAGCAGCTGCCCAAAGAACGTTGCTTGATCACGGGCTATTCATGTCGTAGTCAAGTCAAGCGTTTTGAAGGTGTCAAAGTAAAACACCCTGTGCAAGCCTTGCTACAGCTTATTTAACCTGAAAAGCCCAACAAAGTACGTTGGGCTTTTTCTAACCTTAAAGGAACAAAACAGCCACTATGGATAAGCTTGAACGTAAGATCCCGCCCGTCGCGATATTTGTGATTTTAGTGGTGGTCATCAATAAAGTTGCACATAGTTTTCATGGGTTTAGCTTAGATCTTCCCTTATCATCCTTGGTGTTTGGCCTCTGTTTTGTGGTGGCGGGGATTGTCGGAATTGCTGGTGTTTATGAGTTCCGTAAGGCCAAGACAACGGTTAATCCTGTCAAAGTCGAGCAGGCATCTAGCGTCGTAGATAGTGGTATTTTTGCTTACAGTCGCAACCCCATGTACCTTGGCTTGTTCCTGCTGTTGTTTGGTTATGCATACTGGCAACAAAACTTGCTCGCGATCGCATGTTCCTTCTTGTTCGTGATTTACATGAACCGTTTCCAGATTACACCTGAAGAACGAGCACTAGAGCAATTGTTTGGCGCCCAGTACCTTGACTATAAACAGCGAGTTAGGCGTTGGATTTGATGAAGTGGTCGATTGGTTTTCGAACTCGAATAAAAAGCCCCTCAATAGAGGGGCTTTTTAGTTTTCGTTCTTCGCTTAAACACTTGGCAGAATAGATTCCGGCATCAAGTGGTTATGAACGGCTAATTTAAGCAGCGCATTCGCTTGCTCGATATCAGGAGCAAAGTAGCGATCCTTATCGTAGAAGCTGACTTTATCACGCAGAATGTGCTTGGCTTCTTCAACGCGTGGAGACGATTTCAGTGGTGCTCGGAAGTCGATACCTTGCGCCGCGGATAAGTACTCTACGGCAAGAATGCCACGTGTATTTTCCGCCATATCACGTAACCTACGACCAGCGAACGTCGCCATAGAAACGTGATCTTCTTGGTTAGCCGAAGTTGGTAGGCTGTCCACTGAAGCAGGGTGAGCTAGGGTTTTGTTCTCACTGGCTAAGGCTGCTGACGTTACTTGAGCAATCATGAAACCTGAGTTAACTCCGCCATTATCCACGAGGAATGGTGGCAATTTACTTAATGCACTGTCGATGAGAAGCGCCATGCGGCGTTCTGATAAACTGCCAACTTCCGCTATCGCTAGGGCGAGGTTGTCTGCTGCCATTGCAACAGGCTCAGCATGGAAGTTGCCACCAGAAATGATGTCACCATCTTCGGCAAAAACCAGTGGGTTATCGGAAACCGAGTTAGCTTCAATCTCTAGAATGTCGGCAGCGTTACGAATTTGCTGCAAACAGGCTCCCATGACTTGAGGCTGGCAGCGCAAGGAGTAAGGGTCTTGAACTTTCTCACATCCCGTGTGTGACTCACCAATTTCACTATTGACGTCGAGCATATGGCGATAGGCAAGAGCGGCATCCATTTGTCCACGGTGACCACGTACACGGTGAATACGTGGATCAAATGGACGACGGCTACCGAGTGCGGCTTCGACAGACATCGCACCACACACGGTTGCTGAAGCGAATAAATCTTCGGCGGCAAACAAACCTTCAAGCGCAAATGCCGTTGAGGCTTGAGTACCATTAAGCAGGGCTAAGCCTTCTTTTGGTGCCAGTGTGATTGGTTCTAGCCCAGCAATTTTCAGTGCCTCAAGGCCAGAGATGATTTTACCGTTGTGACGAGCTTCACCTTCACCAAGTAACACTGTGCTCATGTGGGCGAGTGGTGCTAGATCCCCTGACGCACCAACCGAGCCTTTTTGTGGGACGCATGGATAAACCTGAGAGTTAACCAAGTCGATCAGGGCTTGGATCACTTTCAGGCGAATACCCGAGTAGCCGCGCGACAAGCTATTAATTTTGAGTACCATCATCATGCGTACGGTCTCATCAGACATTAGCTCGCCAATGCCCGCAGCGTGCGAAAGTACAATACTCTTTTGCAGCGTTTCGAGATCTTCTGGGGCAATACGTGTATTGGCTAGTAAGCCAAATCCGGTGTTGATCCCATAGACCGTGCGGTCTTCAGCGATCACTTGCTCGACCACTTGAGTGCTTTCCTCAATCGCAGGTATCGCCTTAGGATCAAGAGATAAAATGACAGGTGAGCGGCTGACTTGGCGTAGCTCTTTTAAGCTAATATGTCCTGGCTTTAGCTGTAAATTTAACATCGTTATCATTCCTTTATTCAGCGGCTCTATTTTAGCTTTTTCAGTTCTTCGTT
The DNA here is from genome assembly GCF_000189275.1 of Vibrio sinaloensis DSM 21326. Taxonomy (GTDB): domain Bacteria; phylum Pseudomonadota; class Gammaproteobacteria; order Enterobacterales; family Vibrionaceae; genus Vibrio; species Vibrio sinaloensis. The sequence goes on along the minus strand of NZ_AEVT01000058.1, from coordinate 118,530 downwards.
GAGCATTGGCAAGTCAAGACCTTGCTCAGCGGCACAGTTTTTCGCGATGTCGTAGCCCGCATCAGCGTGACGCATTACGCCTGTCGCAGGATCGTTGTGTAAGACACGGGCAATGCGTGCTGACGCGTCGTCACTACCGTCACAGCAAATCACCATACCTGAATGCTGGGAGAAGCCCATACCAACGCCACCGCCGTGGTGCAGTGATACCCAAGTTGCGCCGCCCGCAGTATTGAGGAGTGCGTTAAGTAGCGGCCAATCGGATACTGCATCAGAGCCATCCATCATGCCTTCAGTTTCGCGGTTAGGACTTGCAACAGAGCCTGAATCCAAATGGTCACGACCGATTACCACAGGTGCTTTAAGCTCGCCGTTTTTCACCATTTCATTGAATGCTTGACCCAGTCTCTCGCGGTCTTTTAAACCAACCCAACAGATACGTGCCGGCAAGCCTTGGAATTGGATTCGCTCACGAGCCATATCAAGCCAATTATGTAGATGAGGATTATCTGGAATTAACTCTTTGACCTTTTGGTCTGTTTTGTAGATATCCTCTGGGTCACCAGAAAGCGCCGCCCAGCGGAATGGGCCAATCCCTTCACAGAATAATGGTCGAATGTAAGCGGGTACGAAACCTGGGAAATCGAACGCGTTCTCAACGCCTTCTTCAAGTGCCATTTGACGAATGTTATTGCCGTAATCGAGCGTCGCTGCGCCGCGTTCTTGTAGGGCTAACATCGCTTTGACTTGAACGGCCATTGATTCTTTTGCCGCTTTTACCACGGCGGCTTCGTCTTTCTGACGCATTTCGGCTGCATGGTTCATAGACCAACCTAGTGGTAAGTAGCCGTTAAGAGGATCATGAGCTGATGTCTGGTCAGTGACGACGTCTGGGGTGATGTTGCGTTCAACCAGTTCTGGGAATACATCAGCTGCGTTCGCCAATAAACCTACTGAAACAGGCGTATCTGATTCATAAATAATCGCTAGAGCTTCGTCTAGGCTGGTGGCTTTTTTGTCGACGTAGCCAGTACGCAGACGGTAATCGATGCGGGATTCATCACACTCGACTGCAATCATAGAGAAACCCGCCATGGTCGCGGCTAACGGCTGAGCACCACCCATGCCACCAAGGCCACCAGTTAGGATCCAGCGACCGTTCGCTTTACCATCAAAATGCTTCTTGGCAACCGAGACGAATGTCTCGTAAGTGCCTTGAACGATGCCCTGAGAGCCAATGTAAATCCAGCTTCCGGCTGTCATCTGGCCGTACATCATCAAGCCTTGCTTATCGAGCTCGTTGAAATGCTCCCAGTTCGCCCAATGAGGCACTAGGTTAGAGTTTGCAATCAGGACTCGCGGGGCATTTTTATGGGTAGGAAAAACCCCAACAGGTTTACCAGACTGAACCAGAAGCGTTTGGTCATCTTCGAGGCGCTCAAGCACTTCTACGATCTTATCGAAGCATTCCCAGTTTCTTGCTGCACGGCCAATGCCACCGTAAACCACCAAAGAGTGAGGGTGCTCGGCAACATCTGGGTCGAGGTTGTTCATTAGCATGCGAAGTGGTGCTTCCGTTAGCCAAGATTTCGCTCTCAGTTCAGTGCCGTGTGGGGCACGAATAGTACGGCTAGTATCGAGACGCTTATCTTCTACTTGGCGTTCCGTCATGGTAAGACTCCTTGTGTTTGGTGTTATTCAAGTAGTAAAAGTCCTGCCAAGCGATCGATGATCCCTCGACACCACTACTTGGTTTTGACTATTTTTCGGAAAATGCGTTGGCGATATCCCAGCACAATCTAGCGGCGAGACGAGCGGTTTGACTGTCTACGTCGTAGGTTGGGTTGTACTCGGCGATATCGGCAATCACGAGTTTCTGTTTGTAATGTAAAATTCGGTCTAAAAAGGGGGCAATGCTGTCAATGCTTACCCCACGTGCAGCTGGTGCACTGACTCCCGGTGCTGTCGCGGCTGGAAACACATCGAGATCGATAGTTAGGTAGATGAAATCGCAGTTATCGATAAAGTGCTGCAACTGGGTGAGGTGGTACACGTGGTTGAAGTGTGCAAGGTCTTTGTCCTCTATGTACCAAACATTGAGCTCATTGGCTTTGTTAAACAACGCTTCGGTGTTGCTCGCACGGCTGACGCCTAAACAGGCATAGTGAAAAGGCCAGTCATGGGCTTTGCAATATTCAAAAATCTGGTTGAAAGGGGTGCCGGAGCTCGGTTTTACATCGGCATGGCTACTTTCAAAGGCGCGCAAATCGAAGTGAGCATCAAAGTTGATTATGCCAATTTTGGGTGGCGTTGCCGGATTCAGGTGCTCAAAATAGCGAGCTAGCCCTTGAAACGAAGCCCATGCGACTTCGTGGCCTCCACCGAGTGTAATGACTGGAGTTGAGCGAAGTGCCATAGCGATGACATCCGCACACTGAGATTGATACTGCTCAAGTAAATCATCCTCGCAAACAACATTACCAAGGTCTATGAGTGCGCTTTGTTTATGCCACGCCATATTCGCCAGTGCGCGACGAATAAGATCCGGAGCCTTGCGCGCGCCAATCCGTCCTTTGTTTCTCGCGACACCTGCGTCGCAGGCGAAGCCAAGTAAACTGACAGCATTTCTATAAGGCTCTAGCTCACAGACAGGAATCTGTTTAATGACATGATGGACGCGTTTTCCTTGCGAACCATCTTCTGCATCATGACGCCCTTGCCAGTGGAACTCTTGAAGCGTGTTTGGCATTGCGGTTTCTTGTTGTTCAGACATGATCAAACTCTCCGTTTACTAGGCGAGCTGAAAGTCGGTCAACCCCTTGTTGGTAGCTAAAATCTGCTGGATGAGACACATCCCAGATGGCCAGATCCGCATCAAAGCCTGGTTGAATTTGTCCTCGGCTCTCTGCATAACCCAAAGCTTTCGCTGCATGGCAGGTCACACCTCTTAACGTTTCTTCTGGGGTGAGACCAAATAATGTGCAGCCCATGTTCATCATCATAGTCAAGTCTGCAAAGGGTGATGTGCCAGGGTTCAAATCTGTCGCAATTGCCATTGGAACCTGATGCTTTCTTAGCAGTTCAATTGGGGGAAGCTGCGTTTCTTTTAGAAAGTAGAATGCACCGGGCAGTAATGTTGCTACTGTGCCCGATTTAGCTAAAGCTTCCACGCCCGTCGTATCGAGATACTCAATATGATCAGCAGAAAGTCCGTTGTAGCGAGCTGTGAGTGCACTCCCACCTAAATTGGAGAGTTGTTCAGTGTGGCCTTTTACGCGTAAACCGTGCGCTACTGCAGCTTCGAATACACGTTCGGTCTGTTGCAGATTGAAACCTATCGATTCACAGAATACATCAACGCTGGTCGCCAGCTTTTCTTCCGCGACGCAAGGTATGATCTCTTGGCAAACAAGGCGAATATAGTCGTCTGCTCTACCAGCAAACTCAGGGGGCAAGGCATGGGCGGCGAGTAACGTCGGGGAGATACGAATCTTGCGATGATCTTCGAGTGCTTTTGCCGCGCGCAACATTTTAAGTTCATCCGCAAGGCTAAGCCCATAACCGGATTTCACTTCCAGTGACGTGACGCCTGAGCGCAATAGCCCATCTAACCGAGGTAAGGCCAGTTCGACAAGTTGCTCTTGGCTTGCTTGGCGTGTGGCCTTGACGGTAGAAAGTATGCCGCCACCTTGTTGAGCGATCTCTTGATAGGGGATGCCTTTGAGACGCATCTCAAACTCATTGGCACGGTTTCCGGCATAGATGACATGCGTATGGCAATCAATAAAGCCGGGTGTGACCAGTTTATTTTGGCAATCAAAGACGTTAGCTGCGCTTGAATTAAGCTCACCAATCGCAGCAATCCGTCCATCTTTGATACCAATTTCAGTGGCTTGGCTGACCTGGTAGCCGTCATCTCCCGAGATCATAGAGACGATTCTCGCGTTGGTGAGGACAAGATCAAAGAGTTGAGTTGTCGGTTGCTGCATCCTGCGTATTCCATTTGATTAAATGTATATACAAATACTGGTTCAGGATAGTCAAATGATCAAGTGAGATGTTGGTAAAATGTGATCAAGGAGAAAGTATGAAATGCTCTAAGAGAGCAATACTTTAGAACTTAATTTGTACCTAGTACCCGGATGATAAAGGAGAGCAGAGCTGACTAACTTATCATGGCTCCACGTACGACGGTTAAGCAGCAAGCATGGTTCGTTGCCGCCAAGTCGAAGCGCATTACGTACTGGGCCATCGGCAACGATGGCCTCAACGGTGTGTTCAATGGCGCTCAATGGACAGTTCTCAGAGAGGTACTGGTTGGGGGTCATCTCCGTAAAGTCTTGCTCTAGATAATCTGGTGCGTATGACGCATTCACCCAGCGTAACTCATATTGAATTGGAGACTTGTCCTCGTAGTGAACGATTTCGCTGTAGAAGACCGCAGTGCCAAGCATAACGCCAAGCTTAGTCGCGATGGCCTCATCGGCATCCAAAGCTATTTGTGTTAGCACTTTACTGGAATAGGCTTTGCCTCTTTGCTTTACTTCTACCGCAATATTGCGAATATCCAACAGTGGTGACTCTGCTTTGTCTTGATTTGAGCAGACAAAGGTGCCCAGTCGCGGTTTGCGTTGCAGTTTACCTTCAGCGACAAGATCTCGAATCGCTTTATTGACCGTCATACGGCTCACATTAAATTGTTTAGTGAGTTCGATTTCAGTCGTAATTCGATGTCCGATTGGCCATTGGCCGGACTCAATTTTGTCATTGATGTAGTGCTTAATTTGTAGATATAAGGGCGAGCTGCTCATTCTGGTGGCTTCATCTTTAGATTGACTATACAAATGGTTATACATTTATATTGGATTTGCAAGCCACCAATCCGAACTTCATCAAGAGTCGAGAATAAAAAGTGCGGATGGCCTAGGATTTCCAGTGCTTTAAACCATAAACCACTTGCACTCTCGGTTAGTGGCACGTTAAATCAATGTCGACAACGACAATCATAAGGAAAAACGATGTTTGGTAAGTTAAAAGCATCTCTCGGTATTGGTGCTGCGAAAGTGGACACCGTATTAGAAAGCATGTCAGTGTTTCAAGGTGAGACTCTTAAGGGCATTGTCCACATTCAAGGTGGTGATGTAGAGCAGCAAATTGATGCGATCAATCTTAAACTGTGTACTGAGGTTAAGGTTGAGAGTGATGACAGCGTCAGTTATCAGGATTTTATTATCGGTAAAATTCAAGCGGTTCAGCCTTTTACCATTCAGCCAGGTGAAAACAAGCAAGTACCTTTTGAGATGAAGCTTGATGATGAAACGCCAATCACAGCCTTGAATGCACTGAAGAATCAGTGTCACGTTTGGGTTGAAACGACGTTAGACATCGATTTCGCAATTGATCCTAAAGATCGCGATTTTGTTGAAGTAAAACCGTTACCGGTGGCAGGTAAAATTATCTCTGCAATTGAGCAAGCCGGTTTTGCTATGGTCAAAGCGGATGTAGAAAAAGGTCATTTACGCGGTAGTAACTTCTCTTCGAAATCGGGTTGCTATCAAGAAATTGAGTTCCGTAACAGCGGGTTTATTAATAAGAAAGAGATTGAGCTTTCGTTTATCCTAGACGGAGGCGTGATGCACTGTTTAGCAGAAGTGGACCGTTCATTGAGTATGCGAGGCGACCAATACGTTTCATTCACTTTAAGTTTGAATGCAAGCGACGCCGAGATTGGTTCCGCAGTAAATCGCGTATTGTCGGTTTAATTCTACTGACAAGAAAAAAGCCCTCCATCGAGGGCTTTTTTGGTTGTTACGCCGCACTTAAATGCGTGGTTAGATAAGGCTGCCATGCTTGTTGGTAAAGCTCTTTAGACTGACTGCGCATGTTTTTAATTTGTGCGACTTCAAATTCATTGAACTCTCGGCTCTCTGCAGAAGCATTACGTTCAATCTTCTGGATCTGTTCGTAGAGGTCGTGCTCGGGGCCACTTTTCACATCTGCAATAGCTTTAAGGTGAACCTGAACTTCAGCAATTAGGTTGGTTTTAGGTAGTTTAACCAGTAGGTTAAGATCTCTATAACCTGATGCTGCTGGGTTTTTAAAGCGGTTTTTGACTTTAACAATTGTGGTTTCACGGTCAAGCACTTCGTAGGCTGACATCAAGCTCTCGATGTCTTCAGCGACGATAGTTGCGCGGGCAAGATCGGTAATTCGTTCAGTTTGGCCATCAAGTTCGTAAGCAATTTTTTCTTGGGCGCGATGAGCAGATTTTACACCGGCAAAGTAAGCATCTGTGCCAGTTAACAGAGCTGTGCTTTTACAGATGGTTTCTAACTCAGCTTGAGCTTGATGCGCTTTGCTGTAGAGCACATCGAAATCTGAGTATGGCTGAAGCGGGGTTGAGGAAATCGGTTTGATACCGTAAAGGCCGCTTAGGTTGTGTTTGAATGCTTTGGAACAAACCTCGTTTTGGTTTGCAGGACGACTCTCTTCACCGTTCGACGTCGGTGGAACAGCTGCAAATGCGGGAGCTCGGCTGAGCATCAAAAGCATTAGGGCTGTGGTGCGAAGGAATAGGCTCATTCATTCTCCTTTGATTCATAGGACTTAGAAAAAGGTGTTGAAAAGTTTCAGCGACTAAGTTCTATTTATCTCTAATCAATATCTTGGGACAGATTCTTAGATTCCAATAGGGGACCTGCAACCGCGGTTTTAATCTTTGAACTCCGTCTCAATTCTTTTGAGTGTCGGTTCAAAATTAAGTTCATCCTCAAGTTGTAAGCAAGTATAACCATTCAATCTGAACCTAATCTGAATAGAGTTTTCAGTAAGCAATAGTTGGGGATGTTTTTAATGTTTGTTTCCGCTAGGCTATGTAGCTCAAAGTCAGCGATAGAGAACAACAATGAAAGATCCAGAATTTTGGCACTCCAAATGGGCAGCGAACCAGATCGGTTTCCACTTAGAAGACGTTAACCCACTTTTGGTTGAATATTGGTCGCACACTAAGCCAACGCGCCAAGACAAGGTTTTAGTGCCATTATGTGGTAAGTCGGAAGATCTTGTTTGGTTGGCCACCAAGCATGAAGAGGTTCAAGGTGTGGAGTTGAGCCTGATTGCGGTACGCGCGTTCTTTGCCGAGCATTTTTATACCCCAATGGTTGTGCCAATGAGTGGACAACATGAACTGTACCAGTTCGATGAGCTTTCGATTTACACCGGAGACTTCTTTACTGCTCCTCTAAAACCTGTCGATATTGTTTATGACCGAGCATCGTTGGTTGCATTACCAAAAGAGATGCGTCAAGACTACGTAGAACGAATCAAAAGCTTGCTCAACCCAGGAGCACGCATTTTGTTGGTGACTCTCGACTATGACCAATCACTTATGGCGGGGCCTCCGTTTGCGGTTCCTGAGCAAGAAGTTCGTCAACTGTTCGATGGTATGAAAATAACCCAACTGGATCGTAATGAAAACGCCGATATGCCGCCTAAGCTGGCGAAAGTAGAGGGAGCGAGAATGATCGAAGAAGTGTATTTGATTGAAGCTTAGTAAAGAGCGTTTGGGAGACCAAACGCTCTTTTTCTATTCGGATTAGTTAGTAGATCACTTGAACCTTGCCGGCACTGGCTTTTGCATCGTCAATCGCTTGTTCGATGCTGTCACGGCGGGTAATAGCAACGCCAAGGCGGCGTCGACCATTGATATCTGGCTTACCAAATAAGCGTACTTGCGTTTGCGCAGATGCCAGTGCTTGGTTCAGTCCTTCATAGCGAAGGTTGTCCGAGCTGCCTTGGCCCAGAATCACCGCGGAAGCCGAAGGACCATACTGGGTGATACCGGCAATTGGCATTCCAGTAAATGCACGGACATGCAAAGCAAACTCAGAACTGTCTTGTGACATCAAGGTGACGAGACCTGTATCGTGCGGGCGAGGGGATACCTCGTTGAAGATAACGGTATCACCTTTGATGAACAGCTCGACTCCAAAAATGCCATAGCCACCTAAGGCGTTTACCACTTTACCCGCTGCATCTTGCGCTGCAGCAAGTGCCGCCGGAGGCATAGCTTGCGGCTGCCAAGATTCACGGTAGTCGCCGTCTTCTTGTCGGTGACCAATCGGTGCGCAGAAATGCACGCCGTCGACCGCTCTCACGGTTAACAGGGTAATTTCATAGTCAAAGTCGATAAAGCCTTCAACGATCACGCGCCCGGCACCTGTTCGACCACCTTCCTGCGCGTAATCCCAAGCTTTTTCGATATCTTCATTGGTTTTAATGACGCTTTGACCTTTGCCTGACGAGCTCATCACCGGTTTACAAACACATGGAATACCGACTGCTTCAATGGCTGCGACAAAGTCTTGATAGTTATCTGCAAAGCGGTATGGCGAGGTGGTTAGCTCGAGCTCTTCTGCTGCTAGGCGACGAATCCCTTCACGGTTCATGGTCAGTTTTGTCGCGTTGGCTGTGGGTACGACATTTAAGCCTTGGCTTTCAAGCTCGACGAGTTTGTCTGTAGCGATAGCTTCTATCTCTGGAACGACAAAGTCTGGCTTTTCATCGTTGATGATGCGTTCGAGCGCTTCACCATCAAGCATATCCAGCACGTAGCTGCGATGAGCCACTTGCATTGCTGGTGCGTTTTCATAACGGTCACAAGCGATGACTTCTAGTCCCAAGCGCTGACATTCGATAGCAACTTCTTTTCCAAGTTCTCCTGAACCAAGCAGTAATACGCGTGTTGCACTATGACGAGTAGCCGTACCAAACATAGATAATCCTTATAATTTAAGCGGACAAAGAATTTGCTTTGCATCATACGGATTGGATGGCAAAAAGCAAACGTTTGCGCGCGTTGATTTTGAGATTAACGGTAAGCACTCAATGTAACCTCAGAAGCAAAAATAAGATTTAGAGCATATAAAGTTCGTGATGTATTGATATATTTAATAGGAAGCGTAAAACAAAAAGAGAGTAAATAACCTAAATAGTGATTATAATCTTATCCATATAGGTGCTTACTAAAGCTCGATAAACAAAAGTCGCAATGTCTTACATGGTTTTGAAACTAAAGTCGTTTTTCCAATCAAGTGGCCAGTAGAGTTTCAGTACCAAAATAATAATGAAAAGAAGATTAGATGCAGTACGATCCAAAACAATCTATCAAGATTCCCATTGATACGCTGACTGTCGGGATGTTTGTCACCGCAATTGAAGATAGCCAACGTGTCAACTTGGCCAATGCGGGCCGGGTGCCAAGCCAGGCCGCTGTCGCTCAATTAAAAAAGAACGGTGTTAAGTTTGCTTGGGTTGATCAAAGCCTGTCAGTGAAAGGAAGCGTCTTTAAACCAGTGCCTGCTGCCGTTGAGCCAGACGAGCCAACATCAGGGCCGACTCCGATCAAGCGTAAGAAAATGAGCCGTTTTTCACAGCAGAAGAAGGCTTCTAAGATCATTCGCGAAGCAAAAGGGCTGGCACAAAAAATCCTCAACCAGACATTTGAAGGCAAGTCGATTCATGTCGATGAGCTAGATGGCTGGGCTGATGACTTGATTGAAGCGGCACTGATCGACTCTGATGCTCTTCATTGTGTCTCTGCGCTGCGTAGTAAAGATGAGTACTTGCTTGAGCACTCAGTCAATGTTGCCACGCTTCTGGTCTCTTTTGGTAAGCATCTCGATTTACCTAAAGAGACCCTTAAGCAGATGGCGATTGGGGGCATTATTCACGATGTGGGCAAGATCAAAGTTAACGACGAGGTGTTGCATAAACCAGCGCGCCTGACTCCCGAAGAGTTCGAGCATATGAAGTTGCATCAGGTTTATGCCGGCGAGATCATCAGCACAGTAACCGGCTTGAGCGACGTGAGCCGAGACGTATGCTTGATGCACCATGAAAAGCTGGATGGAACTGGCTATCCGCGAGGGTTGTCTGGTGATGAGCTGCCGATTCACGGACGCATGAGCTGTATTGTGGACATCTATGATGCGTTAACCGCTGACCGCTGCTACAAAAAAGGCATGAGCTCGGCGGAGGCGTTTAAGATTCTGCTCAGCTTGACACCTTTCCACTTAGACAAAGAGTTGGTTTACAAGTTTATCAACTGCATTGGTGTTTATCCTGTTGGTGCTTTGGTCGAGCTTAGCGATGGTCGAGTAGGGATCGTATGGACGTCGAATACAGCCGAGCCGCTAAAACCGGAAGTAAAATGTTTTTACTCTCGTAAATACAAGCGTTTTATTGACGTGGCTTACTTGGATCTTAAATCAAGTAAAGTGACGATTGAGAAAGCGATTGCACCAAGTAGCCTAGAAGTAGACCCTAAACCCTTCTTCGATATTTAGCACCGTTCAGCAACCATAAAAAGGCGCTCATTGAGCGCCTTTTTTAATACCAATCGTTAGATTGCGAGATAAGCAACCGGAATGTCTGGGTTGATTGCTTCTAGTGTCGCTTGCGTGTCAGCTAGGTGGCTAATGGTACCATCGGCCATCTCTGCTAGCGCTGCCGATTCAATATCAAACAAAGATTGGCCATCGAGTAAGAGTTGAATCATTGCAACTTGCAGTGGAGGCAAGCTTGGGTTGAACGCGGCATTCTCTGCATAAGCACCGAGGTAAACTTTACCTGTATTTAGCTTAAGGCTTACGCCACTTAGATTCTTAGTGTAAGGCGCATGGCTACGGTTTAGTGCACCGACCGCTTTCTGTACCATTTCGTCAGTTTCTTGCGTTTGCTTACCATGGTCAACGGTAGACATGAGGCCAGACTGAATACCAAGGTCGGATGGGCCGAATGACTCTGGTAGATACTCTTGTAGCGTCTTCTCGTCGCGTTGAGGTAATTGTACGACCAGTTTGTCTGCGGTAGTGAGCTCATTCATGAACTGACGACAATGGCCACAAGGACTGAAGTTAATCGTGATATCTGAGATACCTTGCTCACCTTTCATCCATGCGTGACTGATGGCGGCTTGCTCTGCATGAACTGTTTGGCCAAGTTGAGCACCAAGAATTTCAACGTTTGCACCAAAGTAAAGGCGACCAGAAAGGCCACGCACAATCGCACCTACGAAGAAATTAGAAATAGGAGCGTAAGAGTACGCAGCGGCAAAAGGTAACAGTGCTACGCGAAGCTCGTCGTCTTTCAATCCTGAAATGCTGAGCAACTCTTGAAATTGCTCTGGTGATAGAGTCGCGTCAAAGTCTTCTGCCAACAGAATTGGAGATAAATACTCTGCTACTTGGCTAGGAGCGTCTGATAGCGCTTTTTCAATGCGGCTTCTCATGTTGAATCCTTGTGTAAACGTTAATTGATACCGAAGGCAAGGGTCTTCAAAGAGTACAGACGTGCCTTGATACTGGTATTTCATTTTAGGCAAAGGTGAAAACAATGCTGCGACACAAATCACAATATAGAGTGCAACGAATGTTTGGTTTGCATAATTAGAGTGAGGTCACACATGTTAACGATTACATCGTATAATTAGGTGATATGTGTCGAGCCATGAGTGAAGGCTCGACAATATGTGGGATTTGAAAGGGTTAGGAGGCCAGCCACAGCGCGAACGCGAAGAAGCTTGGCGCAAGAACCGAGGTAATGACTCCGCATACCACCAATGCTAGTGAACTAAAGGCGGCGTCTTGGCCATCTTTCTCTGCGCACGTCGCGGTTCCTAATGCGTGTGAAACGGTACCCATGGTCAGCCCTTTGGCGATAGGGTGAGTGATGTTAAGTAGGTTATAAATTGGGTAGGCCATGATGGCACCAAAAAGGCCAACGATTAGCACGAGTATTGCCGCTATTGCAGGCTCTCCGCCCAAGTGGCTTGAGACTTCCATTGCGATAGGGGTCGTGACGGATTTACCCAATAGACTGGCAATCAAGGCGATATCTGCTTTCATGTAAACGGCAATGACGCTGGCCGTCAGCATCGACATCACGCTGCCGACACCGCAAGCGAGCATGATGATTCGCCAGTTGGCCCGGATTTGTGGTAGCTGCTCGTAAAGTGGGTACGCAAGGGCGACAACGGCAGGCTGAAGCAGATAATTGATCCACTGATTATCAGCATAATACGTTTCAAACGGGATCTTGTAATAAGTCAGCAACGGAATCAGCACCGCTAGGCTAATTAGCAGCGGGTTCATGAAAGGGCTTTTGACTTTTTGACATAGCCAGCGCGCAATTAAGAAGACAACGATGGTAATAGGAAGCCACATTACTTTTGCCCCCCTTTAAGAAGTCTGTCCAGCATTAAGCCGAGTAGTACTAAAACGATCAAGGTCCCTCCCACGGCACTGGCGAGAATAGGTAATGCGTTAGCAATCAGCATGTCAAAATGCTCCATCAGTCCGACGCTGATTGGAACAAACAGTAAAACCATATAGCGAATAAATAGGCTGGCACTCGGCTTGACCCATTCAACGGGTACAAGTCCGCCTGCCATCAAGCCAAACAAAATGAGCATGCCAATGATGCTGCCAGGGATGGAAATATCGAGAAGGTGCTGGATGTTGATGCCCGCCATGAGACATAAAAAGATAAGCCCCATAGACACAACGTACTTCAGCAATGTTTTTGCCATAAGTGGTTATCGTCCGAAATAAATAAGCCCGTTGCAAAAGCGCAACGTAAAATACCAACGGATATCGTGATCCATTTGGTCGGATTTCAGCGCCTCGTCACTGATGATTATGTTATAGGTTAGCGAGGCTGCTGATAGGGTGCAGGCGTTCTGAACTCTAAGATACTAGCTTTTGAACGTATTGATAAACAGATTTTAAAATAGCTAGCTTTTTTTCATCACTTTCATGTTCGTGAACTAAGTTTTCCAAATTAAGCATGTACTCTTCAATACGACTTTCGAAGTACTCTCGGCAATGATTTGCCCAGCGTTGTTGCTCACTTTCATCTAAGCTCCACGGGAAATTGCGCGCACGGTAGCGGAATAGAAGAGGTGCGATGCGGTCGTCATTAAAACTGATGTCTAATGCTGCCAAATTATTTGGGTCCGTTTCACGGATAATATCCATCGACGCTTTATCGGCAGGAGAGAAAAAGCCATCGTAAAGCATGGCGTCAACATCGTTATCTTTCGCATACTCACGTTCAATGCTGTAAAGACCGATAAGCTTTTCCCGCACTTCTGGATGTTGACGCAGTAGTGCTAAGTTCTTTAAGCATTGGTCACGATCAATTCCGATGGTTTCTGCATTCTCAGCCGTGAGCGTTTTCGCCGGTGCCAAAATTGGACACTTATTGAGATGAACAAGTTTAACTGGGACAGGCAACTCATCTTCAGCAAGCTCTGAATGCTTAGTGTACAGACGCTGATTAAGCTGCTCGACATCAAGATCGAGCAGTGGCTGAGGGTCTTTCGCCAGATCAACCATAATCACGGCATTCTGATTGGTGGGATGCCAAGCAAGAGGTACCATCCAGCTTGTGTAGTTACACTCTTTTCCTAGCATACCTGACACGTGCATCAATGGCGTCATATTCACAATATCGACGAGATCGTTGAGTTTGCGTTTGTGGCGCATGCTCAGGAAGTAATCAAACAGCTTAGGCTGAGCTGCCTTGATTTTCTTTGCCATCTCAATGGTGGCAATCACGTCTGCCATCGCGTCATGGGCATTTTCGTGTTCAATTCCATTGGCTTTGGATAAATGCTCAAGTTTAAAGCTTATAAAGCCTTCGTCGTTTTCTGGCCACTCCACGCCTTCAGGTCGCAGTGCGTAGCAAGCACGCATGACATCCAATAAATCCCAACGTGAGTTCCCGTTTTGCCAGCTCCACGCATACGGGTCGATAAAGTTTCGGTAACAGGTGTAACGCGTCACTTCGTCATCAAATCGAATGCTGTTGTAACCTAAATTGATGGTGTTCGGCATTGCGAGTTGCTCGTGAATCTTGGCAATAAATTCAGGTTCACTTAGCCCTTGGGCTTGCGCCGTTTGAGGTGTGATGCCTGTGATCAATGCTGCTTCGGGGGCGGGTAGGTAGTCTGAAGGCGGTTGGCAATAGATAACAAGCGGGTCGCCGATAATATTGAAGTCCATATCGGTGCGCACTCCTGCAAATTGACACGGACGGTCTTTAGCAGGGCTGGTTCCCCACGTTTCATAGTCAAAAAAGAAAAACGTAGGTTGATGCTCTTGTTGCATTATCTATTTACCAAGTGGTTAAAAATCACTTGGGTATTAGACCATTGCCACGCTAGCAAGGCAACGTTATCCAGTAAATCAGAGGGGCAGTGGTGGTGGAATAACCAATCCATTAAAAAGGGCGATAGAATCGCCCTATAGAGTGAGTGGTTTTTAGTGCTTAGCGAGGTCGTCCATCACCATTGCGTTATGCTGTTCATGAATGGTGTTTACTCGGATGCGTTTTTCCGGCTCTAGTTTTTCATACTCGGTCAAATAGATGTCACTATGGATGTGTTCGGCGATCATCTTCACCATCAAGCGATTATTAGCATAAAGGCCGAGCGTTTCATCACGATGTGAGAACATTAAGGCGAGCTTCATGTCTGCCACACACATAAAGCGGTGAGAAGGGTATTCCACTTCTTCATCATGAGAGCGAGAATACATTTCAATCTTCTCGTGAGGGCTGGCCATTTTGTTAAATGAAAAGACAATGACACGGACTCCACGCTCTACAGCATCACGTAATTCTTGCTCAAACAGGCTGAGTTTGAAGTCCGTGTTGAGGTAGATCTCTAAGTTTGCTTGGTTGATTACCTCTTTGGCTTTTTGCAGCACGTTTTCATAGCCGGTCACGTTATAGACAAACTGCTTTTCCTCTTGCAGCATCATCTTCGACAGCTCTGTTTTGAGAATATTGATGTTTTCTACCGTCTTCTTTTCGATCTGACTGAAAATTAAGTCCGGTGATTTGGCCTCGTACTCTTTGGTATCGCCGTCTGAAAGGAAGATGTAACCGTTGGCATAGAGGTTGTCTATTGATGAGTAAACTGATGAGCGAGATAACGCAATATCTTTTGCGATCTTGTATCCACTCGAGCGTCCATTCTTAAGTAAATTTATATACACAAGCGCATCGGTTTTAGAAAAACCGAAGTCCATCAATTTAGTCACTAGCTCTGACACAGGTTGTCCTCTGAAACTATTCAATGTTTTTACCTACTTAGATTATCATCGTGATCATGCAGAACGAAAACGATTGTTGTGATTTTTTTCTGAGATGAGCGCCGCACCGAGAGCAAAGGTAAATGCATCACGCTGTTGGATGAGGTTTTTGGGAATTAAAGGCAGTTCGATATA
The DNA here is from genome assembly GCF_000189275.1 of Vibrio sinaloensis DSM 21326. Classification (GTDB taxonomy): domain Bacteria; phylum Pseudomonadota; class Gammaproteobacteria; order Enterobacterales; family Vibrionaceae; genus Vibrio; species Vibrio sinaloensis. The sequence goes on along the minus strand of NZ_AEVT01000058.1, from coordinate 103,237 downwards.
ACGGCTAAGAGCCATGACGAGATCGTTCTTTATACACGTATAGCGAACCACTTCTCCAGAAAAGAGCAACGTTTGCGGCTTCAGGCTTGAAAGTGGAGCCGACAAACTGCGAGCTAACTGGTCAATGAAAGTGCGATATACCCGAGTGTCTTCAACCAGCCCTCGATCTACCCCAGCAAAGATTAGGGCTATCGGTTTATCTTTAAGTACGATCTGGTGATATTGTCGCTCAATTCCAGATACTGAGAGATATTGCTCGATACATTGTTCGCCACCACAACGACAAACGGGCGTCAGGCCATCAACAATCCAGTCAAAGTCAGGCAACTCAGAATGCGCCCAATTCTGCATGTTATTGGCAGGTACCATCACCCCGCGCTCAAACATTGCCAACCCACACCCGTCACCTAGGCTAATGCTCAGTGTCCGAGTTTGACTTGCCATTAGATCAAAAGAGGCTGCTTGAGCATGATTGACCGTATGACACGTTGCGTTAAAGGTGATGCTTAGTTCGTGGGCTATTCGTTGGATGGCTGAGGAATTTGCCGCTCCTAAGTACTCTGAGAAACTCAACGTTAATGCGCCTAGTGCCCCAAAGCGAAACAGGCTTTTCTCAACCATTAGCTTGAGCGTGTCGAGCAGAGCCTCTGGGCTGCTTGGTGTGCATTCGTGAGAGCGCAACAACTCTTGCCCAGAAGGTTCGGTGGTGCAGGCGTGAATTAAATGGGAATCGATAGAGATTCCCATGTTGATGGTACAGGCCATTAACCCGCCACTTTTTCCATAATGAACCCAAACCCTTCAATCAGGTGCTGCTGGCCGTTACAGGTTACTTGTTTCTGTTGATCGCTGTTGTTGAGAATGAACTGCCAACTTCCGCGTTGGTAAGCAATACAATCTTGATCTTCAACGTCTAGCCATTCGATAAAGGGTTGGTTGAACTCTGGGTTTTGTTTACGAAGTTCGATGAGTTCTTGAATGAACGATTTGAACTCGTGATCTTGCTCCGACTCATCCCAAATCATACATTTGCGATTGTCTTCGCTGCCCATATTGCGGCTTCCATCTAAACCCACTTCGCCTCCGTAGTAGACACAAGGGGAGCCGACTTGTGTAAACATAAACAGGTAGGCTAGCTTGGCCTTGCGCTTGTCACCGCCACACAGGGAGATTATGCGTGTGGTATCGTGGCTATCAAGCAGGTTAAACATGGCTTCATTGACGTTACGTGGATAAGCCATGTAAGAAGACGTCACCGCGAATTTGAAGCTGTTCTTGTCTAGACTGGCCAGTGCGAAATAGTCAGTGATGGCTTGTGTAAGCGGGTAGTTCATTAAGGAGTCGTACTGATCGCCGCGCAGCCATGGCATGCCTTCGTGCCAAATTTCGCCCAAGATGTAGCAATCGGGCTTGGCTTGCTTAACCACTCGGCGGAAATCACGCCAGAAAGAGTGGTCTACTTCATTGGCAACATCTAAGCGCCAGCCGTCGATGTCAAATTCTTCAACCCAATGTCTCGCGACATCAAGCAGATATGCACGACACTCTTCATTTTCCGTGTTGAGCTTGGGCATTTCAGCCACATTGGCAAAGGTTTCATAGTTGAGATTCCAGAAATCCCACTCGTCACGCGGTGAATCTGGGTAAACAGGGAAGCGGTTGACCCAAAACCAATCGGCATACTGGGACTGCTCGCCCTTCTCAACCACATCAAGCCAGATAGGAGATTGATGGCCAATATGGTTAAAAACGGCGTCAAGCATCACTTTCATGCCTCGATCGTGTGCTTGTTTAACTAGCGCTTTAAACGCTTCATTGCCGCCAAAATGTGGGTCTACGTTGTAGTAGTCAACTGTATCGTACTTGTGGTTGGCATTAGCGGTAAAAATAGGGCACAGATATAGGCCATTGACGCCCAGCTCTTGTAGGTAATCGAGCTTATCAATTACACCCCAGAGGTCGCCACCCATAAAACTGCTGCTGGTGGGCTGGCTTCCCCAAGGGAGGACATTGGCTGGTGAAATCTCTGGTCGACCATTGGCAAACCGTTCTGGGAAGATCTGATACCAAATGGTGTCGCTAACCCAACTTGGGGTTTTCAATACATCCCTAGGATTGATAAATGGGAAGCAGTAGAAATTACTAAGGTTACTCAACTCGGTCTCTGCTTGAGCGGGTTGGGATATATCAACAATCCGCTTTTCACCAAACAATAATTTCTCACCGTCCTTGCCATAAAGGATAAAGCCATATCGAGTACGCTTTTTCGGTGGGGTAAACTCGGCAAACCAGTGATCGTGGTATTCAGATTGACCCTCACACTGCATCTCTACTTCATTGCCACCGACCCAGCCATGTGCGTCACTGCCACCCAAATTGCCTCCATCTAGGCCGCCTTCAGCCCAATGGTATGGGTCACCAATCCACAGTGCTACTTTTTCGATCTCGCCTTTCGCACTGCGCAAGCGGATGTGCAAAGTGTCGTTGTTATAGGCGTAACTGTCCGCACTCTTTGCCGAGTGAGAAAGGGAACTTCTTGTGATCATGTAATTTTCCTGACGTTATTATTCTTTTACTGCACCACTCACCAAGCCCGTGGTGATGTGTTTTTGTGTCACAACAAACAGCAGTGTAATTGGCACGGCGACTAACAAGGAGCCAGCGGCAAACAGAGTGAAATTTTCGGCGGAGTTGGATGAGATCCAGCCAAAAATACCGATGGCCAGCGTCATCTTTTCTTCACTTCGTAAAATCAGTGTTGGCAATATGAAGTCCATCCACGGGCCAGTGAATGACACCAGAGCAACAAACACTAAGATAGGCTTCGCGAGGGGTAAGATGATCTCGAGAAAGATCGTCATATGCCCTGCGCCGTCTATTTTGGCGGCTTCATCCAAGGATGTAGGAATTGCATCAAAGTAGCCTTTGACCAGCCAGACCATGAAGGGCAGCGAACCCGTCACGTAGACGAACAGCAATCCTGCGTAGGTATCGATGAGATTCATTTTTGAAAGCAAAATGTAAATTGCCGTCATAGAAAGAAAAGCCGGGAACATCTGCAACACCAAGATGCTCATCATGATGTTGCGCTTACCTTTAAAGCGATAGCGCGAGAAAACGAACGCGGAAATGGTCACGACGACCAGCGAGATCAGCATGTTAGCCGTCGCCAGCAGAAAGGTGTTTTTGTACCAATCAAAATAAGGCGTATCAGTAAACAAGGCTCTGTAGTGATCAAGCGTAAACTCGATCTCAGTAAACGAAGAGCTAAACAGATTCGTCCCCACTTTGAACGATGCCAGTATGGTCCAAAGTACAGGGCCTAACACTAGCAAAGCATTGGCGGCTAGAAACAGATAAACAATGCCTGTACCAATTTTTCCGATAAATTTATCCATGTTACATACCTACATCGTCTTTAAAGGATTTCATGCGGCGGAACTGCCAAATCGCGATTCCTGAAAGGAACAAGAAAATGATGATCGAGATAACCGATGCAATTTGGTATTGCTGGAAATCGAGCGTCAATTTGTATATCCAAGTGATCAATATGTCGGTATGGCCTGCAAAGCGATACTCAGGATTAATTGGGCCACCTTCTGTTAGTAAGAAAATAGCGCCAAAGTTATTGAAGTTATGGGCAAACGTCATCACAAGGGACGGCGCGACTTGATGCAGAACCATCGGAAGAGTGATTTCCCAAAACTGCTGGAATTTGTTCGCTCCGTCTACTTCGCTCGCTTCGTACAGATCCGATGGAATGTTAGTTAACGCGCCAGCGATAAGTAGCATGAAGTAAGGCGCGCCAACCCAAACACTGACCGCAATGACGGTTATCTTGGCGGTAAAAGGATCAGAGAGGAAAGCGATGGAATCCCATCCCCATGCATTTAGAGTCGCATTAACTGGGCCTACACCATTGAGTAACAAGCGAAACATCAACAGGGTAACGAAAGCAGGGATGGCGTATGGCAGGATAAAGATGAATCGCCAAGCTTTTTTCGCCTTAATGTCTTTCTTTTGTAGTGCAAGCGCCAGTAAAAAACCGAAACCGCAAGTACATACCGTAGCAAAGAACGCCCAAAGAACCGTCCATGACGCGACGCCAAAGAAGGTACTAGACCAAATCTTTAACTCAAATAAAGCTATAAAGTTTTTAAACCCAACCCAATCGACTAAGTTGCGCGGTGGAATATGGTGTGGCGCAGAGTAGTTGGTAAAGGACACCAAAACAGTAATGACGATTGGCAAGATGATAAAGGCAATACTGGCCAAGAACGCAGGAGATAGCATGATGAAGGCAAATTTCTCATCATAAATCTGGCGAAGTTGCCCCGTAAATGAAGCATCACTCGGTAGCGAGCTCATTGCATCCTTAACGTTAACAATGTAGACGCAGAGGAACAAAAAGCAGTAGATGAGGGCAATAACCCCTTCAACTAACATGAAGATGGAGTTGTCGCCGGGAATGATGTCAAAACCTTGTCGAACCTGGGCGACATCACCTAAAGTGACTAACCCCTTAAGTGCCAAAGCGATATCAAACAAGAACCATAGGGTGAGCAGTTGAATTGCAAAGAAAGCCCAGCCTTTGACCCAGTGCCCCTTTCGAAGCTGAGTCAGGCCCATGAACAGTAATGAAGCAGGCACCTTAGGTGCCGGCTGAGTTTGAGATAACAACATAGTGACAATTACTCTTGTAATTCAATCTGTTCAGCTATGATTGAGCGAGCGCGGTCTAACACTTCTTTTGGTGACTTATCATTGACCCACATTGCGGTGATTGCGCTAGCCATAGGTGACCAAATAAAGCCCATCTCTGGTATCGATGGCATTGCATCGGAGTAGTAACCTTGCGTGATAATGGCGTAGGTTGCTTCGTCGGCATCAACAATGATCTCTTCCATAACAGATTGGACTGGTGGAATGGCTTTGGTCATCTCAAAACGCTGCTTGAGCATTTTTTCGCTCGATAGGTAATCTGCAAACAGCTGTGCCGCTTTCGGATACTGAGTGTAAGAAGAGACAACGGCAAGGCGCACAGTAGAGAAGGTTCTTGGTTGCTGGCCTTCCAGTTTTGGCATAGGGACAACGCCATAATTGATACCAGAATCCTGATAACCTTTGATTGCCCATGGTCCGTCAATGATCGCGGCTACCTTACCTTCACTGAATAAACCACGCCTTACTTGGGCGTTGCGCATGTCGATTGGGTTCGAGTTGTTCGCAACTCGCAGTTTCTTCATAGCCGCTAAGCCTTGTTGCGCTTTTTCTGAGTTGATGCCGATGTCCTTGGCGTTTGTGCCATTGTTACCAAACTCATACGCCCCAAAGAGAGTCACAAAAGAACGGGATTCATAGTAGTTTTGTATATCCCATAACAGGGCGTACTTGTGGGCCTTCTTGTCGTTAAAGGATTTGGAAAATTCGATTAACTCTTCAAATGTTTCTGGCGCTTTAGGGAGAAGATCTTTGTTGTAGAACAGAGCAGTGGTAGCAAAACTGACGGGAAAACCGTAACTCAAACCTTCAGATTTAGAGGCATCAATCGCGTTTTGCATAAACGTGGAGTCAATACGTGGTGCAGAGACTAAGTTTTCCATTGCTCCACCAGCAACAACCAAACGGCCAAGCAGGTCGTGTTCAATTTCCGCCACATCAGCAACGCGCGCAGAGCCACCATCTTGAATCAGGCGCGAAGCAGAGTCGATCGGTGCCAAACCTCGAAAACTGAATTCGACATCGTAACCATAGTCTTGGTTGAACGCTTTAGCTGCGTGTTCCATGTAGTCGACCGTTGTCGAATCCGTCCAGATTAACAATTTGGCATTGTTTTCTGGCGTAATCGTCTGTGCTGAGGCTGCCGAAGCAACAAATAGCGAGCTGATTAGTCCTGCTGCAATAAGATTTTTATTCATACCTACACCGCTCATTAGGTTAGTAGTCCATAAGATACTACTAGGTTAAAATGGCGCCAAAATATGTCAACTGCAAGAAAGCACAATTGATATCTAAATGTGATTTGAGTCACTTAAAGTCGTGTTGTAGAGGAGGTGGCGAGAATTGATATGAAACCAGTGTTATCAATGTCTGAGTGGGTTGTTTGGGCCTGGATTTTCTTTTTTATTCCCTAAAAAACAGTACTTTCGTGATGAACTTCAAAATTCAGCTCATCAATGGTGATGCAAGTCTCATTTGTAAATTTTATAGGAGGAAATCTAAAAATAATTCCAGAACAATAATTAGGCGTTCAACGTGAACTACTAAAATTCATGGCCAGAATTTTTCTAATATCCATTGCTGGAACATTTAAGGAAATACCGTGAAACGAACAATTTTGTCTGTACTGATTGCGAACACACTTGTTTTAAGTACGGCTGCTTTTGCTGATGACCGAGGCTTTGCTCCGGAAGACACTTTTTTTGATGACGCTTTAAAATTCGGTGGGCATGTCGGGTCTTCGATTGAATATGAAGACAAGACGGTGACCAATTACGACACCTGGGGGGGCGGTGAGCGACACGAGAAAACCATGACCCATGAAGTGTTGGGGGCGTTTTACAATAACCCTACATGGAATGCGACGGCATTGTACGCGTTCAAACTGGAAAATCGTGAAGTCAAAGATGGCGACTATGCAGAAACTGAAGACGGCTATAAACATCTATTCTCATTGAACAAAGGCTTTAGCTTGGGTGATGGTTGGGCCACAGGTTTAATCTATGAGCTGGAATACAGTCGTGGAAAGGTGGTTAACTCTACTGGTGTAACAGGCTTACGTACAAAAAGTGCTGAACACAGTGTCAGACCTTACTTAACCTACTGGAACAATGACTTTAATGCTGGTTTCTATTCGAACTTAGAGTACCTGTTCAACGACGAAGACAAGAACGATTGGGGTACAAGAGAAGAGAAAGGGTATAGCCTACTTTTCAAACCTTACAAGCGCTTCGGTCAATGGGAGCTGGGGGTTGAACTCTTCTACCAAATCAAAGAAAACGAAGCCAAAAATGGTGCAGGTGAAATCAACGAAGTGAGTGACTTCACAGAGAAGTATATTGAGCCGATTGTTCAGTACACCTTCGAAGATGCCGGTACCGTTTATGTCCGTACTCGAATCGGCGAAAACGAAACCAAATTTACCGATGGTTGGGCTAAGGATGAAGAGTTCCTCAAAGACATTCGTAAAGCGACAGTCGGTTATGAGCAGTCAATTGGTGATGATTGGTTGATGAAGGCTGAGTATGAATGGGCCAAGGATACCGAGACATTTAGCCAGTTAGATGGCGAAGAAAAAGTTGTCGAGCAAAATACGCTGTTTGTACAAGCGCTATACCGCTTCTAAACGCATAAGTAATGATGGATAAGTTGTAATGATAAAAGTTTCGGAAATTGCCCAAGTTGTGGGTGGCAAGATCGTTGGCGATGACAGCCTGGAAGTCTCACATATACGACCTGTACTGAGTGCAGAAGAAGGTGGGCTTGCGGTCGTATTTTCGAAGGCCGACTTAAAGGGCATTTCTGAAACTTTAGCCGATGTTGTTATTGGTCCGGAATCGATATTGAAATCCCAAGCAAAGACCAAGATTGTGCTCGATAAACTCAGCGCAGACACACTTAACCAACTGCTTCGTTATTACAAGGTGCAGAAATACCGCCTGTTCGATCAAGGCAACACCTCAACCATTGAAGGCGTTTACATAGGTAAGCATTGCAAAATAGGTGATGGGTGCCATTTTATGCCCGGCGTTAAGATCATGAATGGCGTCACTATAGGCAATAACGTCGCGATTCACGCTAATACGGTCATTAAAGAAGGAACAGTGATCGGTGACAATGTCACGATTGATTCAAACAACTCCATTGGCAATTACAGCTTTGAGTATATGGCGGGAAAACGATCGCGATATGAGCGTGTCGAAAGTGTTGGTCGTGTCGTTATTGAAGCTGACGTCGAGATCGGCTGTAACAATACCATTGACCGCGGCACGTTAGGGGATACGGTGATCGGTCAAGGAACAAAAATTGATAACCTGGTGCAAATTGGCCACGACTGCAAGATTGGAAACCACTGCCTGCTTGTATCGCAAACTGGTTTTGCTGGGCACACCACATTAGAAGACAACGTCATTGTTCATGGTCAAGCTGGTACAGCAGGGCACTTAACGATTGGTCAAGGCTCGGTAGTAAAAGCCAAATCGGGCGTGAGCCATTCGTTCCCTGCAAACAGCGACCTTTTTGGCTATCCCGCGAAAGATGCACGCGAATATTACAAAGGTTTAGCGGTACTTAACAAGCTAGCGAAACGTAAGAGAACCGAGTCGAAAACGCAAGACAATCGCGACAAAGGTTTATTCGCTCGCTTATTTTATCGCTAGTGAATATCGAGCCTAAAGGAGGCGTCTCCGTTAGGTACTCAACATAATAACAAGGAATCAAAACATGAAACGTACACTACTTGTCTCTGCATTGCTGACTAGCGCATTGATGGGATGTGCTTCAACGACTGATGAAGCATCAACCGATGCCGTTTTAGCCAGTGGCCCATTTGCCAATTGTCAGTTACCTAGTGTTGAAGAGCGCGGCCCTATCAAGCCATCGTTATTCGTGGTGGGCACTTTCCCTGATAGCCAGTGGCTGCATTCGGAAAATCGCCAAATGGCTTACAAAGGCAATGGCATCTACCAAGTCGTCAGTGCTGAGAAAGCAGGTAAGGTGAGCCTACAGTTCGCGACAATGAGCTGGACTCCTCAATTCACTGCGGCTGGCATGAAAATGACAGTAGGGTACGAAAAAGAGCTGAAACGAGGTGGTTTTGCTAAGAACACCGTTGTCGCATTGCCTGAAGATGGTAATTACCTTTGGGCGGTGGAAATTGGTGAAGATAAGAAACCCGTTCGCGCATTAGTTAAACCTTGTAAATAAGGTTCAGCACTCTGTCTTGCAGAGTGCTGTTTGATTAGCCTAAATGGCAATGTTTAGGCTAATCAAACAGTTTTTACTAATACAAGCCCATATTCGGAGTATGAAATGGCGACAGTAAGTCTACGCAAAGTAGAAAAAGAATATGACAATGGCTTTAAAGCCGTACATGGGGTTGATTTGGACATTCATGAAGGGGAGTTCATGGTGTTTGTCGGACCATCGGGTTGTGCTAAGTCAACGACACTGCGCATGATTGCTGGCCTTGAAGCAATCAGTGGTGGCGAAATTAAAATTGGTGGTCGAGTTGTCAATGATTTAGCTCCGAAAGATCGTGGCATTGCGATGGTGTTTCAAAATTACGCGCTTTATCCCCATAAAACGGTGTTTGATAACATGGCTTTTGGTCTGAAAATGCAAAAAAGGCCAAAAGAAGAGATCAAACAGCGTGTCGAAGAGGCCGCGGAAAAACTCGAGATCACCGATCTGCTGTACCGTAAGCCTAAAGAAATGTCAGGTGGTCAAAGACAGCGTGTGGCTGTTGGTCGAGCGATTGTTCGTAAACCCGATGTGTTCTTATTTGATGAGCCGTTGTCCAACCTTGATGCCAAGCTACGGGTTTCAATGCGAGTTAAGATTGCCCAGTTACATCAGTCTTTGAAAGAAGAGGGCAATCCCGCGACCATGATCTATGTGACGCATGATCAAACCGAAGCGCTGACCTTAGGGGATCGCATTTGCGTACTCAACAAAGGCGAGATTATGCAAGTGGATACGCCTGCTAATCTGTATAACTACCCTGCGAACAAGTTTGTCGCGGGCTTCATTGGCTCTCCGGCGATGAACTTAGTGAAGACCACACTGCGCCAAATTGGAGACGATGTATACGTAGAGCTCGCACCGGACGCTCGCATCATTATTCCGAGGGATAAACAGCAAAAACTAGGTAACCATATTGATAAGCCAGTATGGCTGGGCATTCGTCCGGAACATATCTCGCTCGCTTCTGAGGATGAAAACGTCAATGTTCATCAAGGTGAACTGACCGTCGTCGAGAACTTGGGTAACGAGAAATACTTGTATTTTAAATTAGGTGATAACGAGATTGTCTCACGCGTTAACAACCAAAGCATCACAACCTCTGACATCGGTAAATCGCTGCGCTTTAATTTCGATTCTGCTTTCTGCCATATTTTTGATGGTGATACAGAGCAAAACCTAACACTTTAAGTTCAAGCCGCCGATTTCAGGTGGCTTTTTTGTTTATAAGAATCATGCCTTCCGAAATTCGGAAAGGACTCTTGCACCCTGAATTCAGGGATATAACAACGTGAAGTAGGAATAAAAATGAAACATAAGTTAATACTGCTGTCGACAATACTTGCCTCGCTACCTGCTATGGCTGACTGGAATCAAGCGTATTTCAGAGGTACGAGCAACGATTGGCAAAGTGAAGCTATGGTCAAAGTTGGGGCTAACCATTGGCAAATCACCAAGAAATTCAATACAGGTGATGGCAGCAACCCTCCAAGCTTTAAAGTTGACCGCTTCGGTGATTGGTCTGAGAACTATCCAATCAATAACTATGTCGTCGATGCGAACAAAACCTATGAAATCAATTTTTATGACGACACAAATACCGTGGTTGTGCATGAAAAATTAGGCTTCGATATGCGTGATGAGACCATGTATTTCGTTTTCCTAGATCGTTTCGCGGATGGCGACTCTGCGAACAACACTGGCAATAATCCGCAGACTTACTCTGCCGATAAATCAGACTTCAAGAAATATTTTGGTGGAGACATCAAAGGTCTGATGGGTAAGTTGGATTATTTAAAAGAGATGGGGATTACTGCCATCTGGATAACTCCACCGGTGAATAACGTTGACCAGCTGAATAAAGATGGTTCGGCGGGCTACCACGGTTATTGGGGACGCGACTTTTTCCAAGTGGATGAGCACTTAGGTACGATTGAAGAGTTTCGTGCGCTAAGCACGAAAATGGAAGAGTACGGCATGAAGCTCGTGTTGGACTACGCGCCTAACCACTCAAACCCAAATGATGAAAATGAATATGGTGCCTTGTACAAAGATGGCGTATTCCAGACTGATTTTAACAGTGATACGGAGAACTGGTATCACCACAATGGCGGTGTAACCAATTGGGATGACTACTATCAGGTTCGTAACCACAACTTGTTTAATCTCTCTGACTTCAACCAAAGTAACGAGAAAACCTATCAATACTTAGTCGAAGGAGCGAAGTTCTGGATCGATCTCGGAGTTGATGCGATTCGAATCGATGCGATCAAGCACATGGATAAGTCATTCATCCAACGTTGGACGTCAGAACTAAACAGCTATGCTCATGCGAAAGGTAAGCCCGGTTTCTACTTCTTTGGTGAATGGATGGATGCAGGAGCGGGTGCCACGGGTCTAAATGGTTTATCTGTTGATTTCGCGAATACTTCAGGCTCAGCGCTGCTGGACTTTGGCCTACGTAATACCATTGAAGATGCGCTGATTGGTCATCATGGTACTGGTATGTATGCGATTAACAACTACATGAAGTTACGTGACCAAGAGTTCACGTCGAGTGATTGGCAAGTGGTGTTCCTCGATAACCACGATGCACCACGTCTGTCTACGGTACTTCGCTCAGATGCGACCAACTTTGGCCCGGGTAAAGACAAGTGGGGCGGTCGTCAGAGCATTCCTTTTGCTCAAGACCGTTTAGAGCTGGGCCTTGCTCTTATTATGACGTCACGTGGTATCCCTTGCATTTACTATGGTACCGAGCACTACGCGGCCAACTTTACCACTAACGGCTTTGGCCAAGTAGGTAACGACCCTTATAACCGTGAGATGATGCCAAGCTTTGATACCACTACACCTGCGTTCCAGATCATTAAGAAGCTGAGCAAGCTGCGTAAAGAGAGTTACGCGATCCAGCAAGGTAGCTATATAGAGCGCTGGGTAAGTAATGAAACGTTAGTGTACGAACGCAATGCCGGAGATGATGTTGTGGTTGTTGCGATGAACATGGGTGGAGCAAGATCGGTTAACGCGATTAATCTAGGATTAGCCAATGGCACCTACGAAAACGTATTGGGAGGGGATCAGGTCGTTGTGTCTAACGGCAGTGCGACATTCAACCTCGATCAAAATGAAGTGATCGTTCTTCGTACGCAAAAATAAGCGTCAATGAGTATGAAAAAGGCCGATAATCATCGGCCTTTTTTTGTTTCTGCTACGCGTTTTGCGTTTCAAGTTCTTCTTCCGGCAACTTATCACCCAGCAATCGGCTGGTTATCGTTCCCGCGGTCATCGCTCCCGATACGTTGAGCGCGGTGCGCGCCATATCAATGAGTGGTTCGATGGAAATAAGAAGCGCTGCAATCGTGACGGGCAAGCCCATTGCGGGCAATACGATCAATGCCGCAAAGGTTGCACCGCCGCCAACACCGGCGATACCAAAAGAGCTAATAACAATCATCGCAACAAGTGAAATGATGAAGCTGATGTCCATAGGGTCAATGCCGACACTTGGTGCAACCATGACAGCTAACATAGCCGGGTAGATACCCGCACAGCCGTTTTGGCCAATGGTTGCGCCAAACGAGGCCGACAAGTTTGCAATGGCTGGTGGTACGCGCAGCTTGTTGATTTGCGCTTCGACATTAAGTGGAATGGTAGCTGCAGAGCTGCGCGAGGTAAACGCAAACGTAAGCACTGGCCAGATCTTTTTAAAGTACTCTTTTGGGTTAACACCAACAAACGATACCAGCACTCCGTGAACCACAAACATCAGTGCGATTGCTACGTAAGAAGCGACAATGAAACCAAGTAAGTTCAAAATGTCAGCAGCACTGGATGTGGCCACCACCTTTGCCATGAGCGCAGCGATGCCATAAGGAGTAAGTGCCATGATCATTTTAACAAGGCGCATCACGATAGACTGAGCCGCTTCAACAAAGGTGCGAATCGGTGATTCTAGCTCTTCTTTTTCTGCCATCACTTTGCGTGCAGCAATCCCAGTAAGCACACCAAAAATCACCACGGCAATAATTGAGGTTGAACGAGAGCCTGTCAGATCGGCAAATGGGTTAGTTGGAATAAAGCTGACCAACATTTGAGGTATGGTTAAGTCGCTGACGCGATCGGCACGTGTTTCTAAAGCAGCTATACGCGCAGTCTCACGTGCGCCTTCCGTTAACCCTTCTGCAGATAGGCCAAAGGTTTGTGCCACTAAAATACCAATGATGGCCGAAATCGCGGTTGTCGCCAACAGAACCGAAATGGTTAAACCGGAAATTTTGCCTAAAGAGCCGCCTTTTTCTAGTTTTACAACGGCAGCGATCATCGACACTAATACCAGCGGCATGATGATCATTTTAAGTAAGCCGACATAGCCTTTACCGACGACGTTCACCCATTCAAGCGTTTGAGCGATAACTGGGTTTCCTTCGCCAAAAATGAGCTGCAAAGCGAGGCCAAAAGCACTACCGGTAACCAAACCAAATAACACTAAGCGAGAAAGGGTATTCGCTTTGCGCTGTTGACGATACAGGGCGAAGAGAATTCCGGCAAAGACGGCTAATGAAGCGATAGCTGCCACTGACATAATAGATTGTCCTTATTTTTTCTTATGCGAACCATAAGTCTTGCTTATGGTTACGGGTTGTGGTTCGGTATGAGGGTAGTGCGGTCAGGAGACAGAGAGAAATGATAAAAGGTAATGCCTTATATGAATTTGTTATTTAGCCTTTTTAGAGGCTGAGTATTCACCGATTATTTATATTAAACATGGGCTTATTGATATTTTTTGAGCAGCTTTCGCATGGCAACACTGTCTAATACCGAGACTTTCTTTGAACTGCCCGAGAAAAGGCTGAACTGCATCGCCGTCGCGACATGACTTGCTCGAATTGGAATCATCTTAGCTAACGGCCCCAGCATCAAAGGGCGGAGTACTTTCAAAATAGCTTGGGTAATACGTTCGTCGGCTCTGGGTTGCTCTCGTAATCCGACAAGTGGCCCCGGGCGCACAAACACGACTTGTTCAAACTCAAGGCGCTCGAGCGCCAATTCCATTTTACCCTTGCATCTGAGGTAGTGTGAAAAGGAATGAATAGAGGCGCCTAAACTAGAGACCACACAGAGTTTTTTAACCCCCATGACCTTCATTTGTTGAGCGACTTTACACACCAACTCATAGTCCACGCTCTCAAGAGCTTTCTTACTGCCGGCCTGTTTCAGAGTTGTGCCTAAGCAGATGAAACCATAGGTTGGTACTGGCTTACTGTCATCCCAGTCATGGACGTCGAGATCACTGTGTTTAATGACTTCAAGCTTAGGGTGAAAGAAGGGTAAGTCTTTACGGCTCAATGCGTAAATGTGTTCAATTGGCTCATGTTCAAGCATCTGTTTAATCAGTTCTGTTCCGACTAAACCTGAGCCGCCAGCCGTTATGACGTTGAGGTGTTCCTGAGTATGCAATGTGTTAAGCCGCTGTTGATTGAAGGGTGTAAACCCATCTGCGTAGTAGGTTTATTAGATCCAGCATCGCTTAATTAGCCGATTAAGTCTGTGATCAAGGTAGGTGTTATTGGATTCATAACGTTTAGTCGTGGCAAGTGTCACCCCTTGAACTAAATTTAGGTAATAACTACTCAATAACTAAGGCAAATTGGTTATGAAAATTAAGCAGAAGCTGTTGCTTGGTCTTATTGCAGCGACCCTGATCCCTGTCGTGATCATCTCTTATATCGTAATCTCAAATTCTCGTAGCGAAACCATCACTGATTTTCTTGAGCGAAGTCGAGGTGAGATCAGCCAAGTCGACAACGCGATCAGTATTTACTTTGCTGCCATCGAGGACAATGTACGCATGTTGTCGCAACATCCAGCGGTAAAAGCTTCTGATGCGTCGATAGAGAAATACATGGATATGGGGGCGAGCATGATGAGCCCGGATCAAAACGGGCAGACAGAGCAGCAAATATACTCTGTATTAGCGCAACTTGGTGAATCCCACCCGGGGTACGCGTATGTCTATATGGGCACCGATAATGGTGGGTATATTCAATGGCCAAAGGGAAAAATGACGGCGGGGTACGATCCGCGAGGTCGACCTTGGTATACCACCGCTAAGTCGTCTCCCAACGAGGTCGGTCGCACCTCGGCATATTACTGGGCGACGGATGATGCGACCATCGTTGGTACCGTTAAAGCGTTTAGTGCCAATGATAATTCTTCTTCTGGTGTCGTCGCTATCGATGTGTCATTAAAAAGTCTAACCGCGATTGTTAAGCAGATTAAGCTCGGCGAAACTGGCTATTTAATGATGATCGAAGACTCTGGCAACGTACTTGTTGATGCCAATAACCCAGACAACAACTTCAAAGACATTAATGAGCTTGGTGAAGGCTATCGTCAACTGGGGCAAACTCAAGAAGGGGTGGTGGATCTTGAGATAGATGGTGAGCACTACATGGCGAATGTCTATCACTCCGAAAAACTGGGCTGGAAGTTTGTTGGTTTAATCACTTACGACGAGGTAATGGAAGACAGCCAGCGCTTGATGAGCTTAATAAGTGTGATTGTTGTGGTGTTGGTCATCATTTTTATTGCAGGGGCGATATTCCTAGCGAACTTGATAGCGAGACCGCTGAGTTTGGTCTCTCAAGGGTTGAAGGAGATTTCGGAGGGTGAAGGAGATTTAACCAAAGAGCTGCAAGTTAAATCGAACGACGAAACCGGCGAGCTGGCGGGTTACTTTAATGCGTTCCTAAAAGCGATTCGTCAACTGATCCAACAAATTTCGCAAGCGGGACAATCAATGGGAGAATCAGCTACCAAGGCGTCGATGGTTTCCCAAGATCTTGCTCAAGTATCCGAGCGGCAAAATCAAGCAGTCGAAATGGTCTCTACAGCGTTTAATGAGATGGTGGCGACAGCGAATGAAGTTGCGACGCTATGTACCACTGCTGCTCAAGCCGCTGACAGTAGTCAGTCTTTGGTAAGCCAAGGGCAACATGATATCAATACCGCGGTATCAAGTGTGAATGAGCTGGCGCAGTTGATATCAGCCTCTTCTGAAACCATTGCCGAACTGGAGCAAGATAGTCAGGGCATCACCGCGATTTTAGATACGATTCGTGGTATTGCTGAACAAACCAACTTGCTGGCGTTAAACGCGGCGATTGAGGCTGCTCGTGCAGGTGAACAAGGCCGTGGTTTCGCAGTGGTTGCAGATGAAGTGAGAGCGTTAGCAAAACGCACCCAAGATTCGACGGCGGAGATCAATGAACTGGTTCAGCGCTTACAAAACAGAACGAAAGAGGTGAGTGAGCAAATGACGGTCAGCCTGAGCGCTTCTCAGCAAACCGTTGAAATTACCGAATCCGTCAATACCAGTTTCAGCGGTATTTCTGAATCCGTCTCGTCGATTCATGATATGAGTACTCAGATTGCCACGGCAGCGGAACAACAGCATTTAGTGGCTGAAGAGATCAATCGCAATATTCAACAAGTGCACGAGGATACTCAGAAAGTGGACGATGTGGCCAATCGCGCGCGATCAAATTCTCAGTCGATGCAGCAGTCGGCCGATGAGCTAAACTCGCTAGTGACGAAATTTAAGACCGACTAATCATTCACAGTTGCCGCAATGACTAAGGCCTCGATCAAGTCGAGGCCTTTTGCTGTATATCATGATTGTCAGGTGAGAGATAAGGGTACGCGTTTTTGAGTTTTCTGATTATTTTTCGTCGGTTTCTGTTTCTTTGAACGTTGATTGGCAAACATAAATACCTCCAATGCGATCAACTGGTGCGCTCCATGCGCGATGAATGTCCCCTGTAGTGAGTCATAAATGCATGTGTTGTGCCGACCTGATTCAGCACATCTATTTTTCAATCACTTGCGATGAAAAATTTTTCGCGTACTTATAAAGATAGACCGATTGCCAGTTTTCTTTCAAATTGCGATTCAAAATGAGCGTGTTTTTGCCCATCGTTCACCTCATTAGGATTGCTATGACAGGGAAAGTAGGTGTTAAGTCCCTGATTTCGAGATACACTTCTCGATATCCAAAGGAACCTGTCAGAAAGGACTCTCATGAACATTGAACTGAGCACATTAGCGCCCACGCAGATTTATCATCTGATGACACAAACCGTCATACCTAGACCAATCGCTTGGGTGCTGACGGATTCTGGAAAGCAAAACTTCAACCTCGCTCCGTTTTCTTATTTTGCACCGGTCTCAAGCAATCCGCCGCTGATGATGATTTCAGTAGGGAAGAAGCCGAGCGGAGAGGTGAAAGATACGACCCGAAATGTGTTGGAAACTGGCAAGTTAGTGATTCATATTGCTAATGTGGGTCAAGCAGAGCAAGTGACGCAAAGTGCTGCGACGTTAGATCATGGTGAATCTGAAGTGGTGGCATCGGACATCGAGCTGGTTGAATTTGACGGATTCGAGTTACCACGTGTTAAAGATTGCCCGGTGGCGTTTGGCTGCACCTTGTATGAAGTACAAGAGATCGGCGCAACGCCACAAAGCCTTATCTTTGCCGAGATAAATACCGTTTACATCGATCCAGAAGTGATTGGTGATCGTAGTGACAGATTGGTGGTGGAATCCTTAAAGGTGAACCCTCTCTCACGTCTGGGTGGCAATGACTATTCGGTACTTGAACGCACTTTTTCCGTCGCGAGGCCAAAGTAAATGCCGCTACTTGATCAATGTTACTCCGATGCTATTTGGCACCAAATCAACCAAAAAACCAAACCAGTGGGAGCGCTCGGTGAGCTAGAGAAAGTCGCTCATCAATTGGCGCTTATCCAAAGTAATCAGCAGGGAAAGCTCGCGCGAACTATTAATATTGATAACCCTACGGTGATTGTGTTTGCTGGAGACCATGGAATCGCGGATGAAGGCGTAAGTATTGCGCCGAGCGCGGTAACGCAGCAAATGGTACTCAACTTTCTTGCCGGTGGTGCTGCCATTAACTGTTTTTGTCGAGCGAATAGTGTCGATCTTAAAGTGGTCGACTGTGGCATCTTGTTACCCGTTGATGAAC
Source organism: Vibrio sinaloensis DSM 21326 (assembly GCF_000189275.1). Lineage (GTDB taxonomy): Bacteria > Pseudomonadota > Gammaproteobacteria > Enterobacterales > Vibrionaceae > Vibrio > Vibrio sinaloensis. The sequence continues at coordinate 85,227 of NZ_AEVT01000058.1, read as the reverse complement.
CTGACCTCATTGTGCAAAGGTTGGGAGAGCGAACCAACAATTTGGCCCGTCAAGCGGCAATGACTCCACAACAGCTCTCCGACGGGTTAGCCTTTGGGCAGAATTTGACACAGCAGGTCATCGACTCAGGCTGTCGACTGCTGATGTTTGGTGAAATGGGTATCGCTAATACATCGAGTGCATCTGCAATCTTAGCGGCGCTTACTGAACTTGATGTTGAACAATGTGTAGGCTTGGGGACAGGGATCTCTCCTGAGCAGTTAGCGAAGAAAGTGACACTGATTTCTCAAGGGGTAGCACGTTGTAAAGGGCGCGATGTCCATACTGTTTTGGCGGAAGTCGGCGGTTTTGAAATTGTTCAGATGGTTGGCGCTTATTTAGCGGCGGCCCAAAATCAAACCCCAGTTGTTGTTGATGGCTTTATTGCCTCAGTTGCGGCTTTCGCTGCGTGTAAGATAAATCCTCACTGTCGCCAATTTATGATTTTTGCTCATCGCTCGCATGAGTCGGGCCATAAACATCTTCTGCAATGCATGGAGGCCGCGCCTTTACTCGATCTGTCGCTACGCCTTGGAGAAGGAACAGGAGCAGTGCTGGCTGTGCCAATAATTCGAGCTGCGGCCGAGTTTTACAACAACATGGCAAGCTTCGAGCAAGCGGGCGTCGAGGTGTAAGTGTCTGCTGTAAAGTATCAACTGGAACTGTTTTGGCTCGCGCTGGGCTTTTTTTCTCGCTTACCAATACCTGCCAATACCCCATATTCTGAAGAGCGTATGAATCAAGCTGGGCGGTATTTCGCCTTAGTCGGTTTACTGCTTGGAGCATTCTGTGCGCTGTGTTTTGCTTTGGTCAGCATGGTTCTCCCCACACCCGTCGCGATTTTTATCATGATGTGTTTTAGCCTAATGCTAACGGGAGCATTCCACGAAGACGGATTAACCGACATGGCCGATGGCATCGGTGGAGGCATGACCCTCGAACGGCGACTGACCATCATGAAAGACAGCCGAATCGGGACATATGGTGCCAGCGCGCTCGTTATGGCGCTGCTGGGCAAATTTGTCCTATTGAGTGAACTCGCCAAATGGCAGATGGTTATTCCAGCCCTGGTGGCGAGTTATGTGATTAGCCGCGGGGTGGCGGCTTCATTGATACATGATACGCCTTACGTTTCGGATATCGATACCAGTAAAAGTAAGCCATTAGCGAATAAGCAAAGCCAGGTTGAGCTCGTCGTGCTGCTCGCTACTAGTTTGATTCCTATGCTTTGGCTCGAGCTGAGTTTAGTTGTCAGCATGCTGGTTGTTATTGTCCCACTGAGGTTTGTATTTCGAACTTGGCTGCTTAAGCGAATCGGTGGCTTCACGGGAGATTGCTTAGGCGCGGCGCAGCAGTTGAGTGAATTGACTTTATACATGGTTATCTTGATCTGGTTAGGGGTTCACTAAATGTCGGTTCATCTTATATTGGGCGGAGCTCGTTCAGGTAAATCTCGTTATGCCGAGTCTTTAGTGTTGGCAAAAACGAATCACGTTAACTGCCATTACGTGGCAACTGCGCAGGCTTTTGACCCGGAAATGCAAGCGCGTATTCTCCATCATCAGCAAAGGCGAGGAGAGCAGTGGAGTGAGCATGAATGTCCTCTGGCCTTAGCGCCGCTCATCAACCGGTTTACCGACTCGGATATGGTGCTGGTCGATTGCCTAACACTGTGGATGAATAACCTGATTTATGACCTTGGAGAAGGGGCTTGTGATGACGCAATACAATCTGAGGTGACTAAATTAGTCGATGCACTGGTTGAATCACCCGCGCGTATAGTGTTGGTGTCAAATGAAGTTGGCCTGGGCGTCGTACCATTGGGAGAAGTTACGCGTTTATTCGTTGATCACGCTGGTTGGATGAATCAGGCGATCGCTGCTAAAGCCGATGAGGTGACTTTTATCGCGGCGGGTTTACCGATGAAATTAAAAGGTTAACATGACAGAAGTGGTTAATGTTTACTTGGTGCGCCATGGAAAAACACTTGGTGAGCCTGGACTCTATGGTCACACTGATATCGCGGTTGCTGAAGCAGAGCAGCAAGTGATTTGCAGCAAACTTATCGCCAAACAATGGTCTGTGGAACAAGTGGTGACATCGCCTCTAAAGCGATGTCACGATTTGGCCGAGCTATACGGTAAATCGGCAAATTGTGCCGTTCGGATCGCACCAGAGTTTAAAGAGATGAATTTTGGTGACATAGACGGCGTGCCTTTTGATACTATTCACTCTCAATGGCCTTTACTGGAGCGATTCTGGCAAGCGCCAGCAGAGACTCAACTGCCGAATGCTGAGACTCTGCAAGAGTTTAATACAAGAATAACAACGGGCTGGCAGCAGTTCGTTACCGATGTCGAGCAAGACACACTAATTATTTGTCATGGTGGCACTATTCGCATGATTCTGGCTTCGCTACTGCCGTTCGATTGGCGTAGCAGTGAGCTCTATTCAGTTCTGCAAATTCGTCACCAGTCGTATAGTCATATTCAGATCATTAAAGCCGATGCAATCTATCCACGAGTCTGCGCAATAGGAGCCGAACTGGGTTAGATTGTGGGAGCAAGGAAACTAAACAATGAGCACACCTAATTGGGATCTCTCTATTGCTTACCAAGGATTGAGCGATAGTAAAATTACTCAAGATATTGAGTTAATCCAACAATGTATTCAAACCCTTGTCTTACATGCAGACTCTCGCACTTCAGTAACAGTGGTTCAAAATGCCATCCAGACCAGCGAGGCTGCGGGTAAACTTCTCTCGACTATTAATACGTTTGCTCAATGCCACGCATCGACCGATGCAACCAATGGCGAAGCCAAGGCGCTCATTGGTCGAGTCGCAAGGTTGAGCTCTGAATTGAGCCAAGCGTTCACACCCTTTCAAGATATTTTGCTAACTTCGCCACAAAGCTTTATTGAAGAAGTGCTAAATCATGCGAGTGAAGATGTTGCAGGGCAGGGCTTTCAAATTCAAGCGATGCGTAAGTTAGCAGATACCAAGCTAAGTATTGCAGAGGAGCAATTGCTGTCTGCGATGCAAGTGGATGGCAAAGACGCATGGGGACGCTTGTACGACAACATTACCGGCTCGCTACAAGTGACCCTAGAAGATGGCGTGAACACTCAGGTGGGGTTATCTCAAGCGGCTAGCCTGCTCTATGGTACTGAGTTCGAGTCACAGGAACCGGCATGGCGTGGCATCCAAAATGCGATGCGCACGAATCAAGAGTCGTTTGCAGCCATTCTCAACGCCTTAGCCGGATGGCGTTTGACCGAATATCAAAAACGTTCACAAGCGCGTGACGTACATTTCTTAGAAACCAGCCTTCATGATAGCCGCATTCAAGCTGCTACGCTTGATGCGATGATGAACACCGCCAAAGCGAATCGCCACGTTGGCCAGAAGGCAGGGCGCTTAATGGCGCGAGTGCATGGCTTGCAGCAAATGGCTCCGTGGAATCATCTCGCGGGCATGCCGAGTCTTACTGACGCAGAACCTAAGAATTACCCATTCGATGAAGCGATTGACATCATTTATTCAGCCTTCGCCGGTGTTGATCAGGAGATGGCTGATTTTGTTACCTTAATGGTTAAAAATGGTTGGATTGATGCAGCGCCAAGTGAGAACCGTCGTTTAGGCGCTTACTGTACTAAGTTTGCGGCAACTCGTACTCCATTAGTGTTTATGACTTGGGGAGGCAGCCGTTCGGACCTATTGACTCTTGCTCATGAAATAGGCCACGCATTCCACAACTGGGTGATGCGTGACATGCCGCTGTGCCAAACGCGTTACCCAATGACGCTCGCTGAAACCGCTTCTATTTTTGCCGAAAATATCGTGCGAGACTATTTACTAGAGCAGGTCACGACTCGCGAGGAAAAACTGGAAATGCTGTGGGAAGAGCTATCCAGTTGTTACGCTCTGATGGTCAATATTCCGGTTCGGTACGAATTTGAAAAAGCTTTCTATGAACAGCGCTCTGAAGGGGAGTTAGATGCCGCTCAGTTGTGTGATCTAATGAGTGATAAATGGCAAGAGTGGTATGGCGATTCTATGTCAGAGCCAGACCCATACTTCTGGGCGAGCAAGCTGCATTTCTCAATCTCACAAGTCAGTTTCTATAACTACCCATATCTATTTGGCTACTTGTTTAGCATTGGGGTCTACGCGCAACGTGAAAACAAAGGGGCGCAGTTCTACCAAGACTACGTCAATTTACTGCGTGATACCGGCTCGATGATGGCAGAAGAAGTGGTCGAGAAACATCTAGGTATGGATCTGACTGGCGCTGATTTCTGGCAGCAAAGTATTGATAGAGTAGAAAATAAGATTGATGAGTTTGAATCGTTGCTAGATCAAAAATAGTCAATTCCGGTTTATGATATGATCTTACAGCCGAGTGGGAGCTCGGCTGTTTTGCATTGCGAGTGCTTTCCGTTTACACCCAAGTGTAACAATTTGATAAATTACGATGCGGCACATGATTTGTGTCGATAAGTGGGATCACTTCTACATAATTTGTCCGAACAATTCATTAACATACTCGCTGTGCAATAAAGGAGTAGCGCATGACGAAAACCCTCTTTCGCCAATCTTTTCTTTTTGACAGTTTAGACTTAGAACAAGATATGCCAGCTGGAGAAATGACAGTAGCTGGTGGAACTGTCTTCAAACTGCACCAACGCGGTGTACTCGAAGTCATTCCAGCGAACTTATCGCCGCAAAGTAAACACATTATTATTTCTTGTGGAGTCCATGGTGATGAAACGGCGCCCATGGAGTTGGTCGACAAGATAGTAACAGACATACAATCGGGCTTTCAGCCAGTGACAGAGCGACTGCTGTTTATCATCGCTCACCCCGCTTCAACTAATGCCCATACCCGTTTTTTAGATGTGAATCTTAATCGTTTGTTCGACGATAAAGAACATGAGCCGTCGCTTGAGCTAGATATTGCAGCAAACCTCAAGAGTATTGTTGCGAAGTTCTATCAAGACACAGAGCAAGCGATGCGTTGGCATTTAGATCTGCATTGTGCCATTCGTTTATCCAAGCATTATACCTTTGTCGTTAGCCCTAAAACGCGCCATCCAGTTCGCAGCAAGGAGCTGATGGATTTTGTTGCCAGCGGTCAGCTAGAAGCCGTGATGTTCTCTAACGCGCCATCCAGCACCTTTAGTTGGTTCAGCGCCGAGAATTTCGGCGCGCAAGCATTGACGCTAGAGTTAGGGCGAGTGGCTCGCATTGGTGAAAACGACTTAGATAAATTGGTCGCTTTTGATCTTGCGATGCGAGATCTCATTAGCGCGTCAAAAGCTGAGCATTTACCTCGTCAGCCGGTTATGTACCGTGTCAGCCGTACGATTGTCCGCCTGCACGAAGACTTCGATTTTCTATTCGATGATGACGTTGCTAACTTTACCTCGTTCAAACATGGCGAAGTGTTTGGCCATGACGGCGATAAACCTTTGATGGCGAAAAATGAAGGTGAAGCCATTGTCTTCCCTAATAGACATGTCACCATCGGTCAGCGAGCAGCTTTAATGGTTTGCCCAGTTAAGACCCGCTATGAAGAAGATCAAGTGGTCTACGACTAATACGCAAACGGCGTGAACTTGATGTTCGGGCTTCCTATTTCAATGGCTTAACGGTATCGTTAAGCCATTGTTGTTTTTGAAACCTTCTAACACCAGCATTTGCTGCACTTGAACTCATGGAATTTAGTCAGTTACTTTACCGAAAGCAGCGACGCTGGCATCTGTTTGCAGTCTTTATCACCGTTACCCTAGCGGTGCTCAGCGCGATTTATTTAATGGTTGGCGAACTGTTTATCTCGCCATTCTCTCCTCTATCTCCTCTTATGGAGCAATTAGTCACTCAGCTGCGATTACCTCGTTTGTTAACCGCCATTACTATTGGGGCAGCACTGGCAGTGTCAGGAGCTGTTCTACAAGTATTACTGGGTAATGTGTTAGCCGAACCCGGGGTGATAGGTATCTCAGGCGGAGCCAGTGTCATGATGGTGCTAGTGCTGTTTTTTATACCTGCACTAGCAACACCCATTGGCTTTATGGTGGCAGCGGTATTTGGTGCTTTGGTGTTTACCTTGTTACTGGTTTCGTTTGCTCGAATGGCGAGGTTGACGACCACTCGGTTACTCTTGGTGGGTGTCGCTTTGGGTATTTTAAGTGGAGCTGTGGTGACCTGGGCGTTTTATTTCAGTGATGATTTAAGTTTGCGACAGCTAATGTACTGGCTTATGGGCAGTATTGGTGGAGCCAGTTGGGGCCATCACGTGCTCACCATAGTCTTGTTACCCGTCCTGATTTGGTTGTGCTGCAAGGGGAGTACACTTGATAAGCTGATGATGGGCGAGGTTCATGCTAAACAGCTTGGTGTGGATATAGAACGTGTACGTTGGAAGTTCATTTTAGCTGTGTCAATACTCGTTGGTGGTGCGGTCGCCTTAGGCGGGGTGATTGGTTTTGTTGGTCTTGTGGTACCTCACCTGCTTAGGCTTGCGTTGGGGAGTGAAAATCGATTCTTATTACCTTTATCAGCCCTAAGTGGGGCAACACTTTTAGTGTTTGCTGATATGGTTGCTCGGCTTGCTTTGGACTCAGCAGAGCTGCCACTAGGGGTTGTCACCACGACTATCGGTGCGCCTATCTTTATTTGGATGTTGGTGAAAAACCATGATTCGCATTAATAACCTGTCCGTTGCTGCTCGCTTGTTACCTCTCTCTTTGACCATGAATCAAGGTGAAGTTCTTCATGTCATTGGGCCAAATGGCAGCGGAAAAAGCACCTTCTTATCGGCAATCGCGGGCCTGTTACCATTTAAAGGTGATGTTCAATATGCCAATTTGGATGTGCGTAACAGTTCGATAGAGTCGCTCGCCGGTGTTCGAGCCTTTCTAAGTCAAAGTGATCGCCCCGCCTTTAACTTGATCGTTGCTCAATACCTCGCGTTATCGGTACCTAAGCAAGCGGCAAAAAACCGCTCAGCTATCGATGATGCCGTTGCAGAACTGGCACAATTGCTTGATCTGTCGGATAAATTACACCGACCCATTCATCACTTGTCTGGAGGAGAGTGGCAGCGAGTACGCCTGGTTGCTATCTGTCTGCAAATTTGGCCAACCTTGAACTCCAGTGCCCGAGTGTTGATTTTAGACGAACCGGCCGCCCCTTTGGACATAGGGCAAGAAAGCTTGCTGTATCAATTGATTCAACGTGTGGCGCAGAAAGGCATTAGCGTCGTGATGTCGAATCATGATCTGAACCGGACGCTACGTCATGCTGATAGCGTAATCTTGCTGGACGAAGGAGTACTACAGCAGCATGGGACTCCGGATGAAGTGCTCACCGAGGCGCAACTGTCAGCGGTTTTTCACACGCAAGTAACGCGCTCGTTGGTTAATGATAAGCCGGTGTTGGTATTCGATTAACGATTCAACTTAGTGCAGTGTGCACATAAACAGCGCAACGTTCAGACGCTTACATTTGTGCGAATATACAAAAGTGTTTTAAAACAAATGGTTATGAATTCTAAAAAGCTGGCATGCCAATCGCAATAGTGTAAGGGATACATTCTCGTTCTTGTTTGACTTGATAAGGCGAAGGAAAGGTGGGACACGTTTTTCTTTGCTGGAATAGAGAGTCACAATTTTCGATATGGCAGCTTCCGCCACCTAGGGTTTCTCTCCCAGGTGGCGGCTTTTTATCTGGCTTACTGAGTTAGGGGAGCCAAATCAGCAGGTCGGTAGTAAACCGATTTAAGAACCTTGCCCTGACGAATGGTTTTACCCTCAGCAACAAAGTCTTCCGCACACTTGGCAATGATGTAATCGCCTTTCTGTACCGCCATCAGTTTGATGCCTTGCTCTGCGTAGTGAGCCTCAGTTTCTGCGTATTCTTTTTCGTTACGACAAACTTTACTCATGTTGCTCGAATGTACTTCGTCCCAACACGGGATGAAGTCAATGCCCCGGTTTACTGCGACGTTAAGCAACAAATCAATCAGGTAGTTGATCGCGATATTGTCTTCAATCTTGTTATCGCCTAAGTGAACAAGGCGACCCATCAAGACATAAACGCTGTCAACGATGGCATCAGCTTGCTCAGTTTTGTTGTCCGCTTCAGCAAGCTCAGTTAATTCCTCTACTGCTAAAGAGGTATGTAAGGTATCGGCTTTATCATCTAAGCTCTCAGGAGACGCGACAGGTAAATCGAAAGTGCTACGAAATTCGGTGATATCGCGATAAAGGTGTTCAAAAATCTCGTCAGTAAGTTTAGAAAGGTGCATAGCCTTGACCTAAGTAGAAATAACAGTGCGCGTATAGTAACAAAGTGAAAGGAGAGCCGCCATTTTTATGGGCTAAAGCGCAAACTTTGAGGGACAGCTGATTGTGAACCAGCTTGTTATTCCTATATCTTGAATCGATTCAATCTGTTGCAGAGAGATTATATGATTATAGAGAGTGATAGTGAAAAGGTGATTCGCGGCCTGTATCAGATTACAAACGACTATTCTAAAGGCTTTGAGATTCAAATCAGTCAGCTCTTGATGATGGGTTTGGAGCGCTTTGATCTTGATATTGCGATCCTCTCACGTATTGAAGGCAAAAAATACACAGTACTGCATTGCGTGACGCCCGAAGGCGCAGTACTCAATCCCGGTGACGAGTTTGATTTTGAGTCGACTTATTGCCAGATCACTTGTAGCTCATTTGGCCCCGTCGCCATCGAAAATATGGGTGAAGACGATCGTTACGCTAAGCACCCTGCCTACCAAGCATTCGGCTTAGAATCTTATATCGGTATACCAATCTTTGTTGACGATGAAGTGTTTGGCACACTCAATTTCTCTTCTGCGACCCCATATCCACGCCATTTTGCCAAAATGGATATTGATGTACTTAAGCTCATGGCGTCTTGGATAGAAGTTGAGTTGATTCGTCGTGAGCAAGAGAAAAAGCTGCAGCAGCTAAATGCCAGATTAGAATACCAAGCACACCATGATCCGCTGACTGAAGTGGCTAACCGCCGTAGCTTGTTTAAAACCATTCATTTGAGTCTTGAAGAGATGAAGCAGTCAGGAGGTAAGGGCAGCTTACTGGTGATTGACCTTGATAAGTTCAAACACGTTAATGATACCTATGGCCACCAAATTGGTGATGACGTCTTGAAAAAAAGCGCGCGTTTGCTGAAAAAGCAGCTTACAGGTGACGATTTCATTGCTCGTTTTGGCGGAGAAGAGTTTGTCATTTGGTTGCCAGAGGGGGACGTCTCTGCGAGGCGAGAGTGCATCGAAAAGATTCATCGTTCGGTTAACGAGATTAAGCTAGATGGCCATCCTGTTACTGTCTCAATTGGCGTATGCGAGTTCGACTTCGCGGAGCCATTTGAAAATCAGTGTAAGAAGTCAATGTTAGATCATATTCTCGCGTTGGCCGATCGCTCGCTATATCAGGCAAAAGTACAGGGGCGCGATAAGGTCATTTACAGCCAGCTAAAGTCTGCGGTTTGCCAATAATCTCTGACTAATCAAAATGAAAAGAGCATCGAATTCGATGCTCTTTTGCGTTGTGAAGGGGTTGAACTAGCGAAACAAGTAAGGGAACAGTTTACGACGCTCTTCTGCAGTTAGAGACTCAACACGTGCAATGTTGGTATCGGGTATCGCTTCTGGGTTTGGGTAGTGCTTCAACACTTTTTCCATACTTTCTTCACGAATAAGATGGAACACCGGATAAGGAGAGCGATTTGTCAGGTTCTCTGCATCTTCAGGCTCAGTTCCACCGAAGCAGTAGTCTGGGTGAAAGGTGGCTAATTGGAAAATACCTTCCCAGTCTTGTTGTTTGATCAAGGCTTCGACCCAGTCGATGAACAGGTTATAGTCAAAAAAGTCGTCCAGCATGTTTGGCACAACCACCAGAGTAGTTTCCAGCTCTTCCGCTGGTGTCGCGTCCAATTCGAGTAGTTGCGTCAATATATCCTCGAGTAGTGCTTCCTCTTGCTGAGCGTCACTGACAAATATCTTAATTTGTTTATTACGCTGAGGCTTTGCAGCAAACGGACATAAATTCAGTCCGATCACAACGTCATTGAGCCATTGGTTGACTTGTTGAGCGATCTCTTGTTTTGAGCTTGTTATTGTCATTTTGCTTCCAAGTTTGAGTTTGCGCCTAGGATAGCAGAATTGCTTTCCTGAGGCTCTCCCTCGTGACTTCTAGCAAGCTTTGTTAGCTTATAGCACAACAAGAACAAGCAAGCGTAGAGAACGCCGCCGCCGAGCATAACGCTGCTCCATCCCCCATGCTGCCAACAGTATATGAGCAGGAAGCCACCAATACTGCCGCCGATGTAATAGTGAACAAGGTAAAGCGCTGTTGCCGTTGCCTTGGCATGCGTTGCTTTCCTACTGACCCAAGCATAGGCCAATGTATGGCTGAAAAAGGCGCCAAAGCTAATAAACATCAGCCCCAATGCGATGGCTGTGAGCGATTCGATGTAGGCAATCAACATACCCAGAAGACTGATCACTGATCCCGCCACAATACCACTGATTGGATGGTAACGGGCACTCCAATTTGCGGTCAGCTTTGAGCTGAGTGTTCCAGCGAGGTAGCATAGGAAAATGAGAGAGGCGAGACCTATAGGAAGGTTGTGTGGCTCGCTTACTAGGCGAAAGCCCATGACAGAATAGAGGTTTACAAACAACGCAAAGTTGATACCGCCAATCAGCATCGCAATCCAGATAGTGCGATTTTTAAGGTGTTTAACTAATGCGCGATTGTGGTAGCGCATCATGCCTCTTTGGGGAGAAAAGTGCTGCTGAACAGGTAGCAAACGAAAGACCGCCACTGCTCCCAATAAGGTAATAACTGCAATTGCCAGTACCGCATGTTGCCAACCTAGTGCATCAGTGAGCGTGCCCCCCGCAATCCGGCCAAAGATTCCGCCGAGTGAGTTTGCTGCGATATAACTGCCTATCGCACGGCTAAATGCTTGCTCTGACAACTCTTCCACCATGTAAGCGACTGCAACCGAGGCAAACGCAGCTAAGGCCACACCCAGTAAGGCTCTAAGTATGATTAAGCTGAGCAATGTTTGGCTAACAAGCATGGCCACACTGATGAAGGGAATAGACAGTAATCCCAGTAGCATGACCTTGCGTCGACCATAAGATTCTGATGCGACCGCCCAAGGGACAAGAAATACCGATAAAGCCAGAGTTGACGCTGCGAAAATCCAGTTGATTTGGGTCTCGGTTACAGCAAAGTGGCCCGCCATGTAGGGCAACATGGGTTGAAAAAGGTAAAGGTTACAAAAAACTAGAAATGAACCTAGTGCAAGTGACCATGTAACGTGTCGATATGCTTTACTGCCTACTTGAATCATGAGAGAGCGAGAGTCTGAACCAATAATGTGACCAAGTTATCAGTGATGGTTGGATTGATAAAATATATTAAAAATATTAACTCGATATAATTTTATTATCACGCTATGGATTCCAAACAGTTAAAGCATTTCCTTGCTGTCGCTGAGTATCAGCACTTTACAATGGCGGCTAAAGCGCTGCACATTGCGCAGCCAGCGTTAAGTATTTCGATTAAGAAGTTTGAGCAGCAGTTAGGCGTAGAGTTGTTCCGCCGCGAAGATCGTCAGGTGATGCTAACGGATGAGGGAAAGGTACTGCTCGAGCATGCAAAACGGGTTGTTCAGCAGCTGGATGACGCACAATTGGCAATCAACGAATTAAAGGGGCTGGAAAAAGGCGAGGTTCGCTTAGGGGCGCCAAGCATGATGGGCTCTTATTTTTTCCCTCAAATTCTAATGGCGTTTAAGATGCGCTACCCAAATCTAAAGCTCACCCTGGTTGATGCCGGAACAGAGTCGATTCGTCAGATGTTGCTTGATGGCGAGCTCGATATCGGGGTGATCAACAACGACCATGTTCCTGACGACCTTGAAGTTGACCACCTGTTCGATACTGAAATGGTGGCCGTTGTTGGTCATCAGCACCCACTGGCACAGCGCACAAGCATCAGCTTTGAAGAGTTTTTTGAACATGAACTGGTGATGTTTAAACCGGGCTATTTTCACCGCGAGTACATTGAAAAGAAAGCCAGCCAGCACGAAACCGAGATGAAGTTTTCATTTGAGACCAACCTACTGCCTATGATTTTAAGCATCGTCCAGCATGAGTTTGCGATTACGGCGTTGCTTAAATTGGTGACTGAGCATGAATCTTCAGTCACGGGTGTGCCTTTTGATGAGCCGGTAAAGCTGAGTTTGGCACTGGCGTGGCGTAAAGCTGGCTACTTATCGGTAGCGGACAGAACCTTTATAGAATTTGTGAAGCAATACACCTAGATTGAAAATCGCTTTGCGAATGTCACATTTTCACTTTTCTCTATCGCACCAATTGCGCCATTCCAGTAGTTTGGAGGATATTAAATTAATGGTAAGGACACCCACTGGATGCAGATAAATTTTTCTCAGCTCTCGGTTACAACAGCACTGAGCACACTTAATATCCATGATTGGCAAATTTACAATGGCGAGTCTTGGGCAGTGTTTAGCACCGAAGGAGACATTGGCTCAGCACTTGGTTGTTTGTTATGTGGTGAGTTGCCTGTCGATGCTGAGCAGTTGACAATGACACAAGGAAAGGTGGCTCAAGTCTCTTTGGTCGAACAACAGCGCTTGCTCGAAGAGGAAATCGCTAAAGACGAGACAGATTTTCTCGATAAAATCGACCAAGGAACTTCGGTTGTTTCTATGATTGAAGAGATTGCTCAAGACCCTGTACTTACAGAGCAATTGCTTCAAGACCTCGACTTAGCACATCTACGTGATAGTGGTTTTCGCGTTTTATCAACGGGGGAGACGCGCCGAGTAATGCTGGCGCGCGCATTGGCGACAAAGCCGGATTTGATCGTTCTTGATAACCCCTTCACAGGGCTGGATGTCAAGCATAGGCAAACATTAGCGGAATACTTAACTCAGCTCTCTCGAAAGATACAAATGTTGGTGACCTTCAATCGAGAAGAGGACATTCCTAATTGGATAGAGCAGATTGCGCTCTTTAATCATGGCACGCTTGAGAGTGTCATGGACAAGCAAAGTTGGGAAACGCATCCTGTGATCAGCCAGATCAAAGCTCAGTCTAAACAGCAGAGCGAAGAGATGCTCGCTTTGATTAAGCGTCACCAACACACAACACGTTTCGCCAGCCCGGTCTTTGCTATTTCAGATGGGGAAGTGGCCTACACGGATAAGACCATATTTACCCAGTTAAATTGGCGTATTGATAACAATCAGCACTGGCAGATCAAAGGACCAAATGGCTGTGGTAAAAGTACACTATTGGGCTTGATCTTCGGCGATCACCCTCAATGTTACTCGAACGATATCCAAATTTTTGGCAATCAGCGTGGAAGTGGTGAGTCTATATGGGAAATCAAAAAGCACATTGGTATGGTCTCTTCCGCATTGCACCTGCAATATCGGGTGAGTTGTACTGCACTTGAAGTGATTTTGTCGGGCTTTTATGACTCCATCGGTTTGTATCAGCAGCCAAGTAAGAAGGAAATTGAACTCGCTCACGAGTGGCTCGATATATTGCATATGTCCCAATACGTCAAAACTTCGTTTAAGGAGTTAGAGTATGGCCAGCAACGACTGCTGCTTATCGCTCGTGCAATTGTTAAACAACCCGCTTTATTGATACTCGATGAACCTTACCAAGGGTTAGATTACTTGGGTCGAAGGTTAGTAAAAAATACATTGGAGTTGATCGCACGTGAAAATTTAAGCCAATTACTCTATGTTTCTCATTATCAACAAGATAAGCTTGAGAGTATTGAAAACGAGCTTGAGTTTGTCTTTGATGACTCACTCAATTGCTATCGAGCAAATACAGTGAACTAGTGAGACAAAATGGAATTAGGCAGTACCATTAAATTTGCGCTTTTCGGCAATACCATCGCCCTTGCAATCATCTTTGCTATTGAGTCTAGTACGTCATTTTTCGGTATTAAGTACCCATCTGATTATGCGTTTTTTGTTCTGATGCTGCTGTGGGGAAGTGCGGCGTTACTTTATATGTATCCACCTGGCTCGAGTGGTGGCTTAACGAGTGAAACGGGGTCTACCTTGGAAACTCCTGTGGAGACTGAGGAAGCGCTCGATGTGGATGAAAAGCGATTTGACGCCAATACCATCACTTGTCTCAAGCTTTTGGTATCTGGAGCTCCCGCGTTACTGTTCTGTATCGTGAATCATTTTATTAAGTAAAAAGAGTGGCTTGAGCCACTCTTTTTACTTTCCGTTATACATTTTTTCGAAATTGTTCGGGTTCCAACCAATCATGTAACGGTCACCAATCTTCAATACTGGTAAGGAACGAGCGCCAATCGCATCGAGCTCTTTTCTACCACGCTGCATTTTTGCATTGGTTAATCTGTACTTATAGCCTTTTGAATCAAGGTAGCGTTGAGCATCCTTACAGTGCGGGCATTTATCTTTTACGTACAGTACTAGTCGTTTCATCGATTTGTTCCTAAAGCTTTGTTAGCTGGAAGTGTAATGAAAAGACGGTGAATGGCAAGTGTGATTCAGGTAGACTTACGCCTCTTTCAATTCACTGTTGGTATTAATGTAGATGAATCCTGCGCTTAGATATATCCAAGGTTACCCTGAGCACATTATCAACCCGGTTTCCGAACTGGTGGAATCAGGCCGGCTTAAACAGTGGTTTGAGCGCCGTTACCCAACGAATCATGACATTAAGAGTGAGAAAGCGCTGTTTGAGTACACTATGAGACTCAAAAATCGTTACATGAAAAAGACCGCGCCACTGAGTAAAGTCATCTACGACAACAAGATCCATATCATCAATAATGCTTTAGGGTTGCATACCTATGTCGCCAAAGTCCATGGTGGAAAAATCAAATCGAAAAATGAGATTCGTATCGCCAGTGTGTTTAAGAATGCACCGGAACCTTTATTGCGTATGTTGGTGGTCCATGAGTTGGCGCACTTAAAAGAGAAAGAGCATAACAAGGCGTTTTATCAGCTATGTTGTCATATGGAGCCTGATTATCATCAGTTAGAGCTCGATGCGCGATTGTTCATGATCTATTTAGACCTAGTTAATCAAAAGTAAGTGGTATGCACTCAAACAACAAACCTAAGCGAGAAAAAGCCAAGCCTACACGCTCGAAAAACCGCTCAACCAAGTCAGCCAATAAACAAGAAGTGAGCGTTAAGACACTTAAAGTCACGAATGTTAAAGGCAAAGCGGGCTTACACAGTAACAATCTTCATCAAGGTCGCTATGATTTCAAAAAGCTAATCCACGCTTTACCTGAACTCGCTGCTCATGTGATCAAAAATCCGAAAGGGGAGTCGAGTATCAATTTTTCCGACCCCATTGCGGTGAAACTGTTAAACAAAGCGCTGCTCTCTGCTTATTATCAGGTGACTGAGTGGGACATCCCTCCGGGGTATTTGTGTCCGCCGATTCCAGGCCGCGCTGACTATATTCATCGTTTAGCTGAGCTGTTGTCGAAAGAGCATAAACACTTGGAGCATCGCCAAGTCAGGGCTTTGGATATTGGTGTTGGAGCAAACTGTATCTATCCTATTGTTGGGACAACTCAATATGGCTGGAATTACATTGGGGCGGATGTCGACCCGGAATCTGTCGACAATGCTAACCAAATAGCTCAGCAGAACTCAGTATTAAAGGGGCGAGTCGAGTGTCGATTACAACCTCAAAGCCGTCATTTCTTTAAAGGCATTATTCAAGCGAATGAGTTTTATCACCTGACGACGTGCAATCCGCCATTTCATAAATCACTGGCGGAAGCTGAGCTAGGCACTGCTCGTAAAATCAAAAACTTATCGAGCAATAAAAACAAGCGTGGCCAAGCCCAATCGGCTATGCCAACCAAGACTTCAACTATACTTAACTTTGGCGGCCAAAAAGCCGAACTTTGGTGCCCTGGTGGAGAAGCAGCCTTTATCAAAAACATGGCGTTTGAGAGTAAAGAGTTCTCTGCACAGGTTTTGTGGTTTTCGACGCTGATTTCCAAAAAAGAGAATGTGCGTTGGATGCGCAAGAACTTGGAAAAGGCAGGCGCTGTCGAAGCCAAAGTGGTCGAGATGAGCCAAGGTCAAAAAATCAGTCGATTTGTAGCGTGGACGTTCCTTACCGCTGAACAAAGAGAATTGTGGCTCAAACATAACGGCTAACGAGAGTTAAGGAGGGCATATGGAATTTGAAATTTATATGCCCTGCGAACCTGAGTGGATTTGTACCAGCTTTTTGTGGCTGTTTGCGATGCTATTCCTACTAGGCTTGATTGGTTTTATCTTAATTCTCTACCGTGAATATCAGAAAATTCAACGAGCATCCCGCGTCCGTAAGCGACGTAAAACTCCTCTTCGCAACAGAAAGTAATTACCCCAGATTTGCTAACTGCGTGCGGTACTTTTTCTCTAACGACGAGTTACCAGCGGCAGTTTCCAGATCAATCAGAAGCTTTAGCGATGTTTTTTGAAGGCCGTATCTTTGGTGAAACTTGATCAGCCTTAATCGAGCATTGGTGAACTCTTTGTCATTGATTTCCAACTTGGCTAAATGAAGAATCGACCGAGCTCGATTCGGATCGTGATCAAGCGCTCTTGTAAAGTAAAGCTTAGCCTTTTGAGGGTTTTGGGCTTTTAGCGAGCAAAGGGCCGCGTTTTCATAGCTTGCGGATAGGAGGTAATAGTAAGGTTGGTTGATCGCCAAATTAAAATATTGATCCGCCTTTTTGTAATCTCCTCGCTTGCAGAGAAAAGTACCGTAGTTATTTAACACATTTCCGTTTTTAGGATGCATTTCCAATGCTGTTTGATACATTTTCTTTGCTGAAACACCTTCGCCGACTTGTTCATAGTAGTGGGCGAGCGATAACTGGGCTCGATAGTAACCAGGGTAGTGCTCTAAAGCCTTTTCTAGATTTTCTCTCGCTTTAAGCATATTGCCTTGCTCTAGATAACCTAACCCAAGGGCGATTCGAGCTTCCGCCTTCTCTTTTGGATCGGCAACAGGTTCATTCAAAGGCGTTGTTTCTACGGTAACGCAGGCTGAGAGGAGAAAAGGCAGTAATAAAAAGCTTAGGCGCATAACACTTTCATTATTAGGTAATGTTGTTGAATTTATATCTCAATTAGCGCGGTCTTATTAGCCAGTCGCAAGAACTATGCGACTGATTTTGCAGAAAGCAGTGTAAGGAAATGAGGCATCAAGTGAGAAAGAAAACGGCAGTGTTAACCACAATCGCCAGCGTTTTTATCGGCTTAGTTATCAAACCGTCGAATGCTGACTCTCTGGGCTATGACGTCAAGCGAACAGAAAAGGGGATGGCTTATGTATCTGTTGGTAATCGTAACGCCAACGTAAGAGTCCTATTTATTCATGGCTCTCCGGGCAGCCACACCGCTTACAAACACTACTTAGCGGATCCGTTGCTACAAGAGCAAGCAGAGTTGATTTCTGTAGATCGTCTTGGGTACGGTCAATCTTCCCTGAATCTTGTATCGAGTATTGAACAACAAGCCGCTGCCATTGGCGAGCTCGTCGATAAAGAAAAAGCGAACATTTTAGTAGGGCATTCTCTGGGGGGGCCAATAGCGCTTGCACTCGCATTACAGCAGCCAAACTTGATTGATGGCTTGGTGCTCGTTGCCCCCGCATTTGACCCTCAACTCGAAAAGCCCAAATGGTATAACCTGATTGCTGATTCATTGCTGGTTAATTGGGCGTTAACCCATGATTGGAAAACGTCTAATGGTGAAATGATGCCGTTAGCGCAGGAGTTGACGTTGCTAAGTGGTAAAGATTGGTCTCGGTTAGAGAATATACCCATTACCATTATTCATGGTTCCGAGGATACCATTGCCGATCCAGGTAACTCTGAGTTTGCGATGAAACGGCTTAATGGCGAGCGGCATCAGTTAATTGAAGTTGAAAAAGAAGGGCATTTCATTCTTTGGCAAAATGCCCCTTTGATTGTGCAGCAGATTCAGCAACTACTGAATCAAACGCGGTGAGTTAGTCGTCTTTGGTGAAGTTTGCCTCACTAAACTTATCCAAGTCATAAGGGGTTTGTTGGTAAACGCAGTAGTTTAACCAGTTGGCAAACAGCAGATGGCCATGGCTACGCCAACTTGCGATTGGTTTGTTGTCTGGGTTGTTGTTCGGGTAGTAGTTCACCGGAATTGCAGGCTCCATTCCTTCACCCAAATCGCGTACGTATTCGTTATGCAGGGTAAACGAATCATATTCTGGGTGACCCGTCACAAACACATTCCGTTTATCTTTGGTTGCAGCGAGATAAACGCCAGCCACGTCAGAAGTTGCGAGAATATCGAGATCAGTATGCTGCTCAAGATACTCGGCAGAGAAGTCGGCATAGCGAGAATGTGGTGCTAAGAAGCTGTCATCGAAACCGCGCAGTATTGGATGATACGGATGGTGTATTTGATGATGATAAACACCAGAGAGTTTTTCTTTACGGGTCCGCTTAGGTAGATCATAAAGCAATTTCAGTCCAGCTTGAGCGGCCCAACAAACGTAGAGTGTTGAGGTCACATGCTGTTTTGCCCATGTCATGATGGTTTGAAGGTGCTCCCAATAGATGACATCTTCAAATTGGACTAAACCTAATGGCGCTCCTGTGATGATCAACCCATCAAAGTTACGCTCTTTGACCATTTCGAATTGGCGATAGAAGTTATCCAAATGTTCCGTAGGCGTATTCTTACTCGGGCGATTGTCGATGCGTAGCAGCTCGATATCAACCTGCAGTGGGCTGTTTGACAATAGTCGAAGGAACTGAGTTTCCGTCTCAATTTTCTTAGGCATCAGGTTAAGGATCAAAACCTTGAGCGGACGTATTTCCTGAGTAGAGGCACGAGACTCAGGCATGATGAAGATATTTTCCTGGCGCAATACGTCTGTTGCAGGTAATTGATCGGGGATCTTAATCGGCACAGCTTACTCCCTAAGCAAATGTATGGACGTCTATACATCCAAACTTAACCTAATCAGAATGAGATGTCGATAGCCTTTTCGATTCAATTTATATTACACTTCGCCTTTATTATGGTGATATCGAACCGAATGACATTAACCCTTACTTTGATTCGTGGGCTGCCAGGCTCTGGAAAATCGACCCTAGCCAAAACCTTACCTGCTAATCACTTTGAAGCGGACATGTACTTTATACAAGTGGATGGTCAATACGAATACCAAGCAGATAAGATTGCCAAGGCGCACCAGTGGTGTCAAAAGCAGACCTATTCCAGTCTTAAGAAGGGCCAAAGTGCTGTGGTTGCGAACACGTTTGTTCGACGTTGGGAAATGATGCCTTACGTGAAAATGGCAAAACGTTTTGGGGCAAGGCTAAAGGTGATTGAGTGTACTGGTGAGTATGACAATATCCACGGTGTTGATGAATCGACAATCCTAGCAATGAAAAAGCGGTGGCAGACATGGCAAAGCGTTCCCCAGTTGTAGAAATGACCTCTTATGGCATATACAGGGAGTGGGATTCCAAATCTAAACATCTTCCTAAGATTCAGCAGTTCACCACTAAGGTTCCTGCTGATGAAGAAATTGAATTTGGCTTTATTGTTAATATCAAAAAAGCCAAAGGTGAAGTGATCGAATTCTTTATTGATCACCCCGGCGTGCTTGGCAAGAAAGGGCAGGTCCTCGAGCCCTTTACCGGAGATCTCCATGTTGGTAGCAACGATTGGGACTTCTACCTTGGCGATACCATTCAACTACTTGATCCAGTTAATGGCTATGAGTCCAACATTGGTAAGTGGCGAATGTCGATTATTCTGAACAATAAAGTCATCGCCGAGAAAACCTTTGAAGTTTTTGCTCGTGATGAAGGGGAGTTTTGGAAACAGCGTGGCTTTTAACCCTTGTTCACAATTTTTCACTCATGTTCACTAATGCAAGAAGCGCCTCGATTGAGGCGCTTTTGTTGGTTATTACGGTTGGAATAATTGGTATGCGTCATGGATGCCTTGAATAAACATCTGCATACCGATCACTGTGAGGATCAGCCCCATCAAGCGTGTGACGATACTGATACCACTCTCTCCAAGCTTATCGACTAACTTAGGGCCAAATAGGAAACAGACAAAAGTGATCAAACAAAGTAGAGCGAACGCGATAATGGTCACTCCAATATTAAGCACGCCACCCGATGCAGAGTAGTTCATCGCCGTGGCAATGGTTCCAGGGCCTGCCAAGATAGGTAGCGCTAGTGGAGAAATGGCCACGTCTTTGTTTTCTTCTTGTTCATCAGATTGGCTATGTAGCTTAGATGAACTGCCTTGCAGCATATGATAACCGACCAAAAAGACCAAAATACCGCCGGACAAGCGCAGGGCAGGTAAGGTTATGCCAAACACTTCAAATATGCCTTTCCCAAGCAAACAAAACGCCGCAACGATGAAAAATGCGGTTATCAGCGCTTTGGTAGCGGTGGCTTTGCGTTGAGCCGGCGTTTGATTGCCTGTCATACCGACGAATACAGCGGTATTGGCTACGGGGTTCATCATCGCGAAGAAGCCCATAAAAACGGTGACGGCAGTGGTGGTTACATCATGCATGAGTTCGCTGTCCATAAATTCCATTGAGCAAGATAAGTGACCCAGCTTAGCACGATTTATAAATCGCCCCTAGAGCCAGGTCGTTTCAATTTCCTTAAGACTTAATGGCTTAGCGAAGTAGTAACCCTGAAGTTTGTGCACACCCATGTTCGCCAAATATTGCGCTTGATGTTCTTCTTCAACACCTTCAGCCACCATTTGGACGTTCAAGCGGTGACCAAGTTCGATAATCGTGTTTAACACTGCCGAGTTGACGGTTTCAACTCCGATCGTGTCGACAAAGCATTTGTCGATCTTCAGGTAATCAAACTCCGTCTGTTGGATGACTGATAGGGCTGTGTGTCCGGTGCCAAAGTCATCGATGGATATTCTCATGCCGTGTTCGCGTAGGCGGTGAAGCGCCTCTCGACCTTTATCATCAAGCATCTGACGCTCAGTGATCTCGGTTGTGAGGACAATACCAATTTGACTAAACAACTGACCGTAGTGGATGAGCGCCAGTAGGTTTTTCTCTTCATGTAGATAGGAAGGGGGGACGTTAACACCCAAGGATAAATTGTAGTCGGTACGACCGTTATTCAAGTCTTGGTAGGCCCTTTTTAACACGAAATCGGTAATGTCGTTAATGAGATGTTCACGTTCAGCTAGCGAGATAAAAATATCAGGACGCACCAAACCCATACTTGGGTGCTGCCAGCGTATTAACGCCTCAAATCCGCGTAAATCATATTCATCACTGCCGACGAGAGGTTGGTAGACGAGAAACAACTCCTCACGTTTTAGTCCTTGTTTTAAATCTTGTGCTAAGTCATCGCGCTTTTTGAGTCGATTCATGACGAGGTACAATAGGACGGAAATGAGAAGTGAAATAGGTAGCGCCGTCATAAACCCAAAAACAAAGCGGCGGGTAATGAAATCACTGTCCGCTTCGACTAATAGCGAAAAATCAAAATGTTTAGACTTGATGATGTCGTGAATCGTAGAGGAATGAAATTCGCGATCAGCCGGATAGGTTTTTCCGTTGAGCTGAGCCGTAACTTTGTCGACATTAGTATCTTCAATGTCGAGCAAGCGACCTATTAAATAAGTCGGGTCAACGACACCAAATACGCCATTGCTGCCATCACCGGGCAGAGCGCTGGCGACCACTATGGTTCTTTGTTCTTCGTCTTGGTCAATGTCATATAGGTGAAGGCCGGACATTATTTTTTGACCACCGAGTATGTTTTCAATGTTTACATTAAGATCGCCACGTTTCGATGAACAAACAGCAACGCTGTCTCTAACAATGATTAGCTCTCTTAAATTATTGGCAAATAGCAGTTTTTCACCAATGGCTTCACAACTGTTAAGGTAGTTCATCGCCAAAGTGGTATCTATTTCTATTTCTGTTACTACGTCTTCGATACGGTCAACATAATTTTTGCCAGTGTGTTTCAACACATCGTGTATTCCTGCTAATGAAAGATAAAAGGCGGCAGGTAATACGATGAATAAAGGGACAAATAAATAGGCAATAAGCGATTTAGTTTCGACAGAAAGTTCAAAACGTTGCGATGAATTCATAGAGCGTTATTTCATTGTTATTGGTTTAATAAAGCGTAGCTTAAATTATCTACTAGGTACTATGCGCTTAAAACATGAAAAGCTTTAAAATTGATGCTTTTAACCAAATCTTGACCTAGATACAAAAATGACCAGCACTTGGCTGGTCATCCATCGATTAATGGGACTTGCGCAGTGCCCACCAAGCGACCAAGCTCCATAATATCGCTTGTAGCCAAAGCTGGGTGTAATTTGGCAGGGCATCAACCCAGCTCCCTCCCATTTGATTAAGGGTGAGAAAGCCTTGGATACCAACAGTGCTTGGAAACAGTTGAGCTAGCCAAACTATCGGGGCTGGTATCATTTCGACTGGCCAAATAAATCCCGCGCTAAACACCAGTGGCATTGAGCTGATAAGCACCGTTAGAGTAACTAACTCTCTTCTGGGCGTAATGGCTCCGAGTAAAATGCCGATGGAACAAGAGCCAACAAGAAAGGGCAGCAGCATGGTCAGGAGATCACTGGCATGCGCCAGCTGACTGATACCATGGAGGCTAAAACTTGCGCCAAAGTAGTACATGCTCAGTAAATAATAGATACCCACCAGCACCATTGTCCTTACCATCATTAGCTGGCTGGTGGACACTTTACTCCAGTAGCCTCGACCCTGTTTTTGGCTGCCTACCATTAAGCCTGATGCCATTGCCAACGTTTGCTGTAAGATCAACACAAACACGGCGGGTACCACGTAGTCTATGTACCCCATACGAGGGTTGAAGGTGGGCTTGAGATTTAGTTTTGTGGCTGCGTATTGCTCGGATGCTAACGAGAGTGGTTTGCCATCGATAAGCAATTTCGCCACCTTAGTTTGAGCAGCCAAGGTTCCTCCCGCCTGAGCCAGTCCTTCAACAATGGTGCCATAAACTAAAAAATAGGACGCATCACCTGCGTAAGAGAGTGTCGGGCTTTTGCCTAGCATTAAGTCTTTATAGAAGTGTTCTGGAATGACTAAAATGCCGCTGATGTCACCACGTAAAAACGCTTGGTGGGCGTCTTCCAATGTGTAATCACGTTGGACAACCTGTACTTGGGGTGTGGCATCGACCATACGTTCGAGTTGATAGCTGGTTTGACTTTTATCCAGATTGACGACACTGATCTGCTGCTCTCTCGGCGTCTGCTGGCTATAGGGCAGTGGATAGAGAAAGGAGTAAAATACAACGCCGCCAAAGACGGTGAGAACCACAACAGGGTTGGTCAACAACGCATGGAGTTCGGCTTTAATGAGCTGGAAGATATTCACAGTGGCTCCTTGCTTATTGGTGCGCTGTGTTGAATTTCGGCGGTGACGTGTTTTCGTATCAATATCAGGCTCAACAGAAATGGAATGGCATAGCCGAACATCGGCACTAAATGAACCATCGACTCGAGCCAGTTCTGTCCATAACTGACTTGGCTTACTTGGACTTCAATGTAATGGCTGATAGGCAGCAGGCTGCGCCAAAACTGAGCGAAAGAGTTCATGTCTGACACTGGAAATGTAATGCCCATAAAAGCAAAACTTGGAGCGGTGAATGCGCCAGAAAAACTCATGGCTCTTGCTGGATCCAAAGTTAAGAAGAAAAACAGGCAACCCATCGCCATACAAGAGAGCAGGGTGAACCACTGCGCAATAACGAGTGCTAGCATGCTTCCGTTCATTGGCCACTCAAACCCAAGATAGAACCAGCACAGATATGCCAAGCCTTGTAATGCAAACACAAACGAGTAGGGCAAGAGTGTATTAATCAAGGTTTTGAAAGGTGAATGCTCAAGCCACCCTCGCAATCCACGGTCTCTGTGATTGGCCGCTAAGATAAGAATCGTTGTGACGACAACAATGATCTGCCACAGCGCCGGAACGATAGCGGAAACCAAAAACTGCGCGTAGTTGGAGTTTTTATTGAACAGTGGGGTAATTTGGCTGCGAATTGGTACAGCCTGCCCCATTGCAGAAAGCAAAGCCGTGTCACCATGCAGGAGTTGTGACCCAACGCTTAGTTGGGCATTAAACATCCCTTGAGCTTGCAGGAACGCGGAATTAAGCAGCTTACCCACCAAGATCATTTGGCTGTTGTAAAACACGCTGACTTGGGGGGCGAGTTGCTTGTATATGTTCTGCTCGAAATCCGAAGGAATGATTGCATACGCGTAGATTTCACGGTGAATCAATGCTGTTTTAGCTTGTGCAACGTCTTGATAGGAATGATTAACCTTAATTGCGGAGGTTGCATCATAATAGCGGACCAGTTTTTGAGACAGCGCACTATTGGATAAATCCACTATTCCCACAGGCAAATCTCGTGCGATTCCGGCAGAAAAGATTGCCCAAATCAGCAGCGCTAACAGTATTGGAATCCAAGTCAAGCTCGACAGTAACCACTTATCGCGTCGAACTATTGATAGCTGAGGTACAGTTGACATACTCATATCAAATACTATTGAATTTCAACAACCAAACTCATGCCCATGCGCAATTCTTGGCTAGCTTGCGTAGGTCGAGCCTCTACCTCAAATGTTCTTAGGTCGAACCCTTGTGTCGCGTCGGTAGAACGCCAAGTCGCAAAATCTCCCATCGCAGCGATATGCGACACCTTAAACTCGATGCTTTTATCAAGTGCTGGTACGAAAGCGTTGAAGGTTTCCCCTTTCTTAAAGTGCATGAGTCGATCTTCGCGCACATTAAGTACCGCCCATGAGTCTTGATTATCGATAACAGTGACAACGGGAAATCCTTGAGGTGCAAGTTCGCCACTTTGCAATAGTACTTGAGAAACCTCGCCATCAAACCAGCTCTCTATCGATGTGTCTTGTGCGTACGCTTCCACCTCTGCAACAGCCCCCGCAGCCATGCGTGCTTTTTCAGCCGCGGCGACTTTAGTTTCACTACGAGCACCTTCTTTGGCCATTTGATACATCTGGAAAGCGGCACTTTCCGTGTATTTCGCAGCGTCCCACTGCGTTTTGGCTTCATCTCTTTTTTGCTCGGCCACAACACCGTCGCTAAACAGGTTGTTTACGCGTAGGTAAGTTTTCTCCATCAAAGCCGCCGCTGCTTTGGCTTTGAGCCACTGATCTTTTGCCGCTTGTATTTGCTGACTACGAGCCCCTTTTTCCGCTTCGAGAGCTAATGCACCTGCTGCTTTTTCACCCGCTTTGGCTTGCTCTAATTTGGCTGCAATTTCTGGGCTATGCAGGGTAAAGATAAGGTCACCTTTTTCAATTTGGTCACCTTTGCGAACCAATACTTGATCGATACGCCCCGGCACTTTGGAAGAGATACTGTATTGCTGCGACTCGATTTGTCCCTGCAATTTAAGTGGCTTAGGCTGATACGCTTGGTAAAAACTGTAGCCAACCCAAGATGCGAGGGCAATCGCCGTTGCGGTGATGACAATTGGTTTTGCTTGTTTCATCTTGGATCCTTACATGTCCGATATCTTGATGGCGTTATGTTGGTACTGGCTAAAGGCGTTCATCTCATCGGAGAGCGCGAGAAGCTTAGACAGTGAAATTAGGTAATTGAAGCTGGCGGCTGATTTTTGCGTTTGCACACTGGCGAGATAGAGTTGTGCATCGACTACATCGGTTGACGTCGATAGACCCTGCGAAAATGCTTTTTCTCTAAGCTTGAGGTTTTCCTGAGCGAGTTGAACGCTGGAAGCCAAGCCTTGTACCTCTTCTTGAGCTTGTTGGGCTTCGAGATACGTTTTTTGCACCAGCACCGCGAGATCCTGCCTTGCTTGAGCTTTTAGATATTTAACTTGGGAAACGGCACTGTGCGCCGCTTTTACTTGATCACTTCGACCACTTGATTCAATCAAAGGGATATTTACACCGACGCCGACTAGCCAATCTGGTTTCATCTGGCTGGCAAGTGAATCATCTTCGTAGAGGCTGTAGTCACCGTATAAGTAGACTTCTGGGTAGTACTTACCTTGCTCTGCTTTGATTAGGCTGTCAGCCTGTTTTTGTTTCGCGTCGAGTAAATCTAACCCTGGATAGGTATCTAACGTGCGGTCAATGAAAGCATCAAGCGGTGGAAGGCTTTGATTGATGAACAGGTGATCTGCCGGTTCAACAGGGGATTGTTGGTTAAGAATCTGAGTGAGAGCCGCTTGGGTAATGTCGAGCGTTTTTTGCGCTTTTTTGCGTTCAATAACCGCTTGATCCAATGCCGATTCGGCTTGCAGTCTTTCTACTCGAGCTATCTGGCCTTGCTGTTCTAGTTTTAAGGCATTGTCTCGGTGTTTGGTTAAGCCTTGTTCTACAAGCTTACGCGTTTGGACAACATCTTGTGCAAGCAGGACAGAGAAATAGTACTTGCTGAGATCTTCGAAGCGCGCTTGAGTTTCCATCGCAAGCTCACTTTGTGCCTGCTCTTTTTTTCCTTCCGCTGCAGACTGAGCTGCATTGATTCGACCACCCGTAAAGATTGGCCAAATTGCCCGGATAGAGGAGCTAAAAATATCGCGCTCTGTAATGGTAGAGGTAACGCCCCCGAGACCTGCAATCAAATTGTTAAGCCCCGGGATCGGAAATCCACTTAAATCGGGAAGCGAGCCACCGGTACTTTCAAACAATTGCTCGCCCGATACGGTTACGTCGGTATCAAGCCGTGTGTAATTCGCACCTAGGGTAATCGAGGGGAGGTTTAGGTTGTCGGTGGCGTTTTGCAAATGCTCGTAGCGTTCTACATTAGAACGTTGGGCTGCGAGTGAGTTGTTTTCTTGTTGGAGGACTTGCCAAGCTTGATCAAAGCTTATAGCGGCAGCACTGCTGTATGTTGGCGTTAGGCTCATACAACCAATCAGAAATGCTAACGGACGCATCGACATAGTAAATTGTACTCTGAGTGTTAAATACTAGAGTTTATACTCTAAATTAATGTAGAGCAATCACTGCACAGAGCCGTTACGCCGATCCACTTTGGAACAATTGGTTGAATGAATTCGCAGGTAAACAATAAGTTGGGGCAGCAACAGGGCGCTGCGCCCAAAACAAGAGTGTTCATTTAGCCGAGTGAATGCGTTTCAAGCGCCTTGGCTGGTGTGTAGCGTAAGCCAAGCATTTTACATCCGTCTTCGTAGTAACG
The DNA here is from genome assembly GCF_000189275.1 of Vibrio sinaloensis DSM 21326. Taxonomy (GTDB): domain Bacteria; phylum Pseudomonadota; class Gammaproteobacteria; order Enterobacterales; family Vibrionaceae; genus Vibrio; species Vibrio sinaloensis. The sequence continues at coordinate 57,811 of NZ_AEVT01000058.1, read as the reverse complement.
ATCTGTTACCACCTTAAAACCAAATTTTCCGTAGTACTCCTTAAGGTGCTCTTGGGCAGAGATGAAAATGGTCTCTTGTGGAAATAGTCGTGTTGTCGCGTCGAAAGAGACTTGCATTAACTCAAAACCGACCTGTTTGCCACGGTAGTCTTTGTCTACGATGACTCGCCCAATGCAAACGTCATTCGCGTTGCCTTCAATAAGAGGTAACACTTCGACCGGGTAACCAAGCTTCTGCGGCATAATTCGACTGTAAGCAACCAATTTATCGCCATCAAACCCCATTACATGGTAAGTCTCTGGATGTGTATCTTTGCCATCTAAATCGCTGTAAGGCTCGTTAAATTCAACAATAAAAATCTCCACTCGTTGGCGCAAAAACGCATAGAGCTCATGGACAGTTAATTGATCGAACTTTTTGATTCTCCACTCAAGCATTGTCTTCTCCTTTCTTTATAGCGGGATAATAAATGGCATTGATGGATGGCTCATTAACAATTGTTAATATCGATTTGAATGCGTGTAACGCAAAGGTCAGGGGGACAAAAAAGCCAGTTAGTGAGCTAACTGGCTTTTGGTTGGATGAGTAATTATTGCTCTGCTTTTATAGGTGCTGCCTTAAGTTTTTGAAACAGTCTTACGAGGAGCGGGCTACTGAGCACTAATACAGCCAGAACCGTAAAGGTCATAGTGATAGGGCGCTCCCATAGGAAGCTCAACTCACCGTCGCTGATCATCAATGCTCTGCGTAAGTTTTCTTCCATCAAACCACCTAGGATAAAGCCAAGTAATAGCGGTGCAAGTGGGAAGTTAGCGAGTCTCAGTGCGATGGCTGCCATGGCAATCAACAGCATAATGAAGACATCCATGGTGTTAAATGACACCAAATACACACCTGTGATAGAGAAGAACAAAATCATAGGCAAAAGTACGGTTCTCGGCACCGCCAGTAGCTTCGAAATGTACGGAATCAAAGGCAAGTTTAGAATCACCAACACAATGTTACCGAAGTACATGGAAATAATAACAGACCAGAACACATCAGGGTGCTCAACAAACAGACGTGGACCCGGTTGGATACCGTAAGCGATCAGTGCACCCAACATAATTGCTGTGGTTCCTGAGCCAGGGATACCGAGTGTCAGTAGTGGAACGAACGAGCCGCTAGACGCCGCGTTGTTTGCAGATTCTGGTGCAACTAAGCCACGGATACTGCCTTTACCAAACTGGTCTTTTTTCTCTTTAGGGGCAAGATTTCGCTCTAAGCCGTAGCTCAAGAAAGCCGCAATGGTTGCGCCTGCACCGGGTAAAACGCCAGTGAAGAAGCCAAGAATCGAAGAGCGGATCGACACAGGAGCGACGTCTTTAATCTCTTCTTTAGTGACTTTCATGCTACCAATGTTACTCAGCTTACTCTGCTCTTCATCGCGTGTATCTTGAGAAGGCTTTAAAATACCCATTAAGGTTTCGCCCAGTGCGAAGGTTGCCATTGCAAGTAGTAGGAAACTAAAGCCATCCATCAGATCGGTTAAACCAAATGTAAATCGCTCTACGCCAACCCCTTTGTCAATACCAACTGTTGACAGCATTAAACCTAAAATCGTCATCATCCAAGCTTTAATGACCTGACCTTTACCAGCGAATGCTGCAACCGCTGATAAGCCGAGAAGCATGAGCGCGAAGTAATCTGATGATTGGAAGCTAAGTGACACACTGGCTAACGCTGGGGCAGCGACAAGCAGCATGATTGCCGATAAGGTACCGCCTGTGAATGATGAGTATGCCGCTAAGGCGAGGGCTTTACCTGCTTGACCTTTTTGTGCCATTGGGTAGCCATCAAAGGCGGTAACGACGGTAGACGAACAGCCCGGAGCATTAATCAAAATAGAAGATGTTGAGCCGCCAAAGACCGCGCCATAGTAAACACCCGCCATCAAGATCAGCCCCGATGAAGGGTCTAGACCGTAAGTGATTGGGATCATCAATGCGATCGCAGAAATGGGGCCAAGACCGGGTAGCATGCCGATAAAAGTACCGACAAAACAGCCAACAATCACCATCATGATGTTCATTGGCATAACAGCGGTCGAGAGACCTTGTAAGATTCCATCTAACATAACAATGTCCTTCTATGTTACGACCACATGGTGAAAATGATGCCCGGTTCAAGATAGATATCGAGTCCCTGGGTAAGGAGTAAGTAAAAGGCGATGACAAATGGGAAAGAAGCGCCAAGCAATATCTTTTTGTTTCTCTCGCCTAGCAAATAAAAGCCCGCGAGTAAGAAAAAACCTGTTGCGAGGACAAAACCGACGTAAGTGAGACCAACGCCATACAACGCCATCAAGATCAGAAAGCTAATAAGTAGCTTCCAATTAAAATCCATAACCGCGCCACTTTGTTTGTCTGGTTGACCTGTTACCAGAAGCAGTAACGATAGGCCAATACCTGCGAATGTCAGCAAGGTTGGCAGGGTTCGCGCAGTGAACGGTTCGTATTCATCACCAGGAAATAGGGGAATGAGTGTTGTTTGGTAGCCGTAGCATAGGCAAACGAGGAGAAAAATCATCGCACCAACACGATCACGGCAAAGCAGGTTCTCTTTAGTAAAGAAAGATCCTTTATGGAAAGAATTCGTTGGCAAGTCCGACATATCCAACTCCATTAGCGTATTAGGAAGAAAAAGGCCGTACATAAGAGTTAATGAGCATGTTTCACTAACGAACTAAGCGCCTTCGCTGCTAGTCAAAGAGGCTTAACTGTTTACAACTATAAACAAGGAGATTGAAAGTTTGCTTATGTACGGCGAAATGGGTAAGGGCAACCCAAGGGTTACCCTTTAGAGGTTATTTTAGGAAACCTAGCTCGCGCATAAGGTCGCCCATCTGCTTCTCTTGGTCTTCAAGGAAAGCATAAAAGTTCTTGTCCGCTTTATAGTTGTCAATCCAACCGTTGCGGTCACGTACTACTTGCCATTCGTCAGTGTTGTACATCTTGCTCAGAGCACTGTTCCACTCATCGATTTTCGCTTGAGGTGTACCAGGTGCCGCGAAGAAACCACGCCAGTTAGCGAAAACAGTGTCGTTACCATATTCAGTTAAGGTTGGAATATTTGGTGCTGCATCTAGACGTTTTGGAGCGGTAACCGCCAGTACCTTAACTTGGCCTGATTTAGACATTTCAAGTACTTCGCCTAACCCCGTAGAAAGCAGTTGAGTCTCACCTGAAAGAAGCGCTGCCATCGCCTTACCACCTGCATCGTAGGCGATGTAGCGAACTTTCTTCGCATCAAAGCCTTCACCTTTGAATGCAGCCGCAACGACTAAGTGATCCATACTACCGCGTGCTGAGCCGCCAGCAATTTTGACTTTACGTGGGTTAGATTCAAATTCCTTCACCACATCTTCCCAGCTGTTGTACTTAGAGTCTGCGGAGGCAACGATTGCGCCATAGTCTGCGATGGTTGCCGCAACTGGGGTAAGATCGCGGAATGATTGAGGGAAGATACCCGTAAGAGAGCGGACAACAATTGGCGTCGAATTGACCATCAAGGTGTCTTCTTGACGTTCAGCGGTCTCAATCAAGTGAGCAATCGCTTTACCACCGCCGCCACCTGATAGGTTTTGGAATGAGACGTTATCGACGATATCGGCTTTGACGAGTACGTCACCAGTACCACGGGCTGTCATATCCCAACCGCCACCTGCGCCACCTGGGATCAGAAAGTGGATTTTGTCGAGATCTGCTGCCAAAGCGTTAAATGAAAAAGACGCAGCGATGATCGAAGCCGCTAGGGTTGGTTTAAGTACCTTAAACATGATTCACGTTCCTTATGTGACGTGTGCCTTTATCATAAGCACACTTATCGTTATCAGTAATCTAATCGCAAGGGAGGGATGCCTGCGAAGAGATAACGATAAGGTTAATGGAGTGTTAAAACTCTGTCTGCAATGCGTTGATAAAAACAATATTGGTCATTTAGAAGGTTTTGGTCATAAAGTTCACGAATGATTTATAAAATTACAGAACGTTGTGTTGAAATGTTTTTTGCGATATAGATTAGTGACCTAGCACGTAAAGTTGAAACATTAAGAGATGGTTTGCATATAAAGAACTAATCAATGACTACACTGATTGTGCTAGTGAATCCAGTCTTGCTTTAAAAGCAAATTAAAAGCCATGGAGGGCTTGCAGTTGGTTGGCTTAACTCATAAAAAACAAAAGTTTTCTATTCGTTTTACCGTGGGCAGCTTATTTGTGGTTGCGACGGTGATTACTTCGCTATTTGCCATTGGATTGCAATATGTTTTCACCAAGCAAATGTCTGAGGAACACGTTGTCAGTAAATTGATGATGGCGACAACGGACGTAAGCGAATATATACAAGAAGTGGATGTCAATGCGAAAAGTAGTGCGCGTATTCTCAGTAGCTTATCCAACACTTTGGATCATCAATTCAGCGAGCAAGAAATACAAACCTTGTTGGTCCAAGTTCTGCTAGACAACCCTCTTTTTTATAGCATTTACTTTGGCAGTGATGATGAATATTTCTACCAGATTATAAACTTAGAGTCTTCCCCAATTGTACGTCAACGGATTGAAGCGACGGCGCAAGACCGCTGGGTTCTAATAAAAATATCAGGCAACGAGCAAAATCGAGTGCGTCAAACTGTCTACATGACGGCTGATTTTCAAATAACGAACAGTAAAGTCGAATCCAGTAACTATTTTCCTACTCGTCGCCCTTGGTTTTCAGGTGCTAAATCTCAAGACGTATTTAAGACCGAACCCTACCTGTTTAAACACTTAAAAATCACCGGACAAACTTACTCCATCCGAGCCAAAAATGCAGTGATTGGTATCGATATTGTGTTGTCTTCGATCAGTTCGAAACTGACACCGAAAGCATTAGGTTTACCTGACAACAAGGGTGTTGAAGCGTATGTGTTTCACAAGTCGGGTGAAGTCATTGCCTCGAATATCCCTATGAAGATTGCTAACGATAATGTGTTCTCTTCGACAATGGCGTTAACCCAGCAAGAGCAAAATCTGGTATCGAGCAAACCTCCGCTGCTTGTCTCTAACCAGCTTGACTGGAGACCTTATGACTATAGTCGCGCTGGGGAGCCTCAGGGATATTCGGTCGATCTGGTCAAGTTACTTTCAGAGAAAACCGGGTTGGAGTTTGAATTTATCAATGGATTTGAAAGTGCCACGCTGGTAGAAAAACTGCGTAACAACAAGCTCGATATTGGCCACTCATTAACCGCCCTAAATAAAGAGCCGAATTCTTTGTTGTTGTTTAAAGAACCCCTTGCCGCAGCGGGATTGAAACGTAAGTTGCCCGCGTTAAATGAACGCGTGTATGGCGTTCTAGCAGGGCATGATTTTTCTCCATATATCTATAAGTTACAACCAGAAGCGAAAATAAAGGTATTCAACGATTTCAATGAAGCTCAGCAGGCGCTGTTTGATGAGAGCATCAACGTGTTAATCGATACGCAGCGTACTTTGAGTCAGTTATCAGAACGGTCGCAATTGGAGCTGTTTCCATACGATTTGTTCACTGATACGGAGATCCCTTTCTACCTTGTGCTGAGTAAATCGCATACAAATTTATACCCACTGCTCAACAAGGCGTTGGAAAACGTGTCGGACGCTGAATATCAACGCTTAGATAATACTTGGTTCCAACAGATCCATGATAATCGTGTCCCTTATTTGGAGCTGTATGAACTTAGCCACTCTCAAGCGTTGCAAAATACCATTCAACGTCGTGAAATTGAGGGAAAAACCGCGTTTCTGTATGTGAGCCCACTGAATGGTCATGATTCAGGTCAAGTGGAGTATCTTGCGGTTTTAGTTCCTGAGGCGGTGGTCATGGATCAAGTGTATCAGCGCTTATATACCACGGTAGGGGGAACGATCTTCATTATGTGCTTATTGCTGCCGATAGCTTGGATATTTGGTTCTCCAATCGTCAATCCGGTTCGTCAGCTTACGGAGCAAACTCGTAAGATAAAGCGACGTGAGTTCGAGAGCGTGGAGTTAGTCGACTCGAATATCAAAGAAGTTTGGCATCTCTCTAAGTCCATTCAAGAAATGGCCAAAGAAATTAAACGTCGTGAACAGCAGCAGCAGGAGTTTGTTGAGGCGTTCATCAAGCTCATTGCGCAAGCGATTGATGACAAGTCTCCATACACCGCTGGGCACTGTAACCGAGTTCCTGAACTCGGGATGATGCTGGCGAGAGCTGCAGAAAAGTCCAATCAAGGTAAGTTTAAAGCATTCAGTTTCGCTGACGACAAGGAGCGCCGTGAATTTCGTATTGCGGCTTGGCTCCATGATTGCGGCAAAATCACCACACCAGAGCACATCGTTGATAAGGGGACCAAGTTAGAAGCCAATTACAATCGTATTCATGAGATAAGAATGCGTTTTGAAGTGTTGTGGCGCGATGCTGAAATTGTTTTCTTGCAAAGTCAGCTGTCTCAAACAAAAAGCAAACAGAAAGCACTGGCGACCTTGCATGAAACGAAACAGCAGCTGCAATCCGACTTCGAATTTATCGCTCAAGCCAATGTTGGTGGCGAGTTCATGAGTGATGACAAAGTAGCGCGAATTAAACAAATCGCTCAACAGACTTGGCAACGCCACTTTGACGATAGGTTAGGTTTGTCGCCATTTGAAGAGCTGAATAAGCCGCAACCAGAAAACGCCTTGCCGATTACGGAGTCTTTATTGTCGGATCGACCAGAGCATGTAATTAAACGTATTCGTCCTTTGGTATTTGATCCGAGTTTTGGGATCAACGTTGAAGTACCTGAGCATCAGTACAACTTGGGAGAGATCTACAACCTGTCGATCAGTCGCGGTACCTTAACCGCTGAGGATAGATTTAAGATTAACGAGCACATGATCAGTGGTATCAAAATGCTGGAGGCTCTGCCGTTCCCTGATGAGCTAAGCAAGGTACCAAGATATGCATCTACTCATCATGAAACACTCAAAGGAACAGGTTATCCGCGGAAGTTAAGTGCTGAAGACCTCTCTATTCCAGAAAGAATTTTGGTGATCGCTGATATATTTGAAGCGCTAACCGCCGCTGATAGACCTTATAAAAAAGCTAAGCCGGTTAGTGTCGCTATTGATATCCTGCATAAAATGGCTCTGGATGAGCATGTGGACATTGAACTGTTCAGGTTATTTTTGCAAAGCGGAGTCTATAAGGAGTATGCAGAGCAGTTTTTACCTGCTAGTCAAATAGATGAGGTTGATATTACGCGTTACTTTTCAGAGTCGAAAGTCGCTTAGTATGATTAAGATGACTTAAAACTAAATGTTGGTACCGAGCAGGAAGAGCGCTGAAATGCGGCGCTTTTTCACTGTTTGTATGATGTAACCCGTCTATGTTCGTTGACATTGATAAGCTTAGCGCCAAAGCATAATAATCATAACTTTTCTCCACCTTACCAACACGCTTTTCCATAAATGGTGACGTATAGCCACGGCTCCACGAGCTGGTTTCTAGTTGGCTGAACGGGCAATCTATGGGTAGTACTGAGCCAAAGTCCACCAAATAAAGTAGGTGGTTTGGGGTAACGAGAATATTATCGGGTTTTATATCGCCGTGAATATATCCGGTTGAGTGGCATTCTTGTAAGCAATGCTCAAGTTGTTTGAGCAACTTGAGTCTTTCTGAGTAAGGTGTTGCCGACAACGTTTCCCCTGCGACGTATTCGGTCATGATCCAACTGATGCCGTTGTGACAACCACTATCATGCAGTGTCGGCCAATGAGGAGAAGGGTAGTTGCTGAGAAAGAGACTTTCCTGGTTGAGCTGCATTTTGCCTATTCGGCTTTGCGCCAGTTTGACTACCACCAAACCATAATTGGCATTGTAAGCCTTAAACACCAGCTTACCGAGCTGTGTGACTTGAGATAGCCCTAGCGCTCTAAAACAAAAGGCAAACTCATGCGAGATGAGTTCGCCTTCGGCTTTCAATTTCCTCACCGTCATTTAGATGCTGGCCGGAAGCGTAAACGCAGAGAAGAAGTTAGGGACAAAAGGATTGTTTTGACCCTGAGTCTTAATATCTAGCTCTACTTGTTTGTCCTCATCGTAGGCAAATTTAACTTTAGTACTTTGCGATGTTGTAGAGACCACTCTCGGTTCAATCAGTCGGAACCATGCCCAGTTGCCACTGGCTTTATCATCCAGTGTCGAGCTGTCTAAAGAGGTCGCTTTGACGCTCAAAGTATCTTTATCGACATCGTTCGCTGCCCAAGTTTGTTTGCTCCAGAGCCTAGGGCCGTGTTGATAGGTAAAGATTGCTTTTTCAGCCAATATGGAAAACTCGGTCAAAGTTGAACTCATCTCCGCGGCTTTCAACTGAAATTGCACCGACAGGTTCTGAGGATCAAACAGAAACAGCGCGTTACGAATATCTTCCGCTTTAGCGATCATCTGCCATACTTCTGGGTCTAGTGCTAGACCTGTGTTTGGTAATAATCCTGGTAAGAATGGTGACCCATTGTCATCAGCAAAACGCTTGAGTTTAGACTGATAGAAACCATCCAAAATACCATTCGCTTTAAAGAAATTTGCTACATCGCTGGTCGACGCATCTAGGTCTGAAGACTTATTAAACGGGTAATATGCCGCGATAGTGTCTTGATATACCTGAAATACCACCGTTTGCCACTGACTGTTTAAGTGCTCATGAGCAAGTGACATGACCATTTCATTCGTTTGACCGCTAATGTTATTGATCAACTGTAATGAGATGCTTGGTTGTGAACCTTTCATAGAAGCGAGAGAAGCGACAGGGTTTGTCACTTTAAGCTCTGCTGTCAGTGCATCAAACGCCGCTTTTTGAGGGTCTTTAGCGGTGTAAAAGCTATCCAGCCAGGTCTCCAACGTAGTAAAACCTCCTAGTAGAGTATCTACAGGTTTGTTTCCTTGGTCGTCAACCGTGATCTGCTTATGGTAAGGACCAAAGGCTAAGTATATTTGTCGTGCGGTTTCTTTCTTATCTGTGTCTTGCTCTGGTGGTTGCTCTTGCGCATCTTCTTTAACAGGAGGTTGAATATCGACAGAAGTGTATTTACTCACCGTCGTATACAACTGCGCTAGGGGATTATTGGAAGCCGCGGTTAGTACCGCCAAACTGCTTTTCAGTGAGTCAGGGTTGTCCACTTGTTTAACGTCAATATGAGCAACAAAATCACGCCAATAGTTGATGTAATCGGTTTGATACATTTGCTTAAGGTCGCGACTGATTCGATACATCTCTAGCGCGCTAGGTGAGGCCCCTGCAACGCCTTCATAAGCGCTCAGAGCTTCGTTCAGCACTGGTGAGCCTACAGACAGATCAAGTTCATTGAATCCTGATGGCGTGTACAAGTAAGGAACTAAGTAGCCGGCGTAGTTAGGAGAGAAACTGAGCAATTGACTGAAATTCGATCCTAACTCTTGGCGTACATCAATACGTTTAGAGTAGGTTGCTGTTTGAAGAATGTGCTCATACAGCAGTGTTTCGACACCTGTTTGGTTGATCACTTTCTTCGCTAAACTTTCAAGGTCATAGTTCGGTTTTACTGGCACTAAGTCTTGGGCAAATACGTCATCCAGCAACACTTTTAGCTGGGCGAGCGATGTTGTGTCGGCTTCACCTTGGTCTTGCAGTGTGTTCATAAAGTAAGACTTCAGCTCTTCAATATTGGTTCGCTTGGCGTTAAACAACAAACGATAGTTATTGAGTAGTGACAGTGTTTTGGCTTGATCTTCTAGGTTGACGTAAACAAACAAGTCTTTTTCTAGCGTGTTTTCCATCGATGGAATCAGCACGCGTTCAAGCTCGGCAAAATAGGCGGCTTCGACTTCACTCCGGATGCTAGAGCTTGGCATGAACGATAATGTGTACCACGGATCAGGCTTGAGGTAGAGAGCGTAGATACGATTTAATGAATAAAGGTTAGGGATGTTGTCGCCCATGTTCTCTATATCATAGGGTGAAGCTGAGATGGCCTCTTTATAGCGTTCTAACATCGCATCAGCTTTAGTCTCACGAGCACTTTGGTAATCGAAATCTAGTTTGATCACTGCCAGTACAAATAGGAGTAGGCCAAAACACGCCAATGTATACGCACCTTGCCAGAAAAGTAGCATGTTTTCTTTTTTGCGGTTTACTCCAACCAAAGTGTTTTCGTTCAGCACCACGTGATTCATTAAATGCTGAGCGAATAGGGTTTGGCCAACAGGCAATTGCTGATGCTGCTGATAGCGTTCGTTACCGAGTGATTCGTTAACCACATTCGCTAACAAGTCTGTTTGCTCATCGTCTGAACCACTATGGGTAAAGTAGAAACCACGGAAGTTAAGCCCATTTGTCAGTTGATCGCCACGATACAGGCGCTGTAAGAATGACCACAAACTTTGCTTAAGCAAACCGAATTGATAGGGTGCCGCACAAATCGCATTGCGATACTCTTGATTGAGCTGAGAGGATAGAGCACTGCTCATATTGGCGATCAGCTGGCTGATAAGGTGATCGTACTCTTGATCGTACCAATCAGCGTCAATCCCGCCATTTTTTAATACTGGCGAGGTGGCACCAAACACTTCATTGCGCTTTGATTCATCAAATGCTGAGAAGAATTGACAGAAATCACTCACCTGTCCCATGTTGGTAATGACGTTATAAACAGGTAACTGTAGGCCAAAGCGATCGTTGAAGGTTTTTATGGTTGATTTAATCTCATCAGCGCGCTGCGCTAAGGCGTCGCGATTGCCGAGCAGAAGTTCAACTTCCGTGGTCAAAATCAACCCATTGACGGCCTGACGTGCTCGCCAACTGTTTAGGCAGTCACACAGCGTTTTGAGGTACTGAGGTTGTTGTTCTTCAGCCATGCTGATTGAGATCAGAATGGAATGGTCGCTCAGCCAAAACAGAACGGGGAACTCAATGTCGTTACCAAAATCGTCGACTTTATAGGCCTCATAACCCATCTGAGTAATGATGCTTTTATCTTTGCATGGATTGTCGCTGAGCAGTAGATAGATCGGTTGGTCATAGCGACTATTGAGACGCTTTTTGCGTTTTTGTACCGCAAGCATCTTCTTAAAGTGGAGGGCGAGTAGTTTACTGCGCTTATTGATCAGTAATCGCTGTTTGTCTTGCTGCTTACTGGGTTTTGTTTTACGGCTAGTAAACCAATAGGTGACCGCCGCTAATAGTATGGTTGCGCATACCGTAACTACGGCACCTAAAATCAAGTTTGCCGGGTACCCAAACAGCCAAGTGATAGAACCACCAAGGGCGAAAGTAAGCGTTGCCACAGATGTGACCCATAACCAGGCTCGTTTTTTTGGCTGGGCTTCAGGTTTAGCATCGCTCATTATGGTTGTGCCTCTTTGTTGTTCTTGTTATCACGTTCGGTATTTCTAACGATAATTGGGCTGAGTTTGTCTTTGTCGATGAACCAAGCTTTGATTTCTCTTGCTTGAACAGAAGATTCACTGCGGACAATGACACGGAAATAGGAATTAAAGGGATCGACTTGCACCACGTATTTTGATGGTGACAGTGTGTTGACAAATTTGATGGCATTTTGCTCGGTAGAGAAGGTGGCCAACTGCACTAACCAAGAAGACTGACTGGTCGCCAAGTTTGCAGGAGGTGTGGCATCAACCATTTCGACCATACTTGCCATTTGAGGTGGTGAGTCCAAATCAGACTCATCACTGATAAACACAATGTCATTCACCTCGCCTGAGAGAATATAACGCTGACTAAACTCAGGTAAGCTGAAGAAATCACGAGCCCTTTGTGGGTGTGTTTTGTTGTACCAAAAGTACGTAAGACCGATACTCGTAATAATCAGGCATAGGAAGAACATCGTTGTCACTAGGTAACGTTTACGACGTGTCGGCTTTCGCATTTCTGGCAGTTTTGTACGGGTATGACAATAAATGCCACTGCTTTGTCTGTATTGACTGATAATCTGCTCAAGTTGATGGGTGAACGCTTTAAGTTCATCGTTCCCGGACTCTCGGTACTGGCCTTTAAAACCTATGGTCAAAAATAGGTAAATGACTTCCAGTAGATCAATCAGTTTATGGGGTTGACGAACCGCCTTTTCTGCGACGGTAAAGAACAGTTCACCACCATTGCGCATGCCAAAAAGCTCACTGAGGAGCGTTTTATTTTCCCAACCGCGTTTTTCTCCCCATTCGCTGTAGATAATCAACTCGTCAAGAACAACGGCATAAAGAAAGCAAAGCTTGTCTATGACCGCAACCGGGTAGGTGAGCTCTGCTCCTTTCGATTTTATGTCATTGATTCCCTCAACTAACTGCTTACGCAAAGTGGCCAGATCTTCCGGTTCTGGCAGAGAGGAGACTTTCAATGTGATTGCCAATAACTCACTGCTGATGTTGAGCAATTGGTTTTCCGCTTTATCGAAATAATGGAGGAACTCTGTACGCCCTTGGCTAGAGTTGACCGCGGTCCACTTTGTACCCGTGAGACCTTCGTCTTTGGCAACAAAGTCGGACTGCTTTTTATCCCAAACTAGGGTCTCTTCGTCCAAATAGTCCATGGCGTTATCTCAGCGCGTAAAGCATAACGTCGAGGTCAGCAATACGAGTATCGACGTGAAGCGCAATCGCATCACGGTTTTCTAGCATCTCTAACCACATTCTATCCGTCGTATCGATTTCAAAATAGGACACGCCCTGCATAGGCTTTAGCTCACTTGGCGCAACAGGTAGTGGGCTAAGTGTAATTCCAGATAACCCGTTACGTACGATCTCGACGATTCGTGCGTTGTTGCCCAGTTTCGCAGCAATAGGGAATACTTCATTCAGCTCGTTACTGCTAATGCTTGATTTGACCGATAAGACAAAACGACGGTTAGTGACGCTTGCGGTATCTTTAATCAGAGTTCTTAATAAACGGCGCTTTTCGAACAGCGAGCTATCCCATGCGTATTCTAAAACGGAGTCTTGCTGAACTAAGGTCAGCATATTACGTAGTGAAGAGAAAAGAGGGTTAAAGCTTTGATAAAGTTTATTGTACTGCAGAGGCTTACACGGTTCAGGGATCGCTGGTGTTAGCGCCATAACTTGCGCTTCGAACTTACGGAGCTCGCCGTACAACTGGTGTGTCTGTAACTTAGGGTTTGCGATGCTTAAATCAAACCACGGCAACCAAGTATTGAGAGTTTGTAGCCATAGGTAGTCTTGCATCATAGACTGAGGACTTTTCTGTCCTTGACCTGCTTGAATACGTTGTAAAAGGCTGCTGGCACGATTTGCGGTTAAAGCGTGAATCTCTTTGAGACGTTCAACCAGTAATACCGACGCACCATAGTGCAGGCTTGCTGGGATAAATGCGCGGTCCAAGATGACCTCACCAGATTCACTGCACTCGAGCACCTTAGCGACTGGAATAAGTGTAAAGCCTGAGGTATCTTCGCCCTCGAGCTTAATCGAGATATTCAAATGAGCCACATCCAATTCAACGCTAGCATTCTCAGACGTTGAAGTGTCGAAAACGTTGATAGAGCGCGTTAAGTAACGCCCTTGGTCAGATTTCTCCTCACCATAATCGTTGTTTCCTTGCAAGGAAATTGGAAGCGCGAGATAGACGACGGTTTCAATGGTACCTGCGGTAATGTTGCGAGCGACTTCGTGCTGCATTTCAAATTGAGTACCATCAGGAAAAACACCGGCGCTGCTTGCAATCGATAACTTGCCGATTTTTAGCAGTTCATGGTTAATGGTCAGCTCGGTAACGCCATAAAACGGGGCAAAACCCGCAAGCGTTTCGACATTCTGTCGAACATAGTTTTGTACGTAACGGTCTTGTTGTTGAAAATGTTGTGGGGCAATGAACATGCCTTCTTGCCAAACTACTTTCTTAAATGCGTCCACGTAATTTCCCTATCATTAATATCTTTGTGTTTGCTGACGATTGATTTTGTATTTGTTCATAATCAGCGAAAGCACAGGGTATAACTAAAATACTTGCCACCAACTAGACTCAGGTGTTACGACGTCTAATGACGCTTTGGCGCCTTCGATTGTCAGTTGGAGGTACTGTTCTTCTTCTGTTGGCAAGGTTGAAAACGCCTTAGCCACACTGTTCTGGTAATCAACGAACTCGACGAGAACGGCGATGTACTGAGTTGTTTTGTTAATGTCTAAAACATGTTGAGTTTCACTGCTTGGCAACACCACAGGTAGAACTTGTTTCGATACCAAGTTCGCGCTGAGCAGATCGATGTCCTGACTGTACAGATCGATGAAAGGTAACTGCTTGAAAAGCTGAACATCAGTGAGTTGATACAGTCTGACCACAACCGGGTTTGCACTATTGTTTTCCGATGCATTCACTGCTGCATCGGTGGTGACCGTCATATTGTACTGAGAGATCACTGGCGCAGGATCGGATGAGCAACCACCAAGGGCGAGAAGTGCAGCTAAGTACCACTTGGTCATCAGCCTTCCTCTCTTTGCTTTTGCATATTTTCCATAAACAGCGCTTTGAATTGGCGGCGAAAATCTCCATTCTCTTGGCGATGTTGGAAGTGTTTTCGATAAATCTTCCAGTACTTTTTATCTTTGCTCGTGAACATCCCACCAGAGATGTACTCACTAAATTGATTTTCTAGTTGTGTAGGAGCGAACTCATTCAAAAACTGATCGACCGTTTCTTCCAAAGCCGCGAATAGCGCATCGTGCTGCAGCATTGGATTCTGCAGATACTGCTGATTTTTCTCTGTCATAGAGATAAGCTTCGCAATTGACGCTTCAATCTGCGGGTTTTGCTGTGCTTCAACAGGTAGGTACTCTAGGTCTGAACCTTGATGATAGAGAGTTTGCTCTACCTCATCGACTTCAAGGTGTTCTGCGACGACTTCTTCATCTAAATCTTCGAAAGGATCCGAGGCGAACGGGTCGTCACTTAATACATTTTTATGCGAGAAAGAGCTTTCTGTTGAAGGTGCTTCTTGTGGTGTACTCTCATCAAGAAATTCAGTGTCATCATCATTGAGATTCAGCTCAAAAGGCTGCGAGAACATGTCTTCTTCTATTTTAGAGGTAGGGCTACTGTCTGATTGAGTCAGCGTAGACACCAACATGGTATAGTTCTCGACTTTCACGATGTCGCCATCGCTGAGTGGATACTCTTTGTCTTTAATGATGGCTTTATCGTTGAGCTGGGCGTTGTTTTGCCCTGTACTTTTGATTGTATAACCGTGATCGGTAAGTTTGATCTCTCCGTGAGTACGAGAGATACGTTTTGATTGGTCTGGTAAAGAAATATCACAAGAGGGAGCACGACCAAACGTTCCCCCCTGTTCTGGAAGATACACGACTCTCGAGGTTACAACCTCTTCAGTGGGTACAGAAATCAGATGAATACTGACAGCCACTAGTTACCTCTCACAATTAGAAACAGCTGCATTGAAGGCAGCTAAGAAACCAGAATACTTAGTTAAGAAACGCTTGGAGAAATAGACGCCCATAGGCTTGGTTTCCAAGACTTCGCTTTGAAAATAGTCATTGGGTAAACCTGCTTCAGTAAGCTCACCATCAAATACCAATTCATCCTCTAAGGCGACGTCAATTTCCCTTTGTTTTAAAAGCTTTAGTAATACTTTAGCATCTCTAGGTTGTTTGACTACATTGTAGCCATTGCGTTTTAGCCAAAACCACTTATTGGACCCAAATTTAGCAGAGAACTTTAGGTTTAATTTTGACAATTCATCAATTTGCGGCTCCACACCCGGTCCGAAGTACCACAGGAGCTTTTGATGGGCAATCGGTGTAGATAAGGTTGCGTACTCGTCGCGCTCGTCCGTTTGAGTGGCAACGAAGAATCCGTGCTGAGTGCCACTGTGCACTCGCAGCTGCGCATCTGACCAACCTGTCATGGTGATTTGATAAGGTTGAGACATCTTACTCAACGCACATTTAACCTTGTCTAAGGCTAACCCTTGCATTTGGCCGTGTTTAATTTCTTGATACGGAGCCCAATTTTGTGTCGTTAGCATCAGACGTGCAGGGCCCGCTATCGCTTGAGCGCTAGCTGTGTGACTAAATAAAGTCACAAAAAATGAAATCAGGCAGAAAGTCCCTCTTAACATCATTCTGTCCATTCATTTCCTCCAATGAGTTCGGAAATTTTGAGTATTGAAACGGGTGGATAATAATCCAAAGTACGGGCAGCTTTGACGTTCACGATATAGGAATATTGGCTTAAAGGCTCTATCGGCACCTCTTGGGCGCTCTTGTTATTATTCAATATTTGTTCTGCTTTGTGGCCCGCAAATTCACCAACATTATAATATCGGCTAACAATACCAAAAAGTGCATCATGTTGGCGAATAGGAGATTCGGTCGCCGAGAATGTTGCAATGCCATTTTCATGCAGCGGCTCCACAATACTTTTACCTTGACTGATGATGTAGGAGTCAGGCGGTAGATAAGCTAACTGAACACCATCTTCTAGCATGGTATCGATGACCTTAGGCAAAGAGCTCATGTCCGGCTTACCCGATTTGGTTCTAAATGGGTAAAGATAGACATCCATGCCAAACTTAGCTGACAGCAACTGTATTTTGCGCGCGGTAATGACCGCGTTATTCTCTAATGGGTTAAACATCACGCCCATGGTACGAATGTTAGGCAGCTCTTTAATGGCATTGAATTGAACCTGATGGGGAACAATGTGGCTAACTCCGGTAAAGTTGCGCTGCGTTTCTTCTAAATCACTGACAATTTTAGAACCCACAGGGTCGGTCACTATACTAAAGACGACAGGGGTTTTAGCCCTGATGCGAAACTCGCTAGGCTCTTGTTCGGTTCCAAGTAAGGCAAGAGTTGCTGTCGTGCCGAACGAATAAATTAAATCAGGCTCATACTCGTCAAGAGTGTCTATGTGGTTTGCCAGTTGGTTCTTGTCGCGATCCGCATCGAGAACAACAAAATTCACGTTTGCTTTGGCCGACAGGTAGTCCATAAAGCCTTGTTCAGCGTCGGTCACTCCTCTCCAAAGAAGCATGACCACTTGCTTGCTATCTGAGGCATGTAAAGGTGCCGCTGCCCATAGAGAAGCAAGTAGCGTGATGATTATCCAGATGTATCTCATTCCACGGCCTCCATTCTGGTGCGATCCCTTTTCGTAAAAAGATTATAGAAACAAATCAATATGATGGAACTTACCATCAAGGTTAGGCCGAACAGTATGAAAGTCGCTTCGAAGCCGAAAACACTCAAGCACAGCCCGGCCAACACTGGGCCGGCAACGTTACCGATACGCTCAGTCAAACGGAAAATGCCGATGGTTTTCCCTTTGTCCAAGCCTTCGTGGCTAAGTAAGTCCATCACTAATGGAATTTGTGGAGAGACGCTGATCCCGTGGGCAATGCCAATCATTATAACGATCAGCAACAGTCCTACGGTTCCTGGTAGGATCATGATGTTCAGCAGAGCTAATGCCGATAAGAAACCACCAAACACGATGAAGTTGATCTTACTATTCCACTTATCGACCAACATAGCGCTCAGCGGCGATATGACAATAATCGCTAACCCATAGGTCATCATTACTCGGCCGCTCACAGCGCTGCTTTCGCCCAAGAACTGTAAGTAAACTGGGCACAGGTAGTAAAGGAAGCCTGTGAGGATGATTTTGGCAGGAATTGCACTGCAAAAGGTAATAAGGGCAAAGTACTTGTTGCTTAATAGCACTTTGAAATCGTTCAGTTTTACTGGCGTACTTTGCGCGTTAGCGCTTCCTTTGGCGAAAAAGGTCATCACGAACACTACACTGAACATCGCCATTACTGAAGCAAGCAAGAAGGTCACACTGTAGCCAAGTTTATCCGCTAAGATCCCGCCAATTGCCGCGCCACATAGTGAGCCAGAGAAGAAGGCAGATAAGAATGTTGACATACCTTTGGTGCGGTTGTGTGTTGAGGTGGTATCTGTGATATAGCCCTGAGCGGAGATAAAGACGATACCATAACCGACCGCAGTGAATGCACGGGCGACTAACAACATCTCTATATTGCTACAAACTGCGGTCGCGGCTAAACCTAAGCTGGTGATAACTCCACCTGTAACTAAAGACTTTCGTCTGCCTACTTTATCTGACCAGTAGCCAGCAAAAGGTAACGAAAGCGCCCAGCAGAACATAAACAGCGAAATGGGCAGACTGGTCAATAGATTGCTAGGAATCCAGCTCTGATCGCTGGCTAAACTGGCAACAAAATTGGGGAAGAAGGCTAATGATGCCGCTTCGGCAAATACCAGCATAAACAGGGGTAGGCGAATAAAACGGTAATCTTGAAGTTTCGTCTCTTTCGGATGCGTTGTCGACGAGTTCTTTTTAACTTGCTCGTTGATCGACTTAAGAATGCGTCCTAACTCGTCATTACTTGTCACCTTAGTGACCCAAGTGTAGCTGCCAAGGTATACATCACGCAGACTTTGTTTGATTTGGTGCCACGGCTTAATGATCATGAAGTTACAAACGAACAAGATGATTTCAATCACCACGAGCCCAGAAGCAATCAATACAGTGAGCATATCCATGATGCTCTCTTCGATCATTTGGGGAATGATATTGGTGTCTGTCACCAAAGTGAGCTCTACGGCCTGACTAGCGTCCAGAGGCAAGACGGAGCTTGAACCAGTAATCACATCCGAATCTTGAGTTGGATACTGGTACAAAGGCTGGCCATCTTTCGCTAACTCAATAGACAGTAATTCAGGATGCTGATTAAGGTAGTGGGCAAACTCGTTCTCAAGTCCATTTAAACGGTGCAGAGGAACGCCTTGCTCAAGCAGTCGCTGAATCATGCTTGATAGCGTATCACCGATAATAGCGCTCTTCTGTTCCAGTTGATCTTCATAAATAGAAGAGAACTGATGTAGCGCCTGATAAGAGCTGCCTAGGTTGGAAACCACCGTTAAAACAATCGCAAGGCCGATGATCAATAGAGGAAAAAACTTGGCTCTGAACTTGTGCCACTGGTTTTTACCATGGTTATCAAAAAATTGCAGATAGGCGTTGCTGATACGTTCTTTATCGGAGGACAAAGAATTACTTAATGCAAGATGGGTGTGCTTAATTTTCTTAAACAGAAAATCGAGCCCGATATAGATTCCAAAGTATCCAATGCAGGACGCGACAAGGATCCAAAGAAGGGCGTTAACACTTTGCTGCGAAAGTAACGAGGCTTTTATTTGATTCAGGTAATCGACTTGGTAATAAAGCTGCAACTCGCCTTCAATGACGTTAAAAGTGTTTGAAATTGGTGCGCTGATTACCCGCTCATCCGTAAAGGTACGTTCGCCGGAAGAATAAAGAACATCGCCTTGATTGTTCACTACCTGGATACGGCTTATACCGTTGACCAGTGAAAGGCGACGATCTAAGAGTGATTGTATGTTTGAAATTGCCGACAACGGCAAGCCAAGACTCATTGCTTGGCGAATATCGCTGTCCGTTTCATCAAGTACAACCTGATAAGTGGAATCACTGGTTTGGGTTAGTCGCTTATCAAAGTTGAGGTAGTTTAACGTTGAATTTAAACCATTAGAAAACAGCAGCACCGCGACGATCGCAAGCACCAGTTTGACTCTCAAAGAGAAAAACGATGTTCTTTCTTGGCGTGTGTTGCTTGCCATACTGCTGTTTCCTAACATGTTCACCTACGCAATGGTCAGTTCAAAACCGGTAGGGTTATTTGCTGCAACGACGGATACCTGAGTGAGCGGCTGTTGCTGGCTCAATCGAGTGATACACTCCTCGGCAAGTTTTGGCATCAATGAACGATTGATGATTTGTTCAACCGCTCGGCCACCGGTTGTAGGGTCGGTATTCTTATTGACGACAAATTCGACAAATCCTTGATCCCAAGTAAAGCTTGCTTGGTACTGCTCAGCTAGCTTTTTCTTGATTCGGTTAAGTGAGATCTCTGTGATTTTGGCGAGCTCATCATCATTGAGTGGGTAATAAGGCACTATGGTTGTTCGACCCAAGAACGCTGGTTTGAAGTAGTGCTGCAAGTCAGGGCGGATGCTCTCTAACAGCTCTTCATTGCTCATGCGTTCTTCACTGTTTTCACAAGCATCACAAATCGCTTGATCCGCTGCGTTAGACGTCATGATGATGATAGTGTTTTTGAAATCGACGGTACGGCCTTCACTGTCTTTGATGTGGCCTTTATCGAAAATCTGATAGAACAGATCATGCACACCTGGGTGAGCCTTTTCCATCTCATCCAACAGCAATACTGAATACGGGTTGCGACGAATAGCCTCGGTTAGCACACCGCCCTCACCAAAACCAACGTAACCAGCGGGAGAACCAAGCAGCATTGAGATCTTGTGCTCTTCTTTGAACTCGGTCATGTTGATGATGGTCATATCGTTACTTCCACCGTACAGTTGCTCGGCGAGCGCCATCGCGGTTTCCGTTTTACCGACACCACTTGGACCACACATGAGAAATACACCAATTGGTTTACGGTTATCGGTCAAACCTGCGCGAGAAATACGAATGGCTTTTGCGAGTTCTTGCTTAGCAACATTCTGGCCGATGACTCGTTTATCTAGCTCTTCTTCAAGAGAGAGTAGGCGAGCAATTTCGTCACTCATCATGTTGCCGACAGGAATCCCGGTCCAGTTCGCGATAACTTGAGCGATGGTGTTGTCATCGACCATTGCGTTAACAAGCGGAAGTTCGCCTTGTAGCTCGTGTAATTGATCGATGAGCTCGTTGAGTTGGGTCTGCTTTTCTTTGTCGGCTTCCCCATCTTGTTGAGCATCGCTGATCTCTTGCTGCAGGAGTTTAATTTGATCAACCAGAGCGACTTCTTGCTTCCAACGAGCATTTAAATCACTTAACTCTTGTTCATTGGACGCAATGTCTTGAGTAAGCTCCGCGATTTCGTCTTCCGCAATACCAAATAGGGCATGTTCTTTCTCTAGCGCGGCTTTTTCATTGTTTTGATAACGAATGGTTTGCTCTAGAGATTCAATAACTTCAGGCTTCGCTCCTTGAGTTAGGGCAATTCTTGCGCTTGCTGTGTCGAGCAAACTAATGGCTTTGTCAGGCAACTGGCGGCTTGGTAAATAGCGAATGGATAGGTTGACGGAAGCATCGATCGCTGACTCTGCGATAAACGCGCCGTGGTGTTTTTGCAACGATGCTGCAACGCCACGTAGCATCTGTTTTGCGTCTTCCGCGTTTGGCTCTTCGATTGAAACCACTTGGAATCGACGAGTTAACGCAGGATCTTTTTCGAAGTACTTTTTGTATTCCGCCCAGGTTGTCGCCGCAATCGTTTTAAATTCGCCACGAGCTAACGCTGGTTTTAGCAGGTTTGCGGCGTCGTTTTGACCAGCAGCACCACCTGCACCAATCAGAGTGTGCGCTTCATCAATAAACACTATGATGGGAACGTCACTGTTTTTAACTTCGTTGATGACGTCTTTTAATCGGTTTTCAAACTCGCCTTTAACGCTT
This sequence comes from Vibrio sinaloensis DSM 21326, assembly GCF_000189275.1. Classification (GTDB taxonomy): domain Bacteria; phylum Pseudomonadota; class Gammaproteobacteria; order Enterobacterales; family Vibrionaceae; genus Vibrio; species Vibrio sinaloensis. The sequence continues at coordinate 36,260 of NZ_AEVT01000058.1, read as the reverse complement.
GCTCCTGCCTGTAGGAGGCCCAAGTCAAGCGAGTGTATCTGTACGCCTTGTAGCGCACCAGGAACCTCATTGGCGGCAATTCGAAGGGCAAGTCCTTCTACCACCGCCGTTTTACCCACCCCAGGTTCACCAACCATAATCGGGTTGTTTTGACGCTTCCGGCACAAGATATCAATCGCCTTACGCACTTCGGAATTTCGGCCTGAAATTGGGTCAATGTTGCCATCAATGGCTTGCTGAGTCAGGTTAATGGTGTATTTGCTTAACGCTTCATTACCTGATGGTTGAGGGACTCCTTCACCAGATTCTGTCGCAGCAGCAGTTTGACTACGAGCGACAGCGGCCTTGTTAATCAAGCCTTGCAGTGATTCCACGGAAACCGATTGTAAACTGTCTAATTTCAGCGTTGATACACCCAATACGTTTTGCTGTAGCAGAGCGTGGATTAAGTGCAAACTGATGATTTCGCCATGACCATAATTGACGGAAGCCAACATCCAAGCATCTTTGATTAGCTCGGTTAGCTCATGGCTTAATGTTGGCTGTCCTTCATTGCCTTTTGGTAGGCGGGCGATCTTGCCAGACAGCTCCTTGACTAGGTTATCTTGTGAAAGCTTTTGCGAGCGAATTAGGTTATTTAAATGAGCATCTTGCTGCGAGATTAGTTGCAGGATCCAGTGCTCAACTTCGATAGAAGCGACCCCTTGGTTCATCGCGGCACCAGCAGAAACCTCTAGCGCTTGTTTTAACTCTGGTGACAGCTTGGCAACCAGATTTGTTAGAGTGACTTGTGTCATACTGTTTTCCTTGTATTTCGAAGCATCAATACATCGAAGCGACTAGTCCTACTTGAGTAGAATACTGACCAGTTGTTGTGGTTTGCGTTCGGGAGCCAAACAATCGACTTCCCCCAATCTTGCGGCGCTTATTCTGTTGCCAGACAGTACTGGTCGAGTTAAATAGGCGCGTCTTACTTTGAGATAGATGGATACTGGCGTTTGATCGCGCAAGTAGTGCTGAATGAATCCGCGCATCTCAGACGCCAAACGATCATCTTGCTGAATATCGGCAAGCTCTTGTTCGTTATTTGGTTTAACCGCCACTATGATGTGACTGAAATGGGTCAAGCAGGTTTTTCCAATCAAGAAACCTTGCCCAATGCGGCTGTTGTAATCAGGCTTAGTACCTAAACGTGTCAGTGAATCTTGCGGAAGCTTTCTACGCTCATAAGGTTTGGTGCTGACTTCTATCGCATAAGGGAAGTAGTCGTTTAGCATTTGCTGTAGATTGACGATGTTTCGGCTGCTTTGACTAAGCAAAAACGCGTATTGGAAATACTTGCTGTGCTCATCTTTTAATGCTGCTAAATGGTTGAGGAGAGCCGTTTTATCGGGTGAAATCTCGTCTTGAACCAGCAACCAAGGTGAACTCTCTAATTGAGCGATAATCTCAAAGTAACGCTGATTAAACACGTCAAGAAAGTCTTTTAGGGCGTGGTCGTCATCGTGAAGAGCGGCGAGTAGTTCCTCATAGATGTAAAATGGAATGACTCCTTTAACCCCTGACAACGCTTGTTTTGCCAAACGTAATTTAGCCCGCCTGTTCTTTAGCGAAAAGTACTGTATTTCACTCGCGTCTCCCGTTGGCATGGCTTCAGCTTTCAAAACCAATTGAATACGTTCATCTGAATTGGCGATAAAATGCGAGAGTAGTCTCATCGCCTGAGCAAAGTCATATTTATCGGTGTTTTGGGCTAAATCTTGGATTAACTTCATACTGACACTACCCACTTAGAATGCACTTTGGCTGCCGTGGATTTTAGGGTAGCGCTTGACGTATCCGTCACGACCATACACTCGGATAGACAATTGGATGTAGCGGTCAAAGCTGCAAAATTGCTGGAAGAAGCGATTCAATACATCGCTAAAAGCCAGAAAACCAGTAGGCGTATCTAAGGTAATTTCTATTTCTGTACCCGGCGAAAACACATTTTTACCTAAGATACGAATCGCTGAGACTTGGCTACGAATGTGGACCTGTCTAATCATCTGAATTTCATCGGCAGACACTTGGCTTCGGCTACATAGTCGCAGCATCTGCTTCAATGCTTCTGCTGGGTCTTCCGAATGTAGAAGGGAAACAAAATTCGCGTTCAATAAGCCAACGAACTGCCAATGAAGATGAGGGTCTTGCTCCCTATGAATTGGCGCCGAAGGAGGATAGATTGGCGAGAAGTCTCCCGGCAGATCAATATTCTCCAAGCATTCAAACGCTCCTTGAACAGAACAAGCTTGCTTGCCGTTAGTGCAGAGTAGGCGGGTTCCATAGAGTTTATTAAATTCGAGTTCATTTGGGTTGCTTAGGCTTATTGCTAAACGAAACTCGCTACTGCTGTCGCGGCTACACTGCCAGCGATCACTATTCGATGAGGTTTGATAGCTCTCTTTAAACAAAGGAGTTAACAGTTTCTCGCCCTTTGAGGTAATCTCGAAGACTTCTTTGACTTCGACGATTTCAATGTGATTATCACTATGGGCATCCGCATTGACGGGAACACTTAGACAACGGTGATCGTAGTTAGTAGGTTCACCAGACTGCTCAAACAGATTAATTGCGGGTATCACATTCAGCTTGAAGACTTGGTTGTCAAACAGTCGAATAAACTCGGTCGGCAAACTGTGCATGAACAGATTGAGAACAATCTCTGAGCTCGGAAAGTGCTTTATGGCGTCACCGAACCCTTTTAAGCGAAAGAATTGGCGTTTCTCTTTGAAGAAGAAAAACTCGCTAATCAGTTGGTAACCAGAGAACTGATTGCCTTTTTGTGGTAAAAACTGAAACCCATTGTCACTGATGCGGCTTTTCAACTTTTCGGGTGCTAAAGCGACGTGATGCTCACACTGGGCATCACTGATGGAAATCGCGAGAGTTTGGGCAAGTAACAGTTCTACTAGAGAATCAGCGTTGTTCTCAAAACCTTGGACGAACAAATCAAGGTTCTCACAGTCGAGGTTAGAAAACAGCGTATCTGAATCGCCGGTAGAGAGCGTCAGTTGAATAACTGCCGTTGTTTGTTCAGTGCCCGCTGGTCGGTTAAATTTAAATGGTGCACTGGATGCGAGCGTATCGACCAAACGAAACGGTGTCGTGTGGATATCATCTACAGTGGCAAACAAGCAGTTGGTACCGCGAGCATCAGCTGAAAACAGTGAGTCTTTGGGGACATGGACTGACTCGGTGTGATCGGCATCGTCTCCTAATTGAAGGTAAGCGACGCTAGGGACGGTTTGAATGTAGCTCGGATATAGGACGTTTAACAATCCTTCGACAACTTCAGGTAGTTGATCCGACAGCTTTTTCTCGACGGTTGCATTAAGGAGTGCAACACCGTCAAGTAGGCGAGCAAGGCTCGGGTCTTCGATTTGACCTTGGTGTATGTTCAGTCTCTCTGCGTGAGCTGAATGTTGATGGCCGAATTGCCCCAACGCTCGTCGAACAAGCGTCAACTCTTGCTCGAAATATCTCATTAACGGATCAGTCATAATTATCCTCCGCCATTAGAGCTTTGAGATCATTGAGAGAAATTTTTGAATCAAAAATGAGTTCTTTCTCACCTTGAGAGGTGTTCGCTTTTGCGATGATGTTAAACGCAATGGAATTTTCACTTTCTTTGCGTTCTGCGAGCTCTACCATGACGTTTTTAAGCCTTGGCTCAAAATGTTTTATATAGCTTTCTAAACGAAGTGAAAGCTGGGTTTGGTCTAAGCTGGCACTCAGTAGCTGCACGTCCTCAATGCCGAAGCGCAGATTCGAACGCTGAAGCTCTGTAAATCTATCGTCAATCTCGGTCAGAGAGGCTTCTGACTCGAGAAGTTTCGTTAGGTGGTATTTAATATCGTCAATTTCAGCATTGTTGCTGTTATCGTCATGACGTTGGATGAATGTTCGCCAGAAACTCATTAGGCCACCTCATCGAGTTCGGTCGTCAATACTACCTCGCCAGTGAAATGATCGTATTGGTATTGAGGTACCATTCTGAGCGTGCAGCTGAAACTACCAGGCTGGTGGCTTGATTCGGAAACGCTGATCTTAGCGAAACTCAATGGGTATTTAGATAAGGTTTCTTCATTCGCAAAGGACACGTTACTGGAGAACTTTTCAATCCAGCGACTTAAAAACAGCTCACATTCCGCTGCAGTATTGAAGCTACCAATCATTTCCCTAACTTGCACCTTCAAGTAATGCGCGATTCGGCATGACATCAGGCTTGTCTGTATTTGCGTTAATACCTTTTCGTTGTCTGAATGACCACCGTGCCAAATAGAGTTGTTACCATTAAAGTAAAACTTATCACTCAGAGCGCTCTTTGATAGAGGAATAAATCCAGACTGAGCGTAGAACGATGATATTTGGCCAAACAACACGACATCGGTTTGCGGCTTGTCTAAAAATAGGCTGCTATGTTGGTCAATATTTACAACAGCGCCTTGCGAACGATCATTCCAGCGCGATTTCAAAAATCCAAACCAATTTACTCTATGATGCTCGCGCATAATCGTCGCAGCAAAGGAGAAGACGGCGTTGCCCCATAGACCCTGCCCAGATTCATTGTAGATAAATCCAAACTTGGCATTACTGTAGCGATTGCGCATACGAATGGAGGGCATAACGAGACCGACAAATCGAGATGAAGGCTTTTTACGCAGTGATTGCCAGGGCTGATAGTCTTGACCTGCAAGGATCTTTTCAATTCGATTGACGTCTGACAACCAGTCTGCTTCTGGATTGACAAAGAAGTGCTGGTTAGGTGAAAGCAGCATTGGACACAAGGTTTGTTCACCCAGCTGACCCAATAACTCAAGGGTAAACAGATCGTCGTAGTCTGAGTCAAAGTCCATATCTAGCGCTATCTTGTGGGTATACAAGATACAGCCAAAAGGGTGGCCGCCAAGCGTGTTGAGTTCTTTGTTGCCTACCTTGTTAAAAAGTTCACTGCCCTTGATGGTGTAAGCTTGGTTCAAATCAGAAGACACTTCTTCCCAACTCATATTGAGAAGCTTTAATTGGGTACGTTGTTTGTTAACGGGTAACGTGGCTAAGCCTTGTAGACCAATCCAACTTCCGTGGAGTTGTTCGAATTCTTCATGATGAAGGATTTCGTCCATCTGTTTGGAAATCGTTTCGTCCAAATAACTGATTAAACGCATCACGGTATTAGTTAAACTGTGGCGGCTATCAAGGCACTCTGGGCAAAGCTCAGACAGCATAGAGAGCGACTCTAACAAAAAGTCGCTTTCTGTACCGTCTAGTTGATTGAATGCCAATTGCCATTCTGCGTTGAAGTTATACTGCATGATGTCCTTAGAATGGTGTGGAGGAAAAGAAGGCCGGACAAGTCCGGCCTTAAGGGATTAGCCTGGAATCTTCGCAACCATTCGAACTGAGGTCGTCAGCTCTTCAAGTTGTAGCCAAGGTCTTAGGTGGGCAACCGCTGAGTAAGAGCCTGGGCGGCCCGGCTGTTCAACAACCTCAATACGAGATTCCGCTAGCGGAGTTTTTGCTCGTTGCTCGTTACCAATTGCACCTGCATTGGTGTACTGATCGATCCAAAGTTGCAGTTCACGCTGGATATCAGGAGCTTCCAAGTTAGAACCTAGTTTGTCACGACCCATTACTTTCAGGTAGTGGGCGATACGGCTACTCGCCATGATGTATGGCAAACGTGCAGAAATTGCAGCATTCGCTGTCGCATCAGGGTCTGTGTATGTTTTTGGCTGCTGAGTCGTTTGACCGCCAATGAATACGCCGTAGTTTGAGTTTTTGTAGTGAACCAGTGGTAAGAAACCAAGGTCGCTAAGCTCTTTCTCACGCTCATCCGTCAGGTTCACTTCGGTTGGACATTGCTGAACCAAGTCACCTGCTTCGGTTTTGTAAGTTAGGTTTGGCAGATTCTCTACTTTACCGCCGTTATCTAGGCCGCGAATTGACGTACACCAGCCAGAAGCAGTGTAAGCTTGCGTCATTTTCAAACCAAGATCGTAGGCTGCGTTAGACCAAACTAGCTCATCGTTGTTCGCTGGTTTAGGGTTACCATCCATGTCAGTACCTAGTTCTTCGTACTCAAACAAGTTAGTACCAAGACCTTTAGCTCCATATGGTAGGCGAGCCAGCGTGCGAGGAAGTGTCAGTGTTACATAACGCGCATCATCACTTTCACGGAACGAGTTCCAAGCGGCGTAAGCGGGTGAGTCGAAGCCTGCTGCTACAGGTTTGCCTTCGTCAAACGTTGTGAAATCGTTGAATTCAAACATTTGTGCGTTGGCTGCGGCAATAAATGGAGAGTGACACGCTGCGGCCACTTCACCCATGTAACGAAGGAGGGCAACATCTTCGTCTTGAGCGCTGAACTCGTAGTCGCCAATGAAGGCACCGTATGGTTCACCACCAGCTGTACCAAACTCACCTTGATATACCGCATTGAAAAGTGGGCTACGGTCGATAGCAGGCGCGTCTTCAAATTGCTCTAGTAGCTCTTCTTGAGTGAAGTCGACCATCTTAATTTTAAGATCGCGGCCAAGCTCACTTTCTTTAACAAGCTTTTGCAGACCACGCCATGAGCCTTCAAGCTTTTGGAAATCATCTTGCTGCATCACTTGAGAAAGTTGCTGCGACAGTTTCTGATCAATGGCTGAAATCGCGTTTTCGATCGTTTTGGTTAAGTTCTTATCCCAAGTCACTGTACCCGACAGCGCTTGTTCAGCTAGCACAGAGAATAGCTCTTTGGTTGTGTCTGCTGGAGTTTGCGTTGTTGCTTCAATCGCTCTATCTAGAAAACTGAGGGCACCTTCCGCAGCTTCTGCACCTGCTTGTGTTTGATTTTCAGCTTCTGTGCTCATTATTCAGCTCCTTCTTTCTTGATACCCAGTTCATCAGACAGTGCGTTAATGGTGTCCGCACTTTGAAGAACTTCTTTCAGCAACTTCTCTAGATCGCGAGAGCGGTCGGCTTTAGATAGCAACACTTTAAGTTGGTTACGAGTTTCAACTAACTTTTTAAGTGGTTCTACTTGCTCAACGATGGCTTCTGGTTCGAAGTCTTTCATTGAGTTAAAGGTTAGGTTCGCTTCAAACTGACTGTCGTCGTCAGCCAAAACGTTGTCAACCTTAAGGCTAAGCTCAGGGCCGACACGTTTCATAACGGTATCGAAGTTATCTTTATCTACGTTATAGAAGGTACGATCTTCGATATCCTCTTTGTCTTGTTTATGACCAGAGTAGTCACCAATAACCCCAACGACAAACGGGAGTTCTTTGGTTTCTACAGCGCCATTAGTTTCCACATCGTAAGTGATGCTTACGCGGTTTTTACTTACGCGTTTGTGTTGGGAATTAAGTGCCACAGTGGATCTCCTTATTTAATTACGATGCCGTAGAGGTTACTTTAGCAGCCGTTGCATCGAAGCCAACTTCTGGACCTTTCTCGATCTTGCCGCCTTCGCCTTCAATGTAGTATGCCTTCGAAATTTCAGTGTAAGTTAGGCTGAAAGATTCGTTTGGTAGGCTACCGTCTGATGCCGCCATGTTGTAGCTAGACATACGAGCAGCTTTTAGCGTTAGGATTAGGTATGGATCAGCACCAGAACCTTCACGGTTTGGCTTAGTCATCACGATTTCAATTGTTTTACCTTCACCGCCAGGAGCGTAAAGGAAAGTTGTTAGATATGGCGTCGCACCATCACAACCACGAGTTACGTTCACTTCGCCTAGAGCAACCATACCTTGGTCTGCGTTGTTAGCATTACCAACGTCAATACCAACGCCACGTACAGCATTCCACGTGATAGTGTCGATAGCGAAGAAACCGTCTTTGCCACCAATTTTTTCAACAGTCGCTGCGCCTTTCGGTTTAGTGCCGTCGATTCTCATAAAGATAGAAGCCATTTTATTCTCCTTTGCCAATTAGCAATTGCTTACCACTCAAAGTCTGTAACGCTGCCAGACGTAGAGCTGGTTTCCGCTTCAGATTGGGTTGGTTGTTGAGTTTCGGTAACTTCCTGCTCATTGATTGAATTAGAAGGGACCGTGTTCGGGATCGCGTCTGAAATCGAGATTTCAGGCGCAGGGGTAGTAATTTGGGGCTCCACGTACGGTTTACCGCTCAGATCTTGTTGTTCTAACTGATCCATACCTGTGAGCTGGTTGATATGTTGCATGACGCCGCTATTGTTGCCGGTCATCTCTTGCATCAGTTCTGGCAGACTCATATAACCCCAACGTATCGCTCTTTCTAACAGGAACGAAATTGGGCTATGTGGTTCGGTCTGCTTAAAGTATTCGGAAATTTTGCGTAACTCATGAAATGCTTGATCGCGTGTCGCGATTTGACCAGCCGGAGCGGCTAACATAGTTTGCGTTACCGCAGGTTGAACTTCTGTAACGGAAGTTTGTGCTACTGGTTCAGTTGGCGATGACGCTACCACTGGCGCTGGTTGTACTGGTTCAGAAACTTGCGGGGCCGTGTCGATGGCAGCCGCGATGCTCGGCTGTGGCGAGGCTGATTGAGTTTCCGGCTCGCGCAGGGCGTAATTGTCGTCGAGTGGCCAAAGCGCAAATTTGTCACCAACAAGGTATTTGATGGCATTAATAAGGTCAGCGATGTTGGCTTTGACAAACTTAAAGCTGATGGCGGTGACAGCATGGCTTTGGCAATGCTGTGCGATTATCGTCTCTGCTTGGCTAAAATTGCGATAGGTTTCAGCAAGGTGACTGAGAGTCTCCTCGACGTCGCCAGAAAACAGACTCTGCGCTTTTTCTTTTAACTGGTTAAGTTCACCGCTGCGCTCAGCACGGAGGTAATCGGAGAAGCTTATATCATCAATCAAGCTGACCAGTTGAAGTGGCATATAAAGCGCAGTTGAATCTTGGCTTTCGCCAACCAGTTGAAGCAGTGGCTTAATGCGAAACTCTATCAGTTCTTTGGTTTTACCTGCCTCATCGCTGCTTTTGATTTTTTTCTCTGGCAGTGTTGGGTGCAGTGTATCCCAGAATATTTCTGCAGTTTGCGCTAGTACTTTCGTTGATTTTGCAAGATTGCCATATGGGTTGGTCGTGAACAATTGGCTGGTGATAAACCAGCCTAGCAGTTCAATGTCTTTGGTCGCCGTGGTCAATGCTGAAAAGGTTGCATCTCGCAACTGAGCCCAGTTTTCCGAGTTAGCATCCAGCAGCGCTTCATCACTCGATGCGTCTGGCGTTTCTACTAGCTGCCTAAACGAAGATTGCGCTGTGTTGTAACTATTTCTGAGAGCACGATAAGCTGAACGATCCAGCTTTAAGTATTCACCGGTAGGATTTTCATCAGAAATGGGAGCCAATAAACTATCGATATCTACCATTTGGGTTCCACGTGTTTCCTATAAATATTAATTATGTAATTTGATGTATTTTTTATATTTTTATAAGGATGTGCTTACAAAATCTAGTCTAGGACTATTTTATGAAAAGGCTCGTACATTTTTATTATTTAGGTAAAAAGGTGATCTGTATCTAGAAAATTGGACGGAGGACGGTTAAATTTTATTAAACCCCTGTTTAAGCTAGGGTTTAGCCACCAATCAATACCGTCGGCATACCCAATACAATCGTGCCTCCATGAGCCGTAGTATCGCCCATTCTTGCAGCAGGTTTGTTACCTATTAATACAGTTGCACTACCTTTAATTATCGAGTCTGGCGGTCCAACACAGACGCACATATCTCCCATGGTTGCCGCAGGCATATTACCAATCAAAACCGTTGGCATTCCTGGTCCACTGATCGGCCCTCCAACATGTGGGATTGGCGGAACGGCGGGTGTCTGCATCGGGCAGACATGCATGTCTGTGAGTCTTGCTGCTGGTAACGTCATTGACTATCCTCCATTACCGCCGTTGGCAATATCTAATGCCACGTTAAATGCATAATCATAATATTCGTCAGACTGATCCCAATGAGGTAGGGCAGCGGAGTGGTTGAGTGCTCCTGCGACGGCTTTTGAATAGAGGAATGGGTCTGGTAGAACAACCGGCAGTTCGGGTGAAACTATGCTACCCGAGCCATTCCAGAAGATGGCTTGTGCTAGCCACGAAGGCCCACAGTTGAGCTCCAGTCGATTCGACAACAACTCCGCCTTACGACGCATATCCTCAGAAGGGGACTTAACCCAATGCTGGGCAGTTTGAATACACTGTTGCTGCATTGGGCTCCAAACATCGTTGCGTTTTTGAAGCACGAGTGACGCCCACCAAATTGCCTCTCGAACTGGTAGAGCGTGGGCGAGAAATTGGCATAAATCATTGTTCAGGCCGTTTTCCCTAAGCTGCGAGATAGCGGCATCAACGCTGGATTCGGGGTCGATGATTGCTGCTGCTTCTTCAGAGGCTTTGAATCTCGGGAGAATTTGTCCACTGGATTGATATGGAATCTTTTTGTACATAATTAATTGACCTTAACAATCGCGCCTTTTAGTTCACCCATTACGCCGCCATCGAAGGTACCTTTGAGCCCTGATTTAAACTCAGCGCTAAGAGAGCCTTCGGCAGACAAGGTAGTATCTGCCTTAATCGCAACACTTAGACCTTTAATTGAATTTGAGCTTGTTGCTTCAAGTGCCGTTGTTGTTCCACTCACTTTATTTGCTGATGTCGCTTTGCTCGTGACATTGGTACCTTGTAAGTTGAGTGCGCTACTTGCTTTAATATCGATATTGCTCGCTTCAATAGAAATGCTCGATGACGAAATAGAAATTTTGCTCGATCCCACTTTTAAATCGATTGAGCTGTCTGCTTCTAACGTGATGGTTTTTGCCGTTTGTTTGAGATCTTTGCTGACAGCAAGGGTGTAGTTGTCTTCTGTGGTAATTGAAATTTGCTTAGTAACCGTTTGAGCGAGTTCACCTTTCACCGTCTCGGTGTGATTGTTTTCAACTTCTTGAGTGATATCTTTCGCCGCGTGCAAATAAATGAGCTCGTTGTCTTTTTTGTCATCAAAATAAAGTTCATTCGATTCGCCAGTGAGTTTGGTTTTAATGCCGCTCTTTGTTGCGTTGCTCTCCTTATAAGGAGGCGCGTTTTTGCTGTTGTAGACACTTCCCGTGATGATGGGTTGATCTGGGTCGCCATCGATAAATGACACCAGCACTTCTTGACCAACACGTGGAATAAATTGTGCGCCATAGCCACTTCCCGCCAGCATCTGGGCGACTCGAACATAGCAGCTGGTTTTGTCGCCGCTGGTTTCGGTATCCCAGTGGAACTGAATTCTGACTCGCCCTTGATCATCTTGGTTGATCTCACCAGCTGTAGAGCCAGCGACAGTTGCACTTTGCAGACCATGGACAACTTGTTTACCTAATGGTTTAGGGTAGTACGAGGTAGATTGAGGAATCACGGTGACATCAGTTTGACACTCTACGTTTTCGCTGTAGTGGGTCGTGACACTGATTACCGAGTAGTCGCCTAGCTGAGCTTTATCTAAATGAGTCGCTAAAGAGAACCAACTTCCCAGCTCGAACAGGTCGTGTTTCGCGGTCAATGTGGTCGTTTGGTAGTCTTGCTCCAACTGCTCCACTCGTCGTTTCGCTAAGTTGCTCGCCAGATCGGTCATATCTCCTGAGACACCCAGTTCGGGGTAGAGTCGGGAGGCGAGCTTAGTGTTATTGGCGATAGAGTTACCGCTTTTTTGTGCTTTGCTGGTAACAAGCTTAGATTGGCTGTAGTCGTACGTGGTTAGCTCAACACTAGCACCGTGAAAAGAAAACGCTGGAGACCAGTTCTCGATTAAAGGTAAAGAGCCAGACGGAGTTTCACTCATATCGAACTTGGCTGTCGATGCTTTATCAAAAGGAGACTGCGCGTCTTGTAAGATTAAAGTATGGCCTTTTTCTGTGTGAGTGAAATAGTAGAGCACCCCTTCTTCTGCAAGTAGGCGGTTAACAAAGTCGAAATCTGATTCATTATACTGAACGCAGTACTCTCTTTTGGTCGTGGGCATCTTGGAGACGCTATAGCAGCCTTTAAATCCGGCATTATCAAATATGTCGCTAATGATGTCTTTCGTCGATTGGTTTTGGTAAACCCGAAATGCCCGGCTGTATTTCAACAATTCCAACCAAGGTTTTAACGTCACTCGGTAGAGAGCGAATTGCAGGTTGCTGTCCATACCTAAGTTTTCAACGCGGGTGACAATACCGTTGTAGCTACGCGACAGTTTGGCTGTTCCGGAATTGTTCGAGTAGCGGTTGACGGTTAGCAACTGGCCGAGCTGATCCGAAGCTTCAAATCCGCTTGCAATGACGGTGGCGTGCACCTCAAAAGGGTGCGATAAAGCCTGACTAACTGAAAATTGGCTTACTTGATGTGTCTGATTCTTGTAATCGACAGCAGACATCATACTGGCAGATGCTGAGTATTTATCAGCCATATCACATCCTTTAATACTGACAACGTCGCTTCGATTAACTCTATTCGAAACAATGATTTGTGATGCGTGTTAATGATTCATTAAAAAGTAGCAGCAAATCATTCGTAAATAAATCGAATTTACGACTATTTATAAGTGTTGAGTATTGGGTGGAGAAAAAATGACGGATATTGGCGAAAAAGGTGACAAATTCGAACAACAGAGTTAAAGAGGGAAAAGACAAACCAAAGGAGCACTGTGCTCCTTTGCATAAAGAGGTGTCTGGCTTAAATTAACGACTATCGACGAGCAACAACTTAGCGCTTCGGTAGGCAAAGCGCATACTTTCTACTTCGTTAGGTCGTGCTGTGAGGTGTTCAACTGATGGCAATACAACGAAGAAAATTAAGGGCTCAGAATGCAGCGAATGCCATTGTTGATTGTCAGCTGGCTTTTTATACGCTTGCAAATTGACTGTTAGGACTAAATTAGCTTCATCAAGGGTACTGCCATTAAACGTTCCCAGTTCATGGACTGCTCCCCACAGACTTTCGAGAGAGCGCTCATTACTGCTTTTGAGGAAGAACTCGAGCTCTAGCGTTTGGCTAGCATTCGTTGTGGTAACGGTAAGCCTCTCGCTGGTGCGACGTCCATATTCAAACGGTAGGTAATTAAGGTTATTGTCGACAATCGTGTTTGACAGCGGGCATAGTTGGACAGAGTCTTTCGGTTGCTTGCTAGCGTATAATTCGCATGTGAACTGCTTTATCAACATTTCTAATCCGCGGTGAAACTCTTCCCCTTGCAGATCTTGTATTGCCAGTGATCTGCTTTGCAATACTTCAGCGAACACTTTAGCGGCGTTGTTATTGATCGCCTCATTCTCAATGACTGGTGCAAACCTATTTTCTTTAATCGCCGTCTTAAGCACATTGTCACTCTCTATGACGGGGATCTCTTCATCTGAATATATAGAGTCACGCAGCAGCGGGTAGTGCGGTTCTCTTTGAGGTTCAGCTAAAAGAGAGCACCCAAACAACATAGGTGTAGCGAGCGTCGCGGCAAGCGCAGTTTTAAAAACAGCAGACAACATAGATTGAATATTTTTCTCCAAAGATAAACGCATCATAAGTTGTTTTATTGAATGCGTCATTACACATATCCCCAAATTGTCGGGTTAAAAGTGCTCTTCTTTATCTGAGTATTTTATCGACTACTACCTTAGTCTAAATTGTCGACAATCTGCTTGATTGTCGACAATGTGATGGTCTATTTTATAAACAAGTTAAGAAATTGTTGACACTTTTACTTCGTGTTGGGTTAGAGACGTATGAATGTAGAACTTAAAGCAGTAGCCAACAAATCACTCAGCTCTGATAAAGAAAACACCAAATCAGAGAGCCTAACTGAGTCGCTGGTGGAGTCGATTGTCTCTGGCGAAATTGAGCCTGGCAGCAAAATATCGGAGCCAGAGTTAGCCAAGCGTTATCAAGTAAGTCGAGGCCCATTGCGTGAAGCGATTATGCGTTTAGAAGGGCTTGGTCTTATTGAGCGTATTCCTCATGTTGGAGCCCGAGTAATTAGTCTAGAGCCAGAGAAACTTGTCGAACTCTATGCCGTGAGAGAGGCGCTAGAGGGAATGGCTGCACGATTAGCGGCTAGATATATCACCCAAGAAGAATTGCTGAGTCTCGAAACGTTATTGTCGACACATTCTCGTCACATCGAACAAGTCGAGGGTTCTTCATATTTCCATCAACATGGTGATTTCGATTTTCATTATCGGATTATTAAAGCCAGCCGTAACAGCAAGCTGATTGGTTTGCTATGTAATGAGTTGTACCACTTATTGCGCATGTATCGCTATCAATCGCCGCGAGCGCAGTCGCGTCCTGTTGAAGCGTTAAATGAACATAAATTTATTCTTCAAGCGATTCGAAATCGAGATGAAGAGTTAGCTGAAATGTTAATGCGTCGCCATATTTCTGGTAGTCGCAAACTGATTGAACAACAGATACTAATGGACTAGAGGATAACCGCATGAGCTTATCTCCGGGAGCGAAGTTTAGACTCGCTGTAGAGCAAAACGACCCACTGCAAATTGTCGGAACGATTAACCCATATTGCGCCATGATGGCAAAAAACTTAGGTCATCAAGCCATCTACCTATCAGGTGGCGGGATTGCCAATGCGTCTTATGGCCTACCTGATTTGGGCATCACGACGTTAAACGATGTATTGGTGGATGTAGACCGTATCACGAATGCGTGTGACCTTCCGTTACTTGTCGATATTGATACCGGATTCGGTGGCGCGTTCAATATTGCTCGCACTATTAAAGCAATGGAAAAAGCGGGAGCTGCCGCGGTTCACATGGAAGACCAAGTTGCCCAGAAACGTTGTGGTCATCGTCCAAACAAAGCGATTGTTAGTCAACAGGAAATGGTTGACCGAGTAAAAGCGGCAGTAGATGCCCGTAATGACGAAAGTTTTGTGATTATGGCTCGTACCGATGCACTTGCGGTCGAAGGCATGGACAGTGCCATTGAGCGAGCGATCGCTTGTGTTGAAGCTGGCGCTGATATGATCTTCCCTGAAGCAATGAATGAGCTAGAGCAGTACGAGCAGTTCTCGACAGCCTTGTCTCAAGCAACAGGAAAGCATGTCCCGATCTTGGCGAACATTACTGAATTCGGCCAGACACCTCTATACGGCGGTGAGCAGTTAGCCAAAGCGAATGTCGATATGGTTCTGTACCCCTTAAGTGCCTTTAGAGCGATGAACAAAGCCGCTGAAATGGTTTACAAACATCTGTTAGAAGTTGGAAATCAAGAAGCGTTGATTGACTCGATGCAAACTCGTAAGGAGTTGTATCAGCACTTAAATTATCACGATTATGAAGACAAGTTGGACCAACTTTTTTCAGATAACAACTAGTCGGAAATCAAACGGAAGCCCAAGAAACTACATTAACCAAATCCAATAACGTGAAACATCTGACGGATAAACGCTCCAGCTAAGAGAGCAATGTCAGATTGAAAAGGAGTTCTATCATGCCTAATGAACTAGGTGGAGCAGGTCTACGTGGCCAAAGCGCTGGAAGCACAGCTTTATGTACTGTCGGTAAAACAGGAACGGGGTTAACTTATCGTGGCTACGATATTACGGATCTGGCCAACAACGCTCAGTTTGAGGAAGTCGCTCATCTATTGTTACGCGGTCACCTTCCAAGTCAACAAGAATTGGATGAATACAAAACTCGCTTGGTTGGCCTTCGCGGTTTACCGGAAGAGCTTAAGCAAGCACTCGAACTACTCCCATCTTCTGCCCATCCAATGGACGTAATGCGCACAGGGTGTTCGGTGCTTGGTAACCTCGAACAAGAGCAAGATTTTAGCCAACAGCTGGATGCGACTGAGCGCATGCTAGCGCTGTTCCCAGCCATTATTTGTTACTGGTACCGTTTTAGCCATGATGGTGTTCGTATCGACACGGCCGATCAAACCGAAGACTGCATCGGTGGCTACTTCTTGAAGATGCTGACCGATAAAGCACCGAGCAACCTGCACAAGCAAGTCATGCATTGCTCATTGATCCTCTATGCTGAGCATGAGTTTAACGCCTCTACGTTTGCTGCACGTGTCTGTGCTTCGACGCTATCCGACTTACATTCGTGTATCACAGGCGCCATTGGTACGCTGCGAGGACCTCTTCACGGCGGTGCGAACGAAGCGGCAATGGAAATGATTGAGAGCTGGATGACGCCTGATGAAGCGGAAGCGAACATAATGCAGATGCTAGCAAACAAAGACAAAATCATGGGCTTTGGTCACGCGATTTATCGGGAAAGTGATCCACGAAATGCGCTGATTAAACGTTGGTCTAAAGAGTTGTCTGTGGCTGTTGGCGATACACACCTGTACGCGGTATCAGAGCGCGTTGAATCAGTCATGAAACGCGAAAAAGGTCTGTTCTGCAACGCCGATTTCTTCCACGCATCGGCTTACCATTTCATGGATATTCCAACCAAATTGTTTACGCCGATTTTCGTAATGAGTCGATTAACGGGTTGGGCCGCTCACGTTTACGAGCAGCGCGCGAACAACCGTATCATTCGTCCAAGTGCGGACTATACCGGGCCTGATCATCAAGATTGGGTACCAATAGAACAACGTTAAGCGTTTCTGGCCTTACCTACATCACATTGGGCGAGGCCAGTTATCACCCTGCATTGGAAGCATCTCATGACTATAAATACACAATACAGAAAACCGCTTCCGGGAACACATCTAGATTATTTTGATGCCCGAGAAGCCGTTAACGCAATCGCCCCTGATGCCTACGAAGGCTTACCATACACTTCTCGCGTACTTGCGGAACAACTCGTTCGTCGATGTGAACCGTCGATGCTTACGGATAGTTTGAAGCAGCTAATCGAACGTAAACGCGACCTAGATTTTCCATGGTACCCAGCACGAGTTGTTTGCCATGACATCCTTGGCCAAACCGCATTAGTGGATTTGGCAGGCCTACGTGACGCTATCGCCGAACAAGGTGGCGATCCTGCGAAAGTTAACCCTGTGGTTGAAACTCAGTTGATCGTCGATCACTCGCTAGCGGTTGAACACGGTGGGGCCGAGCCTGATGCCTTTGCCAAAAATCGTGCGATAGAAGAAAGGCGAAATGAAGACAGGTTCCATTTTATTGAATGGTGTAAAACGGCATTTGAAAATGTCAGTGTTATCCCTGCGGGTAATGGCATCATGCACCAAATCAACTTAGAGAAAATGTCTCCTGTTGTACAAGCAAAACAAGGAATCGCTTATCCAGATACCTGTGTCGGTACTGACAGCCATACGCCACATGTTGATGCGCTAGGTGTTATCGCGATTGGTGTCGGGGGATTGGAAGCGGAAACGGTCATGCTAGGGCGTCCTTCCATGATGCGCTTACCCGACATCGTAGGGGTTAATTTAACGGGTAAACGTCAGCCGGGTATTACCGCAACGGATATTGTCTTAGCAATTACCGAGTTTTTGCGTAACGAACGCGTGGTTTCATCTTACCTAGAGTTTTTTGGAGAAGGGGCAAATGCTCTCACCATTGGTGATCGCGCGACTATCTCTAATATGACTCCGGAGTACGGCGCTACTGCTGGCATGTTTTATATTGATGAGCAGACCATCAATTATCTGAAATTAACTGGTAGAGATGAGCAACAAGTCGAACTGGTTGAAACGTACGCCAAGCAAACGGGCTTGTGGGCCGATGATTTAACCTCTGCTCACTATGAGCGCGTACTCGAATTTGATTTATCTAGTGTCACTCGAAACATGGCTGGTCCATCTAACCCTCATCGACGTTTGCCTACATCAGAGCTTGCGGCAAGAGGGGTGTCGGGGGATTGGCAAGAAAAAGAGGGTGAATTACCTGATGGCGCTGTAATTATTGCGGCAATTACGTCGTGTACGAATACGAGTAACCCACGCAACGTGGTCGCAGCGGGTCTTGTCGCGAAAAAAGCCAATGAACTAGGGCTAGTGCGTAAGCCGTGGGTGAAGTCTTCATTTGCACCTGGGTCGAAAGTTGCGCGCCTTTACCTTGAAGAAGCAGGCTTGCTTCCGGAACTAGAAAAGTTAGGTTTTGGTATCGTTGCTTATGCTTGCACCACATGTAACGGTATGAGTGGTGCCCTTGATCCGAAGATTCAGCAAGAAATCATTGACCGAGACCTTTACGCAACGGCCGTGTTGTCGGGGAATCGAAACTTTGACGGTCGCATACACCCTTACGCTAAACAGGCTTTCCTTGCCTCGCCACCTCTCGTTGTAGCTTATGCCTTAGCAGGCACAATTCGCTTTGACATTGAGCGTGATTCATTGGGCAAAGATGCCAGTGGAAATCCGATCTATCTTAATGACCTGTGGCCGAGCGATGAAGAAATCGATGCGGTAGTTGGTCAGCATGTTAAACCTGAGCAGTTTAAGCAGATCTACATCCAAATGTTCAAAATGGACGAGACGGAAAAAAGCAGCAGTCCTCTTTATGACTGGCGTCCAATGAGCACCTATATTCGTCGTCCTCCATATTGGGAAGGAGCATTAGCCGGTGAACGCACTTTATCAGGGATGCGTCCGTTGGCGGTCTTGGGAGATAACATCACTACAGACCATTTGTCGCCATCCAATGCGATACTAGCGTCCAGTGCTGCAGGAGAATATTTAGCGAGCATGGGGGTTCCTGAAGAAGACTTCAATTCATACGCGACTCACAGGGGCGATCACTTGACGGCTCAAAGGGCGACGTTCGCCAACCCGAAACTGTTTAATGAAATGGTACAAGAACATGGGGAGACGGTTCAGGGCTCTCTAGCCAGAATCGAACCTGATGGCAAGGTCACGAGAATGTGGGAAGCGATCGAAACCTATATGGAGCGTAAGCAGCCACTGATTGTTGTTGCTGGTGCTGATTATGGTCAGGGGTCGTCACGAGATTGGGCAGCTAAAGGAGTAAGACTGGCTGGTGTTGAAGCAATTGTCGCTGAGGGCTTCGAGCGCATCCATAGAACCAATCTGGTCGGTATGGGTGTACTTCCTTTGCAGTTCAAGCATGGGGTTAATCGCCATACATTGGGGCTTGATGGAACCGAAATCTATGATGTTGCTGGAGAAATCAAACCTGGTGCTGACTTAGCCTTAGTGGTTACTCGTGCGAATGGTGAAAAACTGGATGTTGCCGTTACTTGTCGACTGGATACCGCGGATGAAGTGTCTGTCTATCAAGCTGGTGGCGTTTTGCAGCGATTCGCTCAAGATTTTTTGGCTCAATAGCAATTCAGTGAGGAGCTAACTATGACTCATTCATCGCCAAGTCAGATCAAGGTGGCTGCCACTTACATGCGTGGTGGCACGAGCAAAGGCGTGTTTTTTAGCCTGTCTGATTTACCTTTACAAGCACAAGCGCCAGGAGAAGCAAGGGACAAGCTGTTAATGCGCGTCATTGGCAGCCCAGATGCCTATCAAAAGCAGATTGACGGTATGGGAGGCGCTACCTCAAGTACTAGCAAAACAGTCATCGTCAGTAAAAGCACCCAACCTGGGCATGATGTGGACTATTTGTTTGGTCAAGTGGCAATAGACAAAGCGTTTGTCGACTGGAGTGGCAACTGTGGGAACCTATCCGCGGCTGTTGGCCCTTTCGCCATACATGCTGGCTTAATTGATTCAGACAAGATCCCCAAAAATGGTGTTGTCGAAGTTCGAATCTGGCAGGTAAACATCAGAAAAACCATTGTGGCACACGTTCCTATCATCGATGGGATGGTTCAAGAAATGGGGGATTTTGAACTCGATGGCGTAACATTCCCAGCTGCTGAAATTCAGGTTGATTTCATGAAACCAGCAGACGGTGAAGGTAGTATGTTTCCCACTGGCAACTTGATTGATGACTTAAACGTACCGGGTATGGGGCGTTTTAACGCCACCATGATCAATGCTGGAATCCCGACCATTTTTATTGATGCCGCGGAGCTTGGTTATGTCGGTACTGAGCTTCAAGAAGATATCAATAATGATCAAGTTGCACTGGAAAAGTTTGAAACGATTCGAGCCCACGGAGCCATGCAAATGGGATTGATTTCTTCGATTGAAGAAGCCTCGAGCCGCCAGCACACACCTAAAATTGCTTTTGTCTCCCAGCCTAAAGCTTATACCTCGTCTAGCGGTAAGCCGATAGACAGTAAGGATATCGATGTACTCGTCAGAGCGCTTTCAATGGGCAAGCTTCATCATGCAATGATGGGAACGGCTGCGGTTGCCATTGCCGCTGCTGCGAGTGTACCTGGAACGATTGTTAATCTCGCTGCGGGTGGTGGAAAAAAAGAGTCCGTTACATTTGGGCACCCTTCCGGAACGCTTAAAGTCGGGGCTACAGCCAGCCAAATTGATGGAAATTGGTTGGTCGAGAAAGCAACAATGAGCCGAAGTGCACGCATCATCATGGAGGGCTTTGTGCGTGTTCCCTCCGACATCTTTAAATAATAACTGGCGGAAAAAGTGCAATGTCAGGACATACTGGAGGAAGCAATATGTCTGCATATCTAGAACAATATCAATGGGCGCAGAGTGAACCTGAGCAGTTTTGGCGAGCTCAATCTGAAAATATAGATTGGTTTGAAGCGCCAAAAACAATCATTAGAAAAGACGAAAATGGAATAGAGCGTTGGTTCCCTGATGGTGTCATGAACACGTGTTGGCTCGCGCTCGATTATCACTGCGAACAGGGCAACGGTGAACGAACGGCATTGGTTTACGACTCTCCCGTGACGGGGAAGAAGCAGAGCTATAGTTACCGAGAAATGCGCGATCAGGTCGCGAAAACGGCAGGAATGTTGGCCGCTCAAGGGGTAACTAAAGGTGATCGCGTTGTTATCTACATGCCAATGATTCCGGAAGCGGCAATGGCGATGCTGGCCTGTGCACGTCTTGGCGCGATTCACTCTGTGGTATTTGGCGGGTTTGCTCCAAATGAACTGGCGGTGCGTATTGAAGACGCAGAGCCCAAGGTGATAATGACTGCTTCCTGCGGTATCGAGGTCAATAAAGTGATCCCGTACAAACCTCTGGTGGATAAAGCGATCATGGACAGTCGCTGGAAGCCTGACAACGTGTTTGTACTTCAACGCCCTCAAATTCAGGCTGAATTGAGCTCTGAACGTGATATCGACTGGCATAATGCTTATTCGCAGGCGTTACCTCATGCTTGTGTACCTGTGTTAGCCACCGACCCCTTGTATATCCTCTATACCTCAGGGACAACAGGTAAGCCTAAAGGGGTTGTGCGTGACAATGGTGGTCACGCAGTCGCAATGAAATACTCGATGAGTGCGATTTATAACATGCCTCAAGACGGTGTATTTTGGGCAGCGTCCGATGTTGGTTGGGTTGTGGGGCACTCTTACATTGTGTATGCACCACTGATTCACGGCTGTACAACGGTATTGTTTGAAGGCAAGCCTGTGCGCACTCCAGATCCCGGTGCATTTTGGCGGGTATGTGAAGAGTACCAAGTTGATGTTCTGTTCTCTGCTCCAACGGCATTTCGCGCGATCAAGAAAGAAGATCCTAACGGAGAGCGTCTCGATCGTTACAATCTCTCTTCTCTGAAAACCATCTTTATGGCAGGAGAGCGTCTTGACCCGCCAACACTGGAGTGGGTTGAGAGTCAGACAGCGAAGCCAGTCATTGACCATTGGTGGCAAACGGAAACGGGTTGGGCGATCTCAGGTAACCCTACTGGTATTGAGCTTATGCCAGTCAAAGCAGGATCATCCACTAAACCAATACCCGGCTACCAAGTGGAAATTCTTAATGAGTTGGGGGAGCCTGTACAAGCGAATCAGCAGGGTTTTGTTGCACTTAAACGCCCGCTACCGCCAAGTTGTTTACCGACGGTTTGGCGTAATCATGACCGCTTTGAATCTGGTTATTTGAGTCAATTCCCGGGCTATTATGTCTCTGGGGATGGCGGCTATCTCGATGAAGATGGTTATCTGTTTATCATGGGCCGTATTGATGACGTGATTAACGTTGCGGGTCACCGCCTATCAACGGGAGAGATGGAAGAGATCGTTGGCGGCCACCCAGCCATTGCTGAGTGCGCGGTTGTAGGCGTACATGATGAACTCAAAGGTCAACTGCCACTGGGCTTTGTGGTTTTGAAAGACGGAGTCAAAGTCGACTCATTAGCTTTAGAGGGTGAGTTAGTTGGCAAAGTGCGTGAAGAGATAGGCGCAGTAGCTTGCTTTAAACACGCTCTGGTGGTTGAGCGCTTACCTAAGACGCGTTCAGGAAAAATCCTCCGCAGAACCATTCGCCAGATCGCTGATGGTGAGCAATATACAGTGCCATCGACCATCGATGATCCGACGAGCTTGGATGAGATTTCTAAAGCGCTTCATACTGAGACCTAAATCTATTTAACGTAGCGCAGATAGCCAAGCACTCCTTAGTGAGTGCTTTTTTAGTAATACTAATAATTTCAATTGGTTACATTTTGTATTGTTTTCCAATCGCTAACTTGGTGATTTTATGAGATTTATCGCATTTGATAGGAATGATAATTGATTCTATTGTTTTGGCTGATAAATTTCGACGCCTTTATTGGCTAGGAAATTATAATGAAATACTTAAAACTATTGGGTACAGCTCTAGGTGCTATTTTGCTTACGGGTTGTGTATCGAATAAAGCTTTGGATATCCCTACTGACTTCTGGCAGACGGCAGATGATAAAAAGGTCGCGGTAGCGTTTGTTCAACCGCCAGAAATGTATGCCCACCGTGCTGGAGGTCAAGGCTTACTCGATATAGTAATTAATGAAGTGGTGACGGACAGTGTCGAGACGCACATCCAAAGTCTGCAACACCATAAGTTTGAAGCGGGCAAATCTAAGCTTGCCAAATTGATTGAGAGTAGAGGCGGTCAGAGTATCATCCTGCCGGAATATTATCAGGCAAGTGATGAGAACAAGTTACCGAAAGAGCTACGTAAAAAGGGCCATTTTGATTATGATACGTCGGCTCTGGTTGAACATTATGATGCCACTCACTTGCTGGTTGTACAAACTATGGCGGCAGGTACCCTAAGAGACTATTACGGATTTATTCCAACCAGTAAACCAAGGGGCTATGTGAATGCGGAAGTTACTCTGGTTGATTTAAGCGATAATCGTATTGTAATGACGCATCAAATCATTGAGCAAGTCTTGCTACCAGAAGGGGTAGACTGGGACGATGCGGACAATAGCTTCCCAGAAATTACTAAAGTCGTACATATGGCATTGGAAAGAGCGGCTAGCCGATTGACGCAAGTGCTGTAGTTGTATAAAAAAGAGCCTTTGGGCTCTTTTTTATTTTAAGGGGCCGTAAACTAGAATCTATTGATAGGAAATGACGTGTGATTAGACATATTTTACTTATTAAGTTCAAGCAAGACGCCCCAGAGAGTGAGTTATTACGCCTTAAGGCTTTGTTTGAAGCGATGCCGAATCTTATTGACGGTGTAGTGTCTGTAGAGTGGGGGGAGAACGATAGCCCAGAGGGCAAAAATCAAGGGTATACGCATTCGGTGTTGATGACATTTTCTGATGAAGAGGCGAGACAGCGATACTTGCCTCATCCAGAACATGAAGCCCTTAAAAAGGTGTTTCGCCCGTTGCTAGCAGATATCATTGTCTTTGACTATACCCTTGGACATGATTGAAATCGAAGTGGTGTACAGATAGGGTGAAAGTTCCCTTAGACTCCGTTTTCGAATCATAAACGAGAATTCGGTGCAAATTCGCCTTATCAATAACCAGCTTAATGCGGTTAGCCTTGCTAATCACGTTACAAACCATCACACTTATGTGCTTTTATTTTACAGAACGTGACCCCTTTTGAAACTTAGAGCCGCAAACCTAAACGACCTTGAGTCGCTGAACGACTTAATGTTCCAATTGCACGATGAACACCACCTTCAATCTCCGCAGTATTTCAAAACTGCTGATGAAATCGAGCAAGAGAAAAGTATTGCTCGTTATCTCGATAACCCCGAATGTTTAGTCTTTGTTGCCACTATTGACGACCAAATTATAGGGTTCATTACTGGCCATTTCTGTGAACTGATCTCGACGGTGAGCAAGCCTGTGCAAATGGGTAGTATTGATGAGCTGTACGTGGTCGTGGATTATCGAAATAAAGGGGTTGCCGAAAGGCTTTGCCAGCGCATAGAACAAACTTTCACCGACTATGGGGTGACAGAGATGTTTGTCGAAGTGTGGGATGTTAATCGTTCTGCCAACTGCCTTTATCAAAAGTTAGGTTTTGTTAGCCACATCAATTGGCTACGTAAACCAATAGGAGATAAATAACACCAATGAGATTGTATTTTCATCACTTGGGTCTTTTGCTTACCTTGCTACTTGCTTTCGTCTCTATCCCTAGCATCGCAAAAAACACCCAAGAAAATTTCACTGGTGCTGCGTGTATTATCCGAGCGGATGATAAGTTGGTGATGGTTAACGAGATTATTACTCAAAAGCTATCGCTGCCTGCGGGGAGAGTAGAAGCGGGGGAAGACCCGGCTAAAACGGCTCAGCGAGAAACTTGGGAAGAAACCGGGTTAGTGGTTAATGCTGTCAGAGTGCTCGGACAAACCAATAACACGGTGTTTTACGATTGTGTGTCCGAATCAGACATCGTTTCCTTTCAATTTAATAATGTTCATGACGGTTGCGAGCTGCCCATTTGGTTTGCGCCCCACTATGGCGTAGAAATAGCGTCTGCGATGCTGGTCAACCCTAACAACATCGATGCGAATGAATACCGCTATCCTGATCAAATGGGGTGGGTTAAACAAATGCTCGCAAAGGCCACCAATCAGTCTGTGAACTATGTTGGCAACCTGGTTGAAGCTGCCCCACACTTTAACCAAATAGAGCTTTCCTGGATGTTGAAGCTACAGCACGTAGTGGCGGCACTGCCAGAAAGTATTCGTGACACGATTCGTGGGAGCATCATGAGCGGCAATGTATTCTCTTTGCCTTTCCTGCTTATTATGTTGCTACCTTTTGTTTACCTTCGATATGGCAAACACTTTAGCTATAAAATCTTTTTCGCTATTACAGTGACTGCTTTGATGAGTATTGTTGCTCAGCAAGGGTTTGCTTTCCCTAGACCACATGTCTACTTACCTGCGGTTGAACTTATTGACACCTACGGCTATAGCTTCCCTAGCAAGTCAGTTGCCATTTGGATGTGTGTTGGTGTGTTGCTGTTGCATGCTGAGAACAAACTCTCAATCAACCCACTATCAGTGGCAATCTTGGGTATCGTTACTTGGTTGGGTTTGGCAAAGTTTTACACGGGTTCGGCCTTCATTGTTGATATTCTAAGTGGCGCTTTATTGGGTTTCTTATGTGCATGGCACATTATTCGTTTAGAGGTGAAGCCGGAAGTAGACACTCGAAAGTTACTGACTTCGAAAATAGTTTGGGCAGGTTTGTTGGTCATTTGTACTTTCGCGGGGCTCTTTTGGCCAAGCCCGGTCATGGCTCATTGGTTTGCTGTGATTACAACTGTTCTCATATTGGTTTCGACCCTAAAAGACAACAATCGTATGGTAAGCAGCAGTACAGTATATCTCGTGACGATTGCTTTGCTCGCAATGAATGTCGCCTTAACACTGGCTGTTGAAGCGGTCTCTTATAGCACGGGCTTGAGTTTAGCGGTTGAGCTGGTTAGGTACCCGTTAATTATTGCTTTGTTCGTTGTAACCGTTAGGAAGGTACAACAGGCTGCTTAGCGCAGCCTGTTGGTTTGTTTAGCATTTAAATTGAGATACCAGTTGGTCTAGCGTAGAGCATTGCTCAGCTAATGAAGTGAGTGAGCGCTCTGCTGATTCAACTGTATCGACCATGATCACGCTATTCTCAGCGATTTTTTGGATGTTCTCATTGACCTCCTCACTCACCGTGCTTTGTTGTTCCGCGGCTGCTGCGATATTGGTATTCATCGCGTTGATTTGGCCAATGGCACTAAGAATGGTTTGTAGTGACTGACTGGCACTCTGGGCATTGTCGATCGTCTCTTCGCTACTAATTTTGCTTTCGCGCATTACTCGGACCGCTTCCTCTGCACCAGCCTGGAGCCTTTCGATCATTGATTGGATCTGCCCAGTACTTTGTTGTGTTCTGCTAGCCAAAGAGCGAACTTCATCGGCAACTACAGCAAAGCCTCTGCCTTGCTCACCCGCCCGGGCAGCCTCGATAGCTGCGTTTAACGCAAGTAGGTTTGTTTGCTCAGCTATGCCGCAAATGACGTCTAGAATTGACGCGATGTCGGCTACGTCTTTGTCTAAAGTGTGAATAACCTTGCTCGCATTATCTACATCACTTGCAAGTTGCTTGATTGACTCAACGGTGGATCCAATGACCAAACTGGCTGAGTGAACTTCTTGATCAGCTTGAGCACTAGTGGCTGCGGCATCATTAGCATTGTCTTTCACCGACAAGCTAGTCATTTGCATCTGGTTGACTGCAGTTGCAACCAATTCACTTTCTTGTTGCTGCTGATTCGTTGCTTGAGAAATCGACTGAGCGACACCCGCGAGTTGCCCCATCTCTTGGCGAACATGCGACGTTGTTGCCATGACTTGTTCAATTGTTACTTGAATCTTGTTCGCAAACTGGTTGAATGCTGTTCCTAGTCGGCCAATCTCATCTTCACTGTCGGTTGAGATTCGTTTACTAAGGTCTCCATCTCCCGAGGCGATTTCGTCCATCGCTTTAGTAATATTTTCGATAGGGTTGACGATGGATGAGATCAAGAATCGACAAGAAATAATAGAAAACAATAAGACTAATACGGTACCGATTGTGAGCGTTGTTTCTGCTTGGGTAATGGCAGCTTCATTTTGAGCTCGCGCCTTTAACTGGACGTTATCGATGATATCTTTAACCACATTAAGCTGTGCTCTAACATCAACAAATTGCCTGTCAAACATGTGTTTATTTTGTTCGTAATGGGCCTGCCATTCATTAGGGGGCAAGATAATGAACGCCTCATAGCTTGCCAGCCAAACTTCAGCTAAGTCAATCAGTTCATCGATGTCAGATTGGACGTGAAGAGGCAATAGCCCTCGTCGCACGAGTTCTGATGTTGATTTCATCCGTGGTAACGCTTTATAGGCATTATCTTTATATTCAAACATGTGTTGTTCAATTTCATCACTAGAACTGGCAAGGACTAGTGCCTGAACAGCAGACGTTGCTTGGTACAAGTCTCGATAAGCATCTTCGATGGTGAACAACGACGGCAAGTAATGTTGTTGAATAGTTTGAGAAATTTGCGTTTGATTTCTAGACGCAAGAATATTAATGATGGAGCTACTGCTAAAAAGTAGAATAATAATCGATACTGGAATGATTATTTTCTTTTTAACGGAAAGATTGGAAAACATAGTATTAGCCTGTAAAAACTGGAACCGGCTAATACTATCAATCAACAGAAATTTCGTCGTATAACTTTATGTTTTTATTGAATAAAGTTTTTTGTCGTTAAGATAAAATAAGATGATTACTTGCTTGTTCGAAGTGATGGTAGGCAGAACTTTTCGATGACTTTCGCTACACCGTCTTCGTTATTACTGTCAGTAATGTAGTCTGCAATACGTTTTGTTTGAGTCATCGCATTGTCCATGGCGACCCCTAGGCCAGCATACTCAATCATATGGTGGTCATTTTCAGCATCACCGACACAAATTACTTCACTTGCTTTAATCCCAAGATATTCAGCGATTGCACTCACTCCAACCCCTTTATTACTATCCAAACTTAGGAACTCCAAGAAGAAAGGGGCGCTCTGTACAACGGTGAACTCTGATCTAATTTCAGGTGAAATTTGCGCAATAGCCTCAGATAACTTCGTTGGTTCGCCGACGATCATCGCTTTGATGATCGAGTGATCATCTTCTAGTGAATCAAACGACATTTCAGTCACAGGCAGCTGGTTGATGCGTGACTCAATCGCTGTGTACTCGTTATCTTCAGGTGTAATGAGACCGTGTACTGCACTGAAGGCGTGGCAGAACAACCCAAGCTCTCGAGCGAGTGCCGCAACTTGTTTCGCTTTATGGCCATCAATAGTCGCTTGGTGGATAATCTTATTGCTACCGAGCTCTTTTACCATAGAGCCATTGAAGTAAACGACGAACTCATTGTCACTGACGAGATCTAGCTCTTTCAATGACGCTTGCATCCCGTCAAGTGGTCGACCTGAAGCTAAAACCACTTTGGTTCCTTGTGCTCGTGCTTGCTTGATCGCTTCCTTGGTGCGTTCACTGATGGTTTTCTCGCTGGTAAGCAAGGTGCCATCCATATCTAAAGCAATTAATTTGTACATATCTTACCTAAAATAGAAATTAGAAATAAAAGCAAAAGGGCAGCATAAAGCCTTGGCGGTCAATGTTCAATTTATGAATTAGTTGACCTTATTCACTGGGTCATTTAAGGTCTCGTTCCTGCTAAAAATTGATGATGAGTTAGGCTGAGTAAGTTGTATAAAGTAAACGAAATGTTCGAAACCATTCAGGGTGAAGGAGTTTATACTGGTGTTCCTTCTGTGTTTGTTCGTCTGCAAGAGTGCCCAGTGGGTTGCGCTTGGTGTGACACTAAGCAGACATGGGAAGCGTTACCAGAAGATGAAACGTCGTTTGACCGTATTATGGTGAAAACACAAGACAGTCCAACGTGGTGTAGTACGAGTGCTGAAGGCATTGTTAACCAGTATCGAGTACAAGGCTATACTGCGAAGCATATCGTCATTACTGGTGGCGAGCCTTGTGTTTATGACTTACGACCTTTAACCGAAGCGTTTGAAGCGATCGGGTGCCAATGTCAAATTGAAACGAGTGGCACTTCCGAAGTACTCACATCGGACAATACTTGGGTGACAGTGTCACCTAAAGTGGCAATGAAAGGTAAACTCCCGGTGCTTGATTCTGCCTTGCTTCGAGCCGACGAGATTAAACATCCAGTCGCGACCGAGAAGGACATCGACCAACTCGATGAACTCATCAAGCGCGCCCAAGTGCCAAAGCAAACGACGATCGCTTTACAACCTATCAGCCAAAAGCCAAGAGCGACTCAGCTTTGCATTGATGTTTGTGTAAAACGCAACTGGCGCTTGTCAATTCAAACTCACAAGTATTTAAGTATTGCCTAAGGGATTCCAGAATGAGAAAAGCAGTTGTTGTGTTCAGTGGCGGTCAAGACTCGACTACGTGTTTAGTTCAGGCGCTAAAAGAGTATGATGAAGTTCATGCGATTACATTTGATTACGGTCAGCGTCATAAGCTAGAGATTGAAGTCGCCCAGAGCTTAGCTAAAGAGTTGGGGGTAAAAGCCCATAAAGTAATGGATGTAGGACTACTCAATGAGTTAGCGATAAGCTCCCTTACTCGTGATGACATACCCGTATCTCATGAACTTCAAGATAACGGCTTACCTAACTCCTTTGTTCCAGGGCGGAACATACTTTTCCTCACGTTAGCTGGCATTTACGCGTATCAGATTGGTGCGCAAGCCGTGATTACTGGTGTGTGTGAAACCGATTTCTCAGGTTATCCAGATTGTCGCGATGAGTTCGTTAAATCGATTAATCGTTCTCTCGTATTGGGGATGGATCGTCAGTTCGAGATAGAGACTCCACTGATGTGGTTAAATAAAGCGGAAACTTGGGCGCTTGCTGACCAATACGATGCGTTGCAACTTGTTCGAGAAAAAACGTTAACTTGCTACAACGGCATCATTGGTGATGGGTGTGGTGATTGCCCGTCTTGTGAGCTTAGAAAAGTAGGTCTTAGTGATTATTTATCTAACCGGGAAACTGTGATGTCTGAGCTGGTTCGTAAACAGAGTTTGGCAAATAAATCGGTTCGTTAAACGCATCTATGATCTTGTTTTTACCGGTTTGTTTTACCTGATATAAGGCCTGATCAAGAATCGAATAAAGCTCGTCAAAGTCGGCCAGAGCTTTGGTCGTTGTTAGGTAAGAGAAGCTGGCGGTAACGTTAAGCTTCTCTTTACTCTCAGAGAAAAATGTCGCCTCTGCAATCGCTCTATGTAGCCGTTTGACTTTTTCTTCTGTCTCCAATTCATCTACCTTACGCATTACAATTACAAATTCCTCTCCGCCCAAACGGCCAAAAATGTCTCCTTTCTTACATTGTGAACGAATAGCATCCGCGATTTTCATTAAGGCCCGATCGCCAGTCGGGTGCCCATATGCGTCATTAATTTTCTTGAAGTCATCGAGATCGAGCAAAACAATTAAGTAATTGAACCCGTCTTGGGCGAGCTGAGGTAACTGTTTAATTTCTCGGATGGCCGCCGCTCGGTTCCATGCGTGAGTGAGCAAATCCAACTCGGCACGGCGCGTCGCTTTATGTTTGCTATACGTCGAGTAGGCAAGAAAGATGGCGAGAAGCGAGCAGCTCAAAGTAAGAAACTGTATCCAGGTTTGCTGGTGGTCAATGTGTTGTTTCTGTTGCAGATTTTGCTGAGCAATTTTCGAGTGCTGGAGTTGCTGTATGTAGTCTTTTCGAGCGACATCCAATGCGACATAGGCAGATTGATGGAGTTCGTCTCGCTTGTTTAACTCCGTATTAATGTACTCTTGATAGTAATCTAACGCTTTCTGGTAATGGGACTGCTCTCTGGCAAGATCAGCTAACGCTTTTAATGCATCGCTTCGAAGTGGTTCGCTGCTAATCTCTGCAGATAACGATAAGGCTTGGTTTGCAAAGTCTTCCGCTCTTTGGTATTGCCCTTGAACCTGATGGGCGTTAGCTAATGTTAAATAGACATTGCCTCTGATTTGTCCGTTGGCTTGAAGGGTCGCTTTTTCCAATGCATCCAAAAGGTATGCGGTGCCAGTTGCAAATTCTTGCCTTGCGATATGAGCTTTGCCTAACCCTAATAACGCGTAAGTTAACCCATAGTCATTATTGTATTTTTCCAATATGTCTCGGGACTGCATGAAATGATGTATGGCATTATCATACTGTGCGTCAGCGAGCAATATATCACCCATACTGTGATGGGTTTGTGCTAAATGCAGCTCACTCTTGTTGTCGTTTCTTAGTTTTAGGGCGATTTTCGCGTACTCTTTTGCAAGCGAGAGGTTACCGAGTGTTTTCAGTAACAATGCAGCATCATTATAAACACCTGACGGGTCGATATAATCAGGTATGATCGCTAGGTATTCTTGGTAGCTTTTCAAGGCATTTTTGTAGTCGCCAACGTACTCGAAATTGTTGGCAATCACTCTCAAAGCCTTATAGCTGGGCAACAGGATGTTTTCGTTGTCGTTCATATGCGTGCGCAATGATGAGCAATACAAAGAAGCGCTGTAAAATTGCCCTTGTCGGTTCAAAGACCGACATAAGTGATATTCGAAAAGAACCTTTCCCTGCAGGTGATTGGTTTCTGTGTAGTGTTTCAATAAAGTGAGGTAACCCTTCTTAGCTAAATCAAACTGTAACCGCTCTTCATGGTTTAAGGCACTAATAAAGGTTTGCTCTAGTTGAGAGTACTCATCGTCATAAGCAATTCGATTGCCGTGATACGGTTGGCCTCTTAATATCATATATCCATGAATTTTAGAGCTTAAATAAAGCTTCTCGACACTGGGACGTGTAGTGTCATATCGGTCTTGGAGCATTGCAAGAGCGCGATGTTCGTCAGATTGGAGTAACTCCCGATAGGCTCTTTCCCAACTGACAAGATCATCTTGCGCGTGACAAAAGTTAGAAGCGAATATAAACAGAATGGGCAAAAAGCGAGGCAGAAAAGAAATCATATTGATACGTTTGAATTATATGTCGTGGCATTTTAGAAGCAGAGGCTATTAACGCACAATATGTTGTTTCAATCGAAGAAGAAATTTGCGAAGTAGGTGGGGTTGTATCAATAGAAATGAAAAAGCGCCCAAGAGAGCGCTTTTGACAGAGATTTAGTTTAAGTACATCTTTGCAAGGTCACTTGGTTCGATCTCACGACCTTCAAGTACTTCGTTCCAGTTTGTACCAACCAAAACGCCATCTTCAGCAAGCGTCAGCAACCAATCTTCAACGAAGATATCCAATGGGATTTCTAATACTTCGAAATCAGCCCATTCTTCAACGTTATGAGTTTGAGCGTCTTCCTTTGATGACCAAAACGGCATTACTTCGCTGTTTTCAAATTCGGTAGAGTCGCATGACAGCCAGCCTTCTTCATTGCGCATACCCCAAACAAGTTTTGTTTCTTTAGTTTGGGCAATGAACAGTTCGAGGTTAGCTTGGATGTCTGATGTTAATTTACTCATGAAGATAGTCTCTTAATTTGATTCGCGGCTAGAGTAGCATTGTTGGCAGCAAATCTAAATCAAAAAGGGAGCGAGTTGCTCCCTTGTTTAGCTTATTTTTTGATTGTGGTGAATATCGTCCACTCTTCTTTTACTTGCCCTTTATGGCCAATAATAGAGGCGACGACTTTACGGTTTTGGGCGTGGACTTGTTCGTCATTTCCTTCTAACGACAGGTTAGTATCACCAAAGCCGACGATGTTTACTCGGCTTGAGTCTACGCCGTAGCTGAGGAGTAAGTCTTCTACTGCAAACGCACGCTGTTTCGAAAGCTCGAGATTATAGTCAGCTCGACCGACTTTACTTGCATAACCTTGAAGCTCGACTGAAGTTGAAGGGAACTCAGCCATAAAATCAGCGACTTCACGAATCTGAGTCATAAATACCGGTTGTACTTCAGCAGAGTCGTTGGCAAACAATATATGCAAACTTATCTCTTCTGATGTGTTTATGAATGTACCACAGCCGTCGTTGTCAATCTCTGAACGAGATGGTGTTTGAGGGCAAAGATCTCGAGCGTTAATTACGCCATCTTTATCCTCATCTAAAAGATCGTCAACTTGATTTGGGACTGGCGTATCGATATACGCGTAATCGTCCTCAGCAATCGAACAACCGGTCAGAAGTACCGCAGTCGTTAATAGTGAAAGAGCTGTTTTTTTCATATTAATATTCCACCGCCTCGTTCCATTCATCCGGCGTGTCTACTCTCAGTGCTGCAAGTAGGTTTCCAGTCGCGTTCATTACTCTGTACTTGGCATACTGCTCGTCATACTTAGCATCTAAATAGCCTTTGCGAGCTTCGAACAATTCGTTCTCGGTGTTCAGTAAGTCAAGTAAGGTTCGTTTACCAAGCTTGTATTGCTTTTCGTAAGCGATAACGGTTTCAGATGCAGAATCAACATGGTCTGCTAAAAATTCTTTTTGCTGAACAGTTAAATCCAACGCGCTCCAAGATAAACGTAGGCCTTCTTCTACTGTGCGGAATGTGTAGTTTCGTAGGTCTTTTGCTTTGTTCAGTTGGTACGCGGCACTGTCACTACGATCTGCGTCTGAACCACCGTTGTAGAGGTTGTACCTCATACGTAGCATGGCGGAAAACTCGTCACTTTGGCCTTCAATGCCGCCTGCGTCATCACGCCAAGTCTGGTTAGCCTCAAATGAAAGAGTGGGGTAGTTAACACCTTTTGTCTGTTGGAATTGGAATCGCGCAGAGTCAACGTCAGCTTGAGCGATTTTCACTACAGGGTGATTGTTAAACGCATCATCTAGTGCATCATCAATTGTAAAAGGGATAGCATTTTGGTCCGCACGAGGGAACGTTAAGCCCTGCGGCGCTTGGCCTACAATACGCTTGAATTGTGTGTGTACGTCAAAAAGATTGTTTTGTGCTGCTAGCAAGTTTCCATGCGCTTTCGCCAGACGCGCCTCTACTTGAGACATGTCCGCAGTCGAACCAATGCCTGATTCAACGCGTCTTCTAATATCGCGATAGATATCTTTGTGGACCGCTAGATTGCTCTCAGATAATGCCAAGACTTCATAAGCCTTCGTTGCATCGAGGTAAATTTTCGTTACCTCCAGCGCAATATCTTGAGCATCGGCAAGAAGTTGGAAACGAACCGACTCTGCGTCTGCAGCAGTGCGGTCCATGTCATTTAAAGTAGCAGAGCCATCCCATATCAATTGAGATAAGGTAATCGTTGCTTCTTTACGTGTTAACTCATTTTCTGTACCTGAAGCTAAATCAACTTTTTCATAGCCAATGCCAGCATCAAGATCTAATTTAGGTAGGTATGCACCGGATGAAGCTTCTGAATCGTAAAATTTACTTTTGAACTCATTATACGAGGCTTTAACCTTTGGGTTATGCGTAATGGTATACGCGACAGCCTGCTCCAATGTTTGACTATGTGCAGGAAAGCTAAGTGCTACCGCGCAACTTAGTACTTTCAACCTATTCCAATTCACTTTAACTCTCCTCAACAAGCTGTTGTGCGAAGGATATTACTCAATTTATCGTCTCAATATTGAGATGAACCCTACGTAAGCGTCAATAAAGTAACACTTTCTGACCAATAACACTATTCATTGAACTAATTTAATTGTTAATAAACAACAGGATCGGGTATTTTGTGACACATAAATAATAACAAACATGTTGGGACGTCGTTCTATTTAATTGCTGGTACAATTGAGATCTTGATTCAGCATTTAGACTGATTTCTGCAACAAGTTTTTTAAGTAAAATTATTGATAGGTCGATAAAGTAGTTTTGGTGACTTATCAATAATGTTAATTTATAAAGAATGTAAATAGTAAAGTTGCCAATATATTGTCGCTTCGAATGTGGCGGTGAAAGGTAGTAAAGGATTAAGGGCTCGATTATGGGTTTTGGTGCATACGTGGCGTTAGGTAATCTAGTGACTGGACAAATAGTAGTAGTTGATACTAATGGTAATGTTCGAGTTTTACTCGAAGGGGAATTACCCAAGCCTGGTGAAGTCGTTATTAATAGCGAGCAGATTGCTGTCGACGGTGAGACAGAAGTTGTGGTCGAAATCATTGATGAAAGTGGCTTGCCTCAAGACATATCAAATGAAATCGAAGATATTTTTGCGGCGTTAGAAGACGGGCAAGATCCTACTCAGTTGGGTGAAGATTTCGCGACTGCTGCGGGTGGTCAAGCTGGCTCTAGTTTGACTTCTTCGGGTTCCATTGACCGTGATGGAACAGAAATCCTAGCTGCGACAGAGTTTGTCACTCAGGGATTTGCTAGCCTTGGACTATCCGAAACACAAAGCCTTACTTTACTGGATCAATTTCAAACACTACAGCAATCACCAGTATTCATTGATGTAAACTCAAACCCACGCGGTGACGATCTCCAAATTACAACGCCTGAAGACACTCCTGTTAGTGGCCAGCTTGTTGCAACTGACTCTGATGGCGATGAGCTAACCTATACCGTCTCCGAGCAACCTGATAATGGTTCTGTTGACCTTAACGAAGATGGTTCGTGGACTTATACCCCTGATCAAGACTATAACGGCGGCGATTCTTTCACTGTTGTTGTGTCTGACGGACAAGGCGGCACCGATACTATCACGGTGAACATTGGTGTGACGCCAGTGAACGATATCCCTGTGATTGGCGACGAGAATGGCGCCCCGGTGGGCGACGATATGTCGGTCACAACAGAAGAAGACACACCTGTGAGTGGTAAGCTAACGGCTACCGACGCAGACAACGACACGCTGACCTTTGAAAAAGGCACCGATCCGTCGAATGGCTCAGTGACCGTCGATGCGGACGGTAACTGGACCTACACACCAAACCCAGATTACAACGGCAATGACAGCTTTACCGTTGTAGTGTCTGACGGGAATGGTGGTACAGACACGGTGACGGTTAATGTCGGTGTGACCCCTGTTAACGATATCCCTGTGATTGGTGATGAGAACGGCGCCCCGGTGGGCGACGATATGTCGGTCACCACAGAAGAAGATACGCCGGTGAGCGGTAAGCTAACGGCCACCGATGCAGACAATGACACGCTGACCTTTGAAAAAGGCACCGATCCATCGAATGGCTCAGTGACCGTCGATGCGGATGGCAACTGGACCTACACACCAAACCCAAATTACAACGGCAACGACAGTTTTACCGTCGTGGTGTCTGACGGCAATGGTGGTACAGACACAGTGACGGTTAATGTCGGTGTAACGCCTGTTTGGGATGGAACTCCAATCGTCGAAATTATTGAAGACAGCAATAATGATGGCACGATTTCCAACACTGAAATCAGTGGCCAAGTTGATGTGTTAGTGACGGTTCCAGCAGACGCGGAAGTGGGCGATACACTGAAAGTATCGGGTCAA